>JBHEMC010000026.1:0-49503 GCA_046262775.1 Pyrinomonadaceae bacterium | reverse complement strand
AGCGAGCACGGTGAGCGCAAGAATGAGAGGCTTTAGGACCATGATAAAACCCATTACATTGACGCGGGCATTATCCTTATTTCATGCAAAAACTAGTTGGGCGGCATAACGCCCAAATTGACCGGCGCGCAATTAACGCCGCCAGCGACAAGTCATGCATGAGAGGTGCGCTAACTCGCGCTCGCTCGAATGAGACGTCATGCGCTTTATTCTTGGCTGCACGAAACCAACATCTCTTGTATCACTGAGCAGTAACACGAAACCGAAATCTCATTGACTGTTCTTACGTTGCGTGATAGATGAGCGCAAATCAGTCTCAAGTCAACGATATGGAGGACACGAAGATGAAACACTTTCCAGGTATGGGCGTTCTTAGCACGCGGCACCCGATGGTGGTGCTCATTGCGCTGACTGTGTTCAGTCTTTGGGATCATGGGCGCGTTCTAAATGGCCGGCAAGCATCCGCTGAGCCAAACACCTCTGTTACAACTTCGTTCCCGCCGCAACAAAAAGCGATTGAGATAATGCTGGTGGGAAAACGATACGTACCGCCAAAGAGGACCAGCAAAATACCGTCAGACCTCAAAAAGGATGGCGCGGAATTGGCAGTGCGAGCCGGCGATACGATCAAGTTGTGCAACGAGGACTCGATCGTATACAGGCCGTTCAGTTATAGCGTGGACAACAAGTTCGGGGCCGCTGCGGGACCGCGCATTCTTCGTCAGGGCGAATGCATGACATATGTGGTGAAGAACCCCACTAACAAGCCCGTTAAGTTTAAGCTTTTTGATGAGATTCACGCGACCCAAAAACTATATGTGGTCGTTCTGCCTGCTAATGCCCCGGACGAAGGCGAAGAAGACACGCTCAGCGAGCCACCCGTGGAATGCGGCGCTTTCGCCGGCCGGTGGAGCACCAACGGTGGGATGGTCACTATTAAGATCAGCGGCGATAGCGCCAACGGCACCTACGACTATCAAGGCCCCAGCACGTTGAATGGCACGATAAGCGGGAACACGTTGAAAGGTCAGTGGTCGCAGCCACAATTTCCCGACCCGGACACACGCCACGGGACGATGGAATTTGTGCTCTCGGCCGACAGAAAGAGCTTTACCGGCAAGTGGTGGGACGGCAAGGGCACTTTTCGCGGCAGTTGGAACGGGACGTTGATAGGCTGCCCGTAAATTCGTTGGCGCCTGCGATTCGCGCGCGAGCAAGCGACCTGAGTGAACAAGAGCAACCGAAGGCGAATAGAATGGTCTGACCGTACTTACCGGGCAGCCGTAGAAGATCATTTTCTAAGCGCCTCGAATCTATTCTTCTATTAGAAGCTACCCACAAAGAAGGAAAAGCTGGTGCCGTTCTCCGACGGGCGGCATAAGTTAGGGGAAGGGCTTTATACACCAAATCCACGCACGGACCGTTCGCACTAAAAACGCGCGCGCGCGTGAGTAATGCGCAAAGGTTTGCACATTATTCGACGAGTAGTTTTTAAACGCGGAAAAATTAGTCGGCAAACTTGATTGTTTGAAAAATAAATCAATTTCGCAGGGTTGTTAGGCGAATTGATTAATCAATTGTTTTCAAAGTGACCAAAGCTTGGCATCCTAAGACTTTTGAAGAAGCTTGTAAGCGGAACGCAGGCAGGCGCAAGTTGCACATGCGCAGAAGGCGGGAGCGGGCTGATCGGATTACCGGGCTCCTCACGACAATGGAGGCCGTACCAGAACTGCGTGAGAGTGCCTATGGTTGGCTTTCTTTAGCTTCTCAAACGATGAACAAGAGCAAAGCCACCGCTTCTAGGGATTTTGCACTCGCAAGGCGCATACACAGCGAATTTGTGCGAATGTTTGGCCGGCCGTTCGATTCGCACCGAGACCAAGTCAAATGGGCATGGAATTGGGCTCTATACGGTTTCTGTACCGCAGAGAGTAAACGTTCGGGCTTTAAGAAGCCTGTCGGTAAGTTTCCGTTTAGTACCAGGACCGAAGTAACCGAGGATTGCTATCAGGGCCTTGGCCCTTCGTCCTGGCTAAGTGAAATCGAAGCGTTGTCAACTCGCGATCTAATCTCTCTTTTTCGGCTCATTCGATAAGTAGATGACAGGGTATTCCATTTTGGATTTGATCCTGAAGGCCACCATCGGCTTTGCGGCCTCATGGTTGGCTTATCAGCAGCACAAGCTTGGGAAGTCCAAACTGAGATTCGAGTTATACGATAAGCGGTACGCGCTATTCCTTACTCTTAGGCTCTTTGTCTCTGATCTCGCGATAGGAGATGCGAACGAGCCATTAGAAAGCCTGGGAAACGCTGGCACGTTCAAGCGCGACACCATCGAAAGCCGGTTTCTCTTTGATGATCGCGTTGTTCGGTA
Organism: Pyrinomonadaceae bacterium; assembly: GCA_046262775.1. Taxonomy (GTDB): domain Bacteria; phylum Acidobacteriota; class Blastocatellia; order Pyrinomonadales; family Pyrinomonadaceae; genus PSRF01. Next base: position 47,129 of record JBHEMC010000026.1, on the reverse strand, counting down.
CTTCGATGAGGTTTACAAGAAGGCCACCAAACTAGCTAACATTCGAGTTGCCCTTGAAAGACCAAATCTAACAGAAGCCCAAATTGAAGAAATGAAAGAAGAGGAAAACGTGCTCAGGACTTGGTTCTTTGATCAATCCGACGCGATGTTCACGCTCTTCCGCAAGGACTTGGCGGTCAAAACCCTAGAATAGCAACACACTAACGGCGAACCACAATTCGATAAGCCAATTGCGGTTTCGATAAGCGATTCGGTGGCTTGGTCAAATCTGAACGGAGGCTTCACTCTCACGTAGTAGATTGTGTAGTAGTTACTGAAGCACACCGAGCACCACTGGAGACATGCGAGCTATAAAACCCTATGAGTTTGACGGCGGTGATGCTCAGTACCGCTCTGTGAAACTGACTGCAAACGAACTGCAAAACCTTTATTCATCGGTTCGATTCCGATCGCCGCCTCCAAATCTGTCAATAACTTACAGGCAGTCACGAGCCTCAAGTAAATTCTCACTGTGGGGAATTTTGTGGGGAGTATTTTACGATCTGAAGTTTGATGGAAGATCTCATACTCCACGCCCACCACTCCAGCAAGAGCAGCAGCTACTCCTTCTCAATTCTAGTCGCTAGTTCACCGATAAGTTGCTCATTCTCCATTCGAAAAACGCCAAGAAAGTTTAATCGGCCTGGCCAATCCGGTCCCGACACACCCCCGGTAATAATTTGCTTCTCACCGCTCACTACCCACAGAAGGTCGTAAGACTTTTCTCTAAGATAATTGGAGAACAATTTCCGATTGACCAGTAACGCGCTTGGTCCGACGGAGAGTACAGAAGGGTCAAAGGCGATCAACTTATTATCACTGTTGAAGTAGTGGCCTTCGGTGCCTTTCCATCTCAGATTCATTTCATCGGATATCATTTTGCATGGGAGATGAATCTGGATCGACTCATCTAACGAACAATCATATCCACTGTCCGACTGAGAATACTGATCGGTTGTGAGAAGAATCGGTTTTGGGATTTCGTCACCAGATTGGCCGCCAACCCATCCGTCATGGTGAAAATAGGGAACGTTGTGATAGAGGAACGCTGGCGACCAAAAGTACTCACCTAAGAAAATATCATTCACGCCGTGAGAGCTCGGAAGAAAGTGGATCGAATAACTTCCAATTGCCTCTCATCCATTCGAACACTTCCCCCAAGTCTGTCTTCCTCATCAAATAAGCCTGAAGCCAAAATCTAGTCTTGCGAAAAGGGTATTTTTGCCCTAGATCTTCATCAGTCGGAGAATTGTCCCAATCTAAATAACCTTCGAGAGTCAACCATTCCGAATTTGAAATCCACTATTCTGGAGGCCTTGACAAAAGATTTTCAGGAACAGTGGGTTCTGAAATTCCGGCACCAACAGTGGAATGCTTGGAAGTTGAATCCCGTAGAAATCAAAGAAGGTTTTGGTTGCCTGGTATTCGTGCTCCGCGAAACCGTGATGAAGCTCACGTAATAGTCTAGCTGGGACTAGGCCTTCTGGGATAGTTGCGTCTTCGTAGGAGGTTCTAACGCTTATCGAAATGCCCACCCAAGGCGAGCGAGATATCGCTAACAGAATACCCGCGAGATACTTGGTCCACAGCTGCTTCCCTTGGCCTTCATTCAGAGCATCGATGAGGATCACAGCACGCTCACCATTAGCCTGAGCCGCCGCTTCTAGAGCGCCTAAAAACTCGTCTCTGGTGCAGGATAGTCCGAGCTGACGGATTATTTGGGTCCAAGGTTCGTCGAGATTGAAGTCTCCGCCTATTAGTAAGACGGTAGGCATATCAGACTGAACGCGATGGATGGCGACATCGCAGAAAAGATGCGTCTTACCTCGCCCGGCATCGGCGGCGAGAAGTAAAGCTGGTATGTTGGTTAACGTGGCCTCACTGCTTACTGCAAAGTCAATAAGCTCGGGAAGTACCTGCGATAGTCTTCGATAGTTTGAAGCAAGCGATTTCAGCCTCTCGCTTTCATTATCGGTTTTCTCCTGGTTCTTCTTCGGTTTCTTTGCCTCACTGAGTAGTAAGAGTTTCTTACTACAGTCATCGGCGTCGTTGGTTGATTGCCGCGTCAGATCAATGATCGTGTTCCATGGGACCGATTCGCTCGGACTCTTACTTACCGATTCCAAGAGCGCCCAAATTCGGTCCAGCGCCGAGTGGAGTTTGTCCAATTCCGGAATCGCTGGGACAGAAGGTCGATACCGAACATTTTCTTGGATTCTCTTAATTGTCTTTCTTACTCGTTTACCAAGTTCTTGGGTTTTGCGTAAGCCATCGAAGAGGTGGGCAATCGGCAGTTTGACATCGAGTTCGGGGGTATATCTTGGCCCAACATTCGCTACGGCTTCTTCAACTCGATTCCTAAACCAGTCCTGACTAAATAGATCGCGGTTAAACCAAAAATAGTGTCGTCCGCGGTGCTCTTCCATACTCAGTCGTTCAAATAACTCGTGTTCGCCCCAGTACTCGAAGGTCAGCGCCATCCCTTTGTTCGTCGCCCACGCTTGCCACTTCGCTACGTGTTTATCCCATTCCGACATGAACGAACTCTGTCCCTCAACCCGAGGATCGGGCCGATCAATCGGAAGGCAAACAATATATCTGCTTAGCAGCGGGTGCTTATCTAAAGCGGTGCTAATTGAATCATCAATCTGTTTCCATTGCGCTTTGCCTGGTGGTGACAGGAAGAATTTCGCTTGCCAGCCCCACTCACTCTTATCAGGAAGTTTCCAATAACACTCGACGCCAGCATCCGGAGCTGCTTTGCGAATGAACGATGAGCCGCTCACGAGTTTTTCGGCTGCGGCCAACTGACAACACAATTCCCGAATGCCTTGTGCTGAGAACCGTCGAGATTTCGAAGGTTGTGCCATTCAGACATATTCGTTAATCGAAGCTTCCCATCAGAAGTCGCAATTGGCATGGTTGACACTAGATTTTGTTAACCTCGAATGCGCCAACGAATGCCTCCGTATTATATCGGTGTGGATGTCAGAAACTCTGTCGTCGCGTCATCGTCAGTGACGGAGTCAACTCAGCCCTCGACCCTCTGTGCCTGCTATTTCGCCATCCGAAAAGCCTCAAGTTTCTTCATCGCCGCGAATTGATGCTCTTCGGTTAGGTGCGCATAGCGCAGAACCATGAATGCGGTAATGACCGAGCATCGCCGCGAGCGTAACCAAATCAATGCCCGCCATAGCGCCGCGTGTCGCCCAGGTGTGACGGAGATCGTAGATCCGGAAATGCGGAATCGGACTCTGGTTTGTTTCTGATCGGAGAAGATTGACTCGCGCGAGCGTGCCGACGTGCGCACGGTTCACCTTGATGACTGGCTGATCAGTTTCGCGACCAGGAAACAGAAACTCACCCTCGACTTTCTCAAGCCGTCTAAGCAGTACCGCAGTAGCTCTCTCACTAAGCGGCACTTGCGTCTGGCTGCCGTTGTCTTGCCAAACCGGTGAAGAGATAGCCATGGTCGAGATGGCTCTTTGAGTACCGATCCCTATTGCGCTGCTTTCACTCTTGACAACCTTCTTTTCTTCTTCCTGCGCTGCCGGACCCACGTTTTCACAGCTTTTGTTGGCGATCTTTTGGAATGTGGAACATACTTTTGCAAGATCGTCGTTCCGGACGCGCTGGCTACGAAACCGATCGCAATTGCCCCCCAAAGATCGGAAATGGTGACCCGAACGAGAAACTGCGTTTCCGAGAGTCTCGCCAGAAGAATCGTCACGATTGAACTCAGCAAGACCGAGGTAAGCACTCCTAGAATGTTGAATTCCGTCGAAAACAGTCTCGCCCTTGGAAGGAGAAGGTAGCCAATGAGCCCGCCAAGCATAGCGCCCACGAGAATCACCCACTGCGGCGATGCAATGGCGACTCTAGCTTCTGCTGTTTGAGTTAGGTAATTGCCTGATTCCGTTTTCGCGTTGTCGAAGTCTAGCCAATAATTTCCCACCACCTTTATTGTGTATTCGCCGGGCGGAAACGCAAGAAGATCAAAAATCGCCGTATACCATTTCTGTTTGTCGTCTTGCGGCTTGCCAGCCCAAAAGACTGTGGTCGTCGCACCGGCAGCAAGATGGACCACTTCATCAAAATTGGGGTCCGCCGACTTTTGCGGCGGTATTAGTGCCCACCACAAAGAAGGCGGATCGGGATCGATCTCTGTAGGCAGGCTCATAATCAGGTATTTGGGTCGGATGTAAACCGATTGCGATGACTTGTTGTGAATGTCTGCCGCAATTCCGAAGCCCGATCCCGCTGTAACTTGGGCGCGCGACGTGTGAATCGCAATTTCGATTAGACTCTCTGCGTTGCCCGATTTATTTGGCTGCGAGATTGAGGATTGAGGACTCGCGGCTGGACTCGGCGTCGTCGCCGGCGTTGGCTGACCGGACCCTTGCCCCGTCGGCGGCGCGCTGCGTCGTTTCTGGCCTACGGCGATTCCGGCTGTGATCAGCACTAAGCCGAATATACCAATTAACCACTTTCGCATACTGTTTGTTCTCCACTACGCCAGGGCAGTATGGTCAGCTAAATGTGAAGGGATCGCGGGAATCCAAGATAGCGAGATGGAGATAATGTCCGCTCTGGACTCAGATCGTATCCTGCGGCGCCTTATACCACCGTCGGCATTCCGACGCAACAGAATTTGCCGGTAAGACTAACGGCCGTCGGCGGAAAGTTCTGACCACTTGAGAAACTCCTTAAGCGCCGTCGCGAATGTCGGAATTCGTTTCGGCTCCTCGATGCCGACTTCACCCTTCGCCAGCCACGTTATTCATCGGTTCGATTCCGATCGCCGCGTCCATCTGGGCAAAGTTGCCTTGAGCTCGATTAAGCGACCGGCCATACTGCGTGTGGCAGATTGCCACTTAGCGTCAAGGAGCGAAGATAATGACACTGGCAAAGGAAAAGAAGGTGAGCACGGCAGACAAAGACAGGATGCATTTTCGTCTAAATCCCGACATTAAGGCGCGCGTGTGGCCAGGGCTGCAGCAATCACCGGCCAGGGGCTAACCGATTTCGCGGTCGCTGCGCTCAGCGAAAGAGCCAACGAAATTCTGGAGCGACACGATACCGTGACGCTTGATGCCGAGGACTATAGTTTCTTCCTTAAATCGCTCGACCGTAGCAGCAAGCCGTCGAAGTCGTCTCGCGCTGCTGCCGCTCGCTACCGAGGAGGCCGACGGGAAGGTGTGAGACATCGCCTTGCTGGTTGAACCCATCTCCAGAAGTCACGCCCGGAAGCATTTCGACTGTGGAAATAAAGAAGTCACACGCTTTCTTCAGGAGCAAGCTCTCCAAAACCAGGAGCGGAACCTCAGCCGCACGATGGTGATGGTCGACGAGCAAGTCGAGCTCATCCGCGTGGTTGGATAACACACTCTGTTAATGGCCCAAGTGAAACAGGAAGAAATACCCGGCGACCGCCCCCGCATCAAGCGCGCCATTCCTGTAATCCTTCTCGGACAACTGGGCATCGATCGAGAATTTCAGGGTCAGGGCAATGGCGAGCTGATGCTGATGGACGCCCAGGCGCGGGTTGATCAAATATCGAGGAAGACGGGCGTTCGCGCGATGATGCTCGATGCCCGAAATGAAAGGCTCGCTCTCTGGTATAAGAGATACGACTTCATTCGCTTTCCTGATCAGTTCCGCATGTTTAAGAGCATTGACGCCATCCGCGCACTGAAACTGATCGAAAATCGTTGATGAAGAAAGTTAATTTCGATACGCTGTAGGTGAACGATGCGAAATAACAGAAGAAGACGACCGACGCATCCAGGAGAGATTCTGCGCGAGGATGTTTTGCCAGCGGCTAGGTTAACGCAGGACAAGCTTGCGAAGCTGATGTCGCGACGAACAGTGAGCGAGATACTGCACGAGCGCAGACCCGTTACTACCGACATGGCGCATCGCCTGGCGCGCGCGTTCGGCACCGTCGCCGGAGATGTGGTTAGGACTCAGCAGCGTGTCGATCTCTGGGTCATGCATCGAGACCGACGCAAGGAATACGAAAAGATCAAGCGAATCGTGACTCCAAAGGCGGCTTGACCTAGCCACCCGACCCTTAGCAATCGCAGATGCCTGCCCCTTCCTACAAACGGATAATCATCATTGCCGGCCCGAACGGCGCGGGCAAAACGACTTTCGCGCGAGAATTCCTGCCCAATGAAGCCGATTGCCCATTATTCGTGAATGCGGACTTGATCGCTGACGGCCTTTCTCCATTCGACCCCGGCAAAGTTGCGGTTCAGGCTGGCCGCCTGATGCTCAAAGAGATTGACCGTCATGCCCGCAGCGGCGCGAGCTTCAGTTTCGAAACGACCCTTGCCGGACGACGCTATGTCCAGCTCATTCCGCGCTGGCAACGGCGTGGATACCGTGTCCATCTAATTTTTCTGAAGCTTCAAAATGAATTCTTGGCGGTTGAGCGCGTCGCTGCGAGGGTCAACCAAGGCGGACACTCCGTCCCCGATGAGGTTATTCGTCGGCGATTCAAACAAGGCTGGCGAAACTTCGAGAACATTTATCGCGGACTTGTGGACTCATGGCAGTTGTATGACAATTCGGGTGAACGAGCGCACCTGATCGAGGAAGGATGAGAGCCGTGAAGCAGAAGAAAGATACCAGTATTAACGGACGACTTACCGGCGTGGAAGCGGCGCTGCGGCGGGCTGGCCGGAGAGCTCGCGAGTTGGCGGCAAAGACCAAGACCCCATTGGTTGTCTACAGCGAAGGAAAGGTTAAGAAGCTCACGATTCCGCCCAACCAAGTGACTAGATCCTCTTCGACGTGACGAAATCGACTGTGGGGACTTTTGCGGGGGGTCTGCGACGATCTTGAGTGTTACCGAGTAACGAGGCCATCAGAAAAGCTCAATGTTTACCGGGGGATGACACTCGGTAATACTCAGTGACAGGTGCCCAGGTCGAACTGCAAAACCTTTATTCATCGGTTCGATTCCGATCGCCGCCTCCAAATAACCTCATCCAGCTTCATTCGGGGATGAATCGGTAAGATTTTCTGTCGTGCTATTTTGGGCGGTCTAAGCCGCGTCGCTGTTATGCCGGGTTATTCCCATCCATGAAGAAAAACCGTCGCAGAAAACTAATTCTCATTCTCTTCGTGGTTGTAGCGACGTCGCTTCTACTGGAGGTCATTGTCCGAATTTCGGGTTACGCGGAACGTCATATCTGCGATCCGATCTACATGCCGTTCAGTGGCTCATCAGAAATTCCCTACGTTCACAAACCCGGTCTCATCAATGCACGAGCGCGGGGGCTCGCCGTGATCAATACAGATGAGTTGGGACTGCGTGTGAAGTCTGTGCGCGCTGTCAATGAAAACTCAGGAGTCAGAGAATACCGAATAGCTCTCGTCGGAGATTCTGTGACGTTCGGCGAAGGCGTAGAGAAGAATGAGGACGTCTATGCGCAAGTCATGGAAGACTATCTGAACCGCCAACAAGGCCTGGTAAAAGCGAGAGTATTTAACTTTGCCGCATCGGCCTATAACGTTGCGGTGATGTCAGCAACGCTCGAGCAGAGGATGCTTGCCGTAAAGCCCGACGTGGTATTGATGGCAATTATCCCGAATGATTTGAACCTTGCGCGAACACCCTCGGTCGACGCTTACGGGAATCTTTCAGCCAACACTCTGTCGGCTTTTTTGTCGCGAGATTCGCGGCTCAGAATCCCGCTACGAAAAATTCATCTGCTCTATCTCATCCGAGACTTGCTGTATCCCCTGCTTGAAAAGACGGAAAGCGTTGAGGATATTCTGGTGCGTGGCCAGGTTCCTGCTTCCTACGCTTACATCAGACAGTTCAAGACGATCGCTGACAAAAATAAACTCGCTTACCGCATCGTACTGCTACCCTCGGGCAGCCAATACGGGAGGCTCGCGGATCATTTGACCGCCGATGGCATATCATTCATCGACCTGTCAGACATCCGCAATCAATTTTCACGAGATCAATTTCAAGCGAGCCGTTGGGATCCGCATCCTTCAGCCCTTGTCCATAGACGAATAGGCGAGTCACTCGCGGAAAACTTGTCGGCCAACCATCTCATTAACCGTCAAGAGTAAGTGCGACTTAGATCTCGGCAAGGTCACCCTGCGTCTTAATACCTTTTCTCTTCCTCCGAGACATTTCGCAAACGAAACCTGCGGCGTTGGCGATCTGCGACCATAACAGCAACGCCGTCAGTTGAATTGGTCGAGTAACCCTGGGTTGTGATTGCGCACTCTTTAGCAGTTTCAAATAGAAATCGAAATGAGGCTCAAACCGTTCCTGGCGTTCGGCGCGCGCGCGATGAAAGCGATAAGCGCCTCGGCCGTATGCGAAGTGCTGCCGCCACAACGTGCGAAGGGTTAAATGATGGGCATGATAAACGTGAGCATCTGGCGCGTAGGTCAGGCCCAGGCGGCTGGCGCGCCAACGATCGCAGATTTCCCGATCCTCTGAAGTCATAAACGTCTCGTCAAATCCCTGCATCTCGCGGAAACGTTTGGCAGGCATTGCGAAGTTGTTTGAGGCAAAGAAGGTCGCCTCGTCATGTCGCACATTGAAGTGAGCGTACACCACGTCAATTATCAGCTGACTAGTCTCTGAGCAAAGATTCGCAGGCAGAGCGTTAAGGGTTCGCCCGCCAACGATGCGATCCGGCGTGGCTGCAAACTGGTGCGCTAAGGCACGCAACCAACCGGAAGCGGGCATACAGTCATCGTCTGTGAAAACAAGGAATTCTCCAGCCGCATGAGTTGCGCCAAAATTACGCGCGGCCGCTGGTCCCGCATTCGCTTGCCTAAATAGTCTTAAATCAATTCCCTGCCGAAATTGCTCTACCGAATTCTCAAGCGACATCGTGCCGCCATCGTCGACGAGAATCACTTCAAATTTCTCTTTTGGGTAATCGACCTGGGTCAGCGCGCGAAGACAGGAGCGCAGCTGCGCCGGACGTTCATAGGTGGGAACGATCACTGAAAAGAAGGGCAAGTTCTCGCTCATATGGTTGCGCGCTGTACTTCGTCGGCGGGCAAGGGCTTGCGGTTGTCACCGGCGGCAAGAAAACGCGAGCGGTGAAACTCCATGTCCGACAATATTGCCATCGCGTCGCCTGGCCCAAGCATGTAACCGATCAGCTCACCAGTGCCATCGCACACTAAGCCCACAAACAATGCCGGCAGGACGCGTGGCAACAAATTCTTTGGGCGCCCGGGTCTTGTCAACTCCTTCATGATCCGCACTAAACGCACAAGCGGTATGAGTGGAGCAGCAACTGTAAACAAAGCTCGACGCCACGCGGGCCAGTCGCGCGCGCGAGCCGCGGCAAATAAGCGCCCGCCATTGAAGCGAAGTGGGAGCGATGGCAATAATGCCGAGAAATTCTCATGAAATGTTCTCGCCTTGGGCTCGAGGTAGAGTCGATGTCCCTGTGCCAGCAGGTCCCAATGAAGCACGCTCTCGGCGTCGAGCATCGACTCGAGCCGTTCACCGTAGTCGAGCAAAATGTCACGCTTATACGATCCGTTGTGACCCGGCAAATGCGGGCGTTCGCCGCCCTCACACGGGTCAAGCCAGGTTGCGTATTCGATCAGCAGGTTCGCCCAACTCGTAGTCCGACGCGGGTTCGCATTCGCCATCACCGGGCCAACCGCCGCCCATTCTTCCTCATGGCGAGTTATTAACGCTTCGGCCCAGCCCGGAGCCGGATAAGCATGGTCTTCGGCAAAAGCCACAATCCCTGCGGCCGCGGCGCGCACGCCCGCAGCGCGTGCCCGCGCAGTGGAACTGACAGGCCCAATCTCAATGATTTTGTAATTGCCGAAATCGCGCAGAGCGTTTTCGTCGGCATTCACTTCGCCAAGCGACGGTGCTACCACAACAATTTCCAGACTCCCGCAGACTTTTTGAGCGCGCAAATGCTTAATCGTCTTTTGTATCGTCGCATAGCGGTCGGGAGTTACAACGACAACGGACATCGTCAGATTCAGGGACCGCTGATCGACGCTTTTCTGGTTCATGCAGTAGCTTCCCGGGTCAGGAAAAGGGCCTCGTCAGGGCCCCTGCCCTCATTGGATGTTGGACGCTCTTTCACCTCTGTTATCCGCACGGCTCGCGAGGTTGCGCTTGCGACCATCGCTGTCAGAGCGACGGCAAGGGCTTCTCGTCCATCTTCGAGGGTGCAGTTCACAGGTTTGTCGTTGATGATAGCATCAGCGAAGTGGCGCCACTCCCCCGCATAAGTTGCGACATAATCGCCGCCTCGTTTTAGCTGTGAAATAAAGCGCGGGAAAGACACAAGCTTGCGTTTAAGGTTCTGCATGCGATCGGTTGGCGAGCCTGAATACTCGGAGAGATGTTCCAAGCCGTCGAAGCGATAACATGAAACGCGCAACCTACCGCGCTCTCCGTAGACTTCAATCTCCTGATTGTCTGTCGCGTTCTCGGAAAATGCGGAGATGAGCTGCGTGCCGTCATCGAGCCGGGCTGCGACAGTTGCACTTCCATCCTCGCTGACGCTTGCCGAGGACACTTCGGCTATCTCTGCATCGCAAAGAAAACGAACAATGTCGAAGTGATGCACGCCCAATTCGAATAGTGCTCCACCTCCCGATCCCTTTTGCTTTCGCCAAGCGGCGCAGTCCTTTTGCCGGCGCGACCCATTTGTGAAAACTGTGCGCACCAGCTTGATTCGTCCAAGCTCGCCTCGCTGAATTTTCTGCCGCGCCTCGAGAATTAGACGGTGCTGGCGCAGATTGAAGCCCACCATCAACTTTAGCCTGGGAACTTTTGCCACCGTGTTCGCAAGGCGTTGGCAGCTCTCAAGCGTAAGCGTCAACGGTTTTTCGACGAACGTATGCTTGCCATTCTCGATCGCGGCGAGTGCTATCTCCTCATGCAACTCCGGCGGCGTACAAACCGCGACCGCATCAATATTTTCCGACTGAACTAATTCCCGGTAGTTCCGGAAGCGTTGTTCTATTCCAAACTCTTCGGCGATAAGCGCCAGTCTCGCTGTATCACTATCTGCAACCGCGGTAACTTTTATTGAACGAACCTCGCGCAGGGCTGAAAGGTGATGGCGTTGCGCCACCGCGCCACAACCGACGACGCCCAAACGAATGATCTCCGTCTTCGCCGTCATGGGGTTTTCCCCGCCTGGCCGGGATCCATCGAGGTCGAAGTCTGGTCCAGTGCGTACAGGAGAATTTTATGGTCCGTACCTTCGGCGAGGCGATAATCGAGTCGCAGGCCTGGATGAACGGTCTGTTCATCAAGCAGGGGCCGCAGCAAACTCAGATAGCGAAAGTCCCGCTCGTTCACGAGGATGTGATTGGCGCCTGAGCTCCGCGCACGCTCGATGAAACCCGCGTAGTCTTCATCAACCAACTGCACATGTCGCGCGCCTGCGTAGAACGCCGCAACCGGCACGGTACTCATAACGACAGGCTGTGGCGAAGCATCATGCGTTTTGATCCAAAGCGCGGCTCGCTTCTGTCCGTAATAGTCAGACCACTTGTCTCCGCGCATCAGGTAAACAAACAACGGCACGACGGAAATGAGCAATATCCCGATGACGACGGGGACTACGAACCGGCGGCACAGTAACCGAATGCTTTTCCGGCCCGGCCAGTCTGACGTGTTGCTTAAGGTTAACGTCTCCCTGATCCAGGTTTCCAGTTCGGCAACTCCTTTCGCAACCCACAAAAGCAAAAGCGGCAGAAGCGGCATTAGAAATCTTATGTTAGGGAGGGTTATGGCATAACCCAGCACAGCCGCGATGACGAACAGAAACAGATACAACTCACGGCCGGCACGTTCCCGCGTCCACGGGCTGCGAAAAAGACCAGCCGCAGCGAGCACGACGAATGTCGCTGGCAGAAGCAGGTTCAAGAGTTCGAATTCGAATCGTAGTGCTTTGGTCAGTTGTACAATTGCAGTTGTCCAACCCGGGAGGAGAGGCGAGATCAATGGCGTGAAGTCACCGCCAGCCCGACGAGCGCCTTGCCACAGATGCCCGCTAACTTTTCCGCTCAGAGTCCACGCGCCCGTTTGCTTGCGAAGATAAAGAAGGTACGGCGAGGCAAGCAACAGGAAGCCCACAAGCAATAACAATCCATTTTGCATTGCCGGCTTGACTGAGCGCGGCTTAACCATGATCGTGCGCACGACGAGGGCGAGAAATGGCACAGCCAAAAATAACGCGGCTTCAGGTTTCAGAAGATAGCAAGCCCCGAATAAAAGTCCGCAAAGCAGGGACGATTTCCGGCCTCCCTTTGAGAGCGCTGACCAACCGGCAAAGACGGCACCCGTGAATAAAAGTGTGTAGGTTGATTCGGTCAGGAGTGTCGTGGAGTAGTAGATCAACAGCGGATGTAAGGCCACGATAGCAATAACAACGCGCGCCACGCTAACGCCGTACCATTCTTCTGCGAAGCGATAGACCGGAATAATTAAAACTGATCCGGCCACAACAGACACCAGCCGTCCGGCAAACTCCCCGTCGCGAAAGAAGAGCGACGCCAGCCCGATGAGCAATGGATAAAGCGGCGGAGCATAAGTGCTCAAACCGTCTCGCAGATTCCCGGACGTTAAATTGCGCGCGAGGGTTACATAACCAACCCCATCAGGTGATATCACATAATCGAAACACCAAATGAACAGGAGCCGAATCAGAAAGGCCAGGACCAGCCAAAAGATCGGACCCTTAATTTGTTTCATCAGATTGCGGTTCACCGCAAACGAAGTCTTTCTACGACTTGCCTGGTCCATCTCCGCAAACTGATCATGCGCACCGTTCCCTGCCCGAGCGATCGCAAACAAGACTTTATCATTCAGGCTACGGGCGTCCTCTGCTGTGGTCGATTGGAATTTAGGCATCGTTCCCGGACCTTAATCTGGAACGAGGTCCGACAAGTGGGGATGTTCGGAACAATTTTCGCAGGAAATTCGTCAGGTAGCACGATGCAAACACGAAGGCGCTATAAAAATAGTACCCGATCAGCATGGCGCACGACGTCAGCGCGAACTTCGCGCCGCCGCGAGCGTAAAAAAAACTGAGGAGTGACCGCTTGAGGAAAACTACCCCTGTTAGCGAAATGGGTATTCCAAGCAACAGCGCCGGAAAGAAGTAAGCGAGAACCAGCAGCGACGCCGCGGTCATTACCAGCCCAGCGCAAAATCGCTCCGACAAACGCAGGTTTAGATCATCCAGAATTACGCCATCTTTTAAAATCAATCTTGACCACGGCAGAGCGCGGTCAAAGAGGTCGGCGCGAAGTAAGGAGGGGATGGTCCAATGCTTCAGATGCTTAACCTGAAGGTCCTTTTTCAGCGTGATCAGGAATTGGCGGCGACGCAAACGATATCCGAGATCTATGTCTTCGATGGACGGACGCGAATAGCGTTTCTCGTCAAAGCCGTTGACCGCTTCGAAAGGACCGCGACGCACCGCTCCGCAACCCGACCAGAATGTTGATGCCTGCGTTGATGAGTTCTGGTGAACAAAGTGGTGCAGCAGATTCTTGTACTGAGAGACAAAGTTTTCGGCGTCAGGCTCGGCGTCGTAAGAACCGAAGACTGCGGCAACCTCGGGATGTTCGTCAAAGAAGGCCACCACGCTGGGAAGAGTATCCCGACAAACAACAACGTCAGCGTCAACAAACAGAATGATCTTTCCGCGGGCTTGTTCGACTCCGCGATTCCGCGCCGCGGCGGGGCCTGACCTTGTAGCAAGTCGGAGAATGCAGACCTTCGGCGCTTCAAACGTTGCGGTAGCGCCATCTGTCGAAGCATCGTCGACAACGATGATTTCGTAATCCTGGAAGTCGGAACCGCAAAGCGCCTTAAGGCATCGTTGAAGTTCGAGACCTCCATTGTAAACTGGTACAACGACTGAAAGTGTTGGCGAGTTGTTCACTGCTGCTGGTTCTGTAAGCTTTTTATTTCATTGCGGGAGTGCCCGCACTAGCCAGGATGCGCTGCGGAACCATAGGTTGCGATGCGGCCAGCCCACTCAATGAGTAAGGCGAAATTTCAAGTGCAGGAAGACGCACCTCTTCCTGATAATCCGGCTCGGTGTTCACGGCCCACAGATCGTGGCTACCGCCCAAAATATTTCTGGCGGCGAGAAAAGCCGTTAGCATGGAATGATCCTGGTTATTATATTTGTGCATTCCATTCCGGCCCACCAGTTGAAGATTTGCAAACGACTGAAAGAAATCGCGTAAGGTCTGGAGCGCTTGTTTGTAGGTTGAATCGTAAACCGGATACGCTTTTGGCACTCTCACAACCGTTCCGTCTTCGACATCGTCAGCGCGGGCAAGGCCCAATTTTTCCAGTTCGGTCTTGCCAAGTTCAATCAGTTCGTTGTCTGACATGGTCCATAGACCATCGCCGTCGAAACAAAAGTATTCCAGACCAAGGCACGTTTTCTTCGGATCGGGCACCATATCAGGACTCCAGTTTTTGAAGTTCTGCACCCGTCCCATTTTCACCTCGGGATCGTGAATGTAGATCCAGTTGTCGGGGAAAAGCTCTTCTGCGTTGATGATCAGGACAACCGTAAGGAAGTCTCGATAATGAAGCTTCTCAGACGCCTCCAGTACGGCTGGAGGAGGCGCAGGCTCCAACTTGTGCACAAGTTCTGCGATCGGCATGCTGCTGATAAAGTGAGTACCAACCATACTTTCATGCCGGCCTTCATTCGAGATCACAACCGAGGTAATGGCGGCTTCGCTCCAGCGGATCGTCTCGACGCTCGACCCGGGCCGAATCGTACCGCCATTCGAGCGCGCCAGCTCCGCCATTGTTTCCCACATCATGCCGGGGCCCAGGCGCGGGTAATCGAATTCATTAATCAACGTTTTGATCGCCGAGCCTTTGCTATTCGTTTGCCTGAACAGAATGTCTTTTAAAACCTCACCCAACGAGAGGCCTTTGATTCGCTGCGTGGCCCACTCTGCGGTTATCTCGCTGCAGGGAATGCCCCACACTTTTTCTGTGTAAGACTTAAAGAAAATTGTGTAGAGACGTTTGCCGAAACGGTTAGTTACCCAGTCCTCAAAAGTGCGTTCAGCCCTGGCGGGAAATAATCGAGCATACAGATAGCTGAGTAGAATTAGACTACTGTTCCAGAGTCCCAATTTGAAGAGAATGGAAGAGACGCGCAGCGGGTAGTGAAAGAAATTCTTGTTGTAATAAATCCGCGAAAGTCGTTTACGTCGAAGAAAATCGGCCGGCGGAAGCACTTCGCGCCAGATGTCGGCGGCGGCTTTAACTTTCGTATAGAAGCGATGGCCCCCGATGTCGAACCGAAAGCCTTTGTGATTAACTGTTCTTGCCAGCCCGCCGACAACTTGATCCTTTTCCAGCACGATTGCGCTGACGCCGGCTTTACCAAGTTCATAGGCGGCGGTTAGTCCGGCGGGGCCCGCGCCGATGATTATGACCTTCTTGCTTTCATGCTCGCCCATGCTCGTATTTTAGGTGCGCTAAGAGAAAAGGATGCCCACGACTGATATGTCGCGGCCACTTTGCTATTAAACAATGTGGCTTACCTTAATGGAAACGAGCTTAAATGCAAAGAGAATCTTTTTATTTAAACACTCAGCTGTGGGCGGGGGCTGCCCTTAGATCTTATCTAAAAACACGGGCGCAAACGATCAGCGAGTAATGGTAAGTTTAAGCGCGATGCCAGTGTGTTTTACGTTTCGCCGAATCGCATTATGTCATCCCGCGTACAATCGATGACCCTTTCGTGTTCCGGATTCAGATGCTGTATGAGCCGTCTGAAACCGGAGCTATGATACGATCGCGAATAGAATATACTGCCGGCGCGCGAGCGATGGACGTCAATATGTGACCGAGCTTGTTGCCGGTTAGGCCGCGGCCGTGAGCGTATTTTCCGACCTTACTCTCTTTAGCAAATCGAAGTCGGACAGCATCTGACCCGCCCCCAGGACCACCGAGAGGAGCGGCTCCTCCGCCACGGTTACCGGCAACCCGGTCTCGATTTCCAATCGCTTGTCAAGATTCTTGATTAGCGCGCCTCCGCCGGTTAGGACCATGCCTCGCTCATAGATATCAGCCGAAAGTTCAGGCGGCGTTTTTTCCAGAGCCACGCGTACGGCGTCAATAATCGCTGCCACCGAATCAGCCAACGCATCGCGAATTTCTTCGTCGCAAACCGTGATTGTCTTGGGAACGCCCTCGATTAGGTTCCGGCCGCGGACTTCCCGGAAAAGGGGCTGCTCAAGTTCGTAAGCCGACCCCAAATCGATCTTAATTGCTTCCGCGGTTCGTTCTCCGATTAGCAGATTGTACTTGCGTTTTATGTAGGCGGTGATCGCTTCGTCCATTTCATTGCCCGCAACTCGCAGCGAGCTAGAATAAACGATGCCGCTGAGGCTGAGGATTGCCACATCAGTAGTTCCGCCTCCGATGTCGACGATCATATTACCCCCGGGTTCCGTGATCGGAAGCCCGGCACCAATCGCTGCGGACACAGCTTCCTCGACCAGATAAACTTCCGAAGCCTTGGCCCGGTGGGCTGAATCTTCAACCGCGCGTCGTTCCACCTGTGTAATCCCCGATGGAATGCCTATCACGACCCGCGGCCTGACCCAGGTCTTGCCCGGATGAGCTTGTTTTATGAAGTGTTGCAACATCCTCTCAGTCACTTCAAAATTAGCAATCACGCCATCTCTCATTGGTGAGATAGCAAGGATATTTCCAGGAGTGCGACCGAGCATCTCTTTTGCGTCGCGACCCACCGCCTCGACCTGGTTCGTGATCTTGTTGATGGCGACGATCGAAGGTTCGGATACGACTACTCCACGTCCCCTCGCGTAAACAAGTGTGTTTGCGGTTCCAAGGTCAATCGCTAAATCGCTGGAAAACATACTGAAAATTCGGGGCATTCAACATAATCCTTTCGCGTTGTGCAATGAAATTTTAATTGAGGGTGAATCGCTGCGTACAACGGTCCGCGGACTTCAAGCAACGAACGTCGTCCAGTTAATGATTAATCATGCTTCGCAGACGTGCCGTTCTTACCGGCGCGCATTTTGACCGCTTTGGGACCACCGTTCGCTTCGGTTTTTAGAACCACAGTATTAATATCCGGCTGCAGCGCTTTAATCTCAGCGGCGAGGGCGACTGCAGTCTCCGTCCTCTGCATGGACGCGCTTTGCGCCTGTGCGAGCACGGTTTTTAGTTCTTCAAGCCGTCGTTCTTCTTCCTCGGCCCGATACTGTAACTCGCCAATCTCTTTGTGGGCTTCGGAGATTCGATCGCGCGTCTCTTTAAGGCGTTCCTGCTCTTTCTGCGCCCGCAATCTGACTTCCGCCTCGAGCCGGAGACGATCCTGTTCGGCACGGCGCCGGCCCGTGCTCTCGGCCGCGATGCGTTCCTGGATCTCGGTGAGCCGCCTGGCCTCGTCGTCGGCAAGACGACGCGCCAAATCAACTTCGTGCCGCCGGCGGGCCAAATCCTCGGTCCTCTGAAGCAGGGCCTTCTCCTCGTTCTCAATTTGTACGCGCTTCTCTTCAGCCCGGCGATCCGCTTCGGCTTTGGCTCGCCGGCGAGTCTCGTCTTCGACCTGGCTTAGCTTCGCTTCAGCATCCGCACGTTCCTGTTCCTCCTGCTGTACGCGCAGGCGAACAGCGTTTTCGATTTCTGCGAAAGCTTCTTTGGCCCTGCGAATTTTTTCTTCTTCCAACTTACGTTGGTTCTCAGCAGCTTCAATTAACTCGAACTGGGACGCCGCCACGCTGGCGAGAGTTTCGATCTCGGCCCGCAGCTCGCTCTCCCGCTGCACGCGATGATGAGCTTCGCGTTTCAAGTCGACCAGCCTCGAGTCAAGCTCAGACAAACGCTCCTCATGCTCCTGCGATTGCAAGCGACAAGCCTCTTCACTACTTAACCGCTCGAGTTCCAACAGCCGAAAACGTTCCTCTGCAGCGTCGCGCACACTACTGATTTCTCTCACGGCCAGATGCTGGCTTTCGGCTGCTTCGCGAAGTCCGTCGATCTCCGTTTGCAGCCTCGCGGCCTGGTCCGCGAGTTCTTTTGCTTCCAGCTCAGCCTCTTTTCTCATAACCTGCAGATCCGCGAAACGTTGCGCTTCTGCCTCAACGCGTCCCCGCGCTATATTCACCAGGTCCTGCTCCGCCGTGGTCTGCTGCCGCGCGTCATCTTCCACTTGACTGAGGCGGGCCTTTTCTTCTTCGGCTCGGACACGAGCATCCTTAATCAGTTGCTGCAGCTGAGTCGCGCGGCTATGCGTCTCCTGCGCAACTCGAATCCACGAATCATGTGCTGCCTTCAGCCGATCGTCTTCTTCGCGGCGTCGTCGATTTGCTTCGGCAACTTGTTCCTGCGCCTGCGCCCGGGCCTTCGCGTAAACTTCCTCTTCCGCTTTCAGACTGGCCTCTGCAACCTCCAGCGCCTGAAACTGTTCCAGGCTGGCCTGGCGAAGGGACTCAATTTCGTGGCGAAGTTTTTGTTCCTGCGCAGCCCGCGCTTCTGCTTCCTCTTCATACTGCTTTAGCAGGGCTTCCAATTCAGCTTGTCGAACGTTCTCTTCATCGACACGCAGCCGCGCCGCCTCCTCAATACGCCTCCTTCTTTCAATTGCTGTACTACGCATCAGCTCAAGGCGGCGACGTTCATCTTCTGCCTGTACTTTTACGTCGGCTTCCAGCGCCAGACGTTCCTGCTCAGCCAGACGACGGCCTTCTTCCTCAGCCTGAATGCGCTCTCGCGCTGCTGTCAGCTTAACAATTTCGGATTCTGCTCCGAGGCGCGCGCTTTCTACCTCGACTCGAGCCTCGGCGAGCTCAGCGTTTGCACGTTGCAGATTCGCCTCTTCCTCTTTGAGTCGCTCTTCGGCGGCCCGATGAAGAGTCTCAGCTTCCGCACGCAAACGGCTAACTCTGTCGAGCGAACGTTCTTGCTCAGCCGCGCGGTTCTGTTGCTCGATTGCCTGCCGCTGCAATTCTTCTACCCGCTGTCGCGCGGACTCGGCACGCAATCGGTTTTCTGCTTCCTGTCGCAGGCTTTCCTTTTCCGCGAGCTGCCAGGCCTCTTTTTCGCCCTTGATGCGATTCTCTATCTCCGCCAACCGAAGAGCATTTTCTTCAGCTTCGATAGTCGCGGCCTCAAGGTCGATACGCCGACGCTCAAGGCTTTGCTGCAGGCGCGCCAGTGATTCTTCTTCGGCCTCCAGCCGAAGAAGGTCTTCGGCTGCGCGATGACTGGATTCCTGATGTGAACGGCGGCGCGCATCTTCAAGTTGTTGCCGCTCCGCGGCCGCACGACGGTATGATTCTTCCAAGCGCTGCCGTTCGTCGTCCGCGCGCCTGGGGAACTCTTCGTAACGAACGCTTTCCCTGGAAGATTCGTTCTTTGCGGCCCCATTCTCAACTCGAAAAGCCGGCGTCCGTTCCAGTCCGGTCGACCCTGGTGTCAGCGAAAATCGGTTCTCCGCGCCATCCGTCTCTCGAAGCCGGGCGTCCGGGCCAGGCCCGCCGGCGTTAGCGCCGTCCATATCTTCACTCAACATGGCTTGCTGTATTTTTGCCATGGCATCGAGAATGGCAGCTCGACTAATTGAAGGGTCGATTTCGCGTTCCAGAAGATCGTTTAGAGGAGAAATCGCCGCTCGATCGCCAATCTCGCCCAAGGCCTCGACCACGGCCAATCGCACCTCGGGCGATTTGTCCGATAGACTCTGGATTAGATAGCTAACCGCGAACTTACTGTGGGTGGAGCTCAGACTGCGAGCTGCGCTGGCGCGTTGCGCGGGAGAGCTGCCGGCCAGCAGATCAGTGACCGCACTTGTTAGTACATTAGAAAGAGAAGCTGTTTCAGTGTTGCTCATGATGCTCCAGTGAAGTTGGAAAATAATTTCGGGGCGTGCTTTTGTCCTTTAAGTCGTGGATTCAAGCCCGCTACCAGTTCAGCCCACAGTTAAATCCACGCCGGGCTGACTTGTCTCTGCATGTTGGGGGAGAGACGATCAAAGAAAGTTATAAACAAGGGTCTCTCCCAGGTAAAGAACCCTTGAGACCGTCGTCCTACTTTTTGGGGGCGACAAGGATAGGACAGAAGCGAAAGGCAGTCTGTTCGGTATCGCACATAATAATATTAAAATCCCGCGCGGCATCCTAGCCGTGGCGAGCGGTCCAGCTTATCGGGACCTTTGGGCCCAAGGTAAGAGACCTGAATTCCCTGTCCCGTTATGACCGAAGAATGGTCAGAGTTCGAGCCTGCCTGGACTCTGGTCCGCAGCTAAGATCACCGATAGTGGTGGCTTAGCCGCGACCCGCAACAAAACCGCTGCTTACTGGCACGGCCGTTGCTTAAAGGAGTGGATGCCATCTTGATGGGTCCGCTCAGGGGCCCAGCTGGTTGAAATTGCCGGGCCGCGCCCAAATAGTCCCTCTTGCCAAAGAATCAGTTTCAGGCCTGACTGCCGGAACGCACCCGGCGCCGCGCGCCTTTCCCTTACATTCACCATGAATACGTCAGGCCCAGCCATCTTTGATGAATTAGTTCTTCAGCCCGCGCTGCCGGATCAACCAATTGCCGCGGACTCGCCCGAGGATGTTCAGCAAGAATTTCGGGCCAATCTAAAAGGCGAAATTGAGGAGGTATTAAGCGGGATTGAAAATCCCGCCCTGGCGGACATCGCCCGCAACATACTCGGTGAACTACTCCGTTTTTTTGACTGGTTGTCGCGCATTGATGACAATCTTCATAAGCTCGACACGCTGCAGGAAAGCCTTTCATTGCTCGAGGTGCTGGAACTTGAGGCTCGTTTGCTGGTGGATTTTGTCGAGACCCAGGCGATGCCGGCGGAGAGCGTGGACGATGTTTTGCGCGAGGTGATGGATGGGATGGTTTACAGCATCAACCATGATTTACGAAGGATATTTGAGCGGGAACTGTTACGTACGGCTACACAGCAATCAACTCCAGTTGTATACGGCAAGATCCTTCACGCCCATGGGCTACTCAGTAATTGCTTCCAACAAACAACGATAACCCTGTTGCAGTATTTCAAGTCGACCGTAGATGGGGCGAAGCTATTTGATGATGCTGAACTGAGGTTAAAACAGTCTCTGGTTCTTTGCCGAGATCTCTCATCGCTGATGAGATTTGTCCGGCGCGCAGAAACACAGACGGATCCTGACATGCTTCGAAAAGTCGTAGTTAAGATTCTGGAGTTTCGCGATGGAAGCATGCAGTATCTGATGTACAAAGACTGGAGAGGCTACGAGACACTCGCCCTGGAAGTTGTCACCTCTATTGAGAACAATCTCGATTCTCAATCCCTATTGCACCAGCTGGCGTGTTATCTGGAAATCCTATACGGCCATGTAAAGATGCGCGCGGTGCTGGCAAATATATTTCCTTATTCGGGTGACCACGACGAAGACTGAAAAGCGCTGACCGCCAACGAAGAATGTGCATCCTGCGAAAGAGAAACTCTTTCGCAGCGCGTCTCGGTCTGCCATAAACTGTTACGTTTTCACTGCCATAATCTGTTACTTAAGGCCCCGACGTCACAGGTCATCGGAACCAGCCGGCCTTTCGTTCGCGGTGATTCTGCTTTGCCGGGGTCTGAAAGCTTATCCCAAGCCCCCCGCCATTCTAGTCACTGAGGTGGCCGCCGCTCAAAATCCAGCGCCGGCAACCATGAGGCGCGGTCGGTCTTAATCATTGTTTCAAATCAATTGTTTTGGGCGCATTGCTTGGTTGACTCGCCGAATAGACTATCGAAAGCAAATGCATCCGTCCCCCGTCAGTGTGTTGAAACTCTGGCGGATAAGTTCGGGCGCTGCTTAAACAATCCGGCGCGCTTTGAAGTCAGCAATACCGCGATGATCATTAAAGCTAATATCATGAGCGACGAACTAATGCGTCCCAGCGCTAAGCCACCGTCCGCGTGAGACTTGGTTAGCGTATCGCCGAGGGTTGCGCCCAGTGGTCGCGTGAGTACGTAGGCAGCCCAGAAGAGCACACCGTCAGAGATCTTCGTGAAGTAATGGGCGGCGGCGACCAAAGCAATCAGACCAGCAAAGATTAGGGCACCCCGCTCGAACCCGAGGCCGGTATCAGTGGCGACGAAATCTCCCAGCGCCGTCCCCAAGGTGTTTGAAACCAGAATCGTCAACCAATAGAAGACCTCATCCTTTTTGCTAATGATGTTTTGAAATTCGATCCTGCCCATCACTCGATGCCACACGAACAAAACTGCCAGCACGCCAGAGAACAGAATGATTGCAGACTTCACATATCCGAGACCCAGGGTGCGATCAAAATAATCGGACATAGTAGTTCCCACAGTGGTCGTCGCCACCACTACCGACCAGTAAACGAAGGCATGATAGCGTTTCACCGCGACCTGAGCGGCCAGCGTCACCGCAAAAAAGGCCATAAAGATTAAGGTGCCCACGGCATAGCCGAGCTGCAGAGTCATGGTCACGGCATCGCCGCCGGTCTCGCCAAGAGTCGTGGCAAGAATTTTGATAATCCAGAAAGCAATGGTCACCTTCGGGACCTTGCTCAAAAGATTCATGCGATCTTCTTCTGCGCGCAAATTCATTGAATCCGTACCCACTATCGTCAAATTTTTATACGTAACGGCAAGGCCCGTGCCGCTAGTAATTGCCGTTAGATTGCGCTGTGCGGGCGGCTGGGCGTTTTGTTTGAGGACAAATATCCGAGGAATTAAGGCGGGTGCTCTAGGAAGCCCCTCAACCGGTGAGCTTGTCAGTTGCCCCTTAGCATCATCAGCATTGATCTGACTCATTTGAGGCGCATTTAATGATTTACTGAAAATGAATAAATGAAACAATTCTCTTACTTCTTATATTTCTGATCCACGAACACCACTGAAGTCTCAACTTGCCGATCGCGTCTCGCCCAATATTTTTTTAGCAGGCGATTCTTCTCCTTTTCATCAACCAGATCAAAGCCGTGCTTGTGATAAGAGCCCACGCGGCTGCCTTCCAGGTTCCAATCAGAATCGGTTTGGCGGCGTCTCTGATCAGTTCCTGCAATAAGAGTGTGCCGATCTACCGCGGGACACCGCGACGCCACCCGCGCGCGTTGCGGTTTCAATCGCCAAAGTCAAAGGCTGGGATTTTTCTGATGATGCCACCATGTTAATTTTCGCCGCCGCCGCTGAAATCTCCGCACTTCCGCTTTCATCACACCCAAGACAGCTGCCACCGACTGGAGCGCAAGCGTCCCGCTTGCAGCTAAGCCTCGCCGATGCCCTTTCCTCTTTGGCTGGTGCTTACATAAGCATGACATCGGTCTTATCCAGAGCAGGCCCCGAACTAATGGCAAAGATTAACGATCATTCGACGAAGCGGCCTGCACGGCCGCCAGCTTTAATTAAGGCGAGCAAGTGAAATAGATTGAGTGAGACCGAGAGTCAGCGCGACTAATCCGTCCATATTGCCGACTTCGCGATTAGGAATTGTTAGCCAATCGATACGTCTTGGGGTAGTGACCTCAGTCCAAAAACAAATGTGCCAGCTCGGAGGTAGCGATCACGGGGGACGCGAATCGGCGGCCGAGCTGGCACGGGCAGGCGGTATCGATGTTAATGTCGGAACGGCTCTTACAACCGGCTGACTTGGCGTCAGCCCATCCGACGAACCAAATTATACTCGCGCAGAATTATCAGTCAACGATTTTTTGCGGGGCTGTCTGATCGACTTCGCCCGCGTTTCGGATGTGCTGCTGCTTGCACGCGAAAAAGTGCATCTTTATTGGTATTTGACACGCTTCCCATGCGGTTCCTATACTGCAGGCTCCTCAAACGCCAATAGGCCAGGTAGCTCAGTTGGTAGAGCGCGGCCCTGAAAAGGCCGGCGTCGGCGGTTCGATTCCGTCCCTGGCCACCATTCTTTTCAATAACTTAGCGATAGCCATAAAAACGGAAAATTAGCCCGACGTACATATAACGTACATTTCTCAGCCCACATCGGCTGTTTTGCACGCCGGTTCAAGTAGCCTCCACATCACTCTCGCTGTGCTGCTCGTCCTCGCTAAATGCTGCCGAGCCAGCTTCGCATAGCGCTCTGTCATCTTGATATTTGAATGGCCCAGGATCTTCGCAAGTTCATAAAGATCACCACCATTCATCATGTACCAGGACGCAAAAGTGTGACGCAGATCATGAAAGCGGAAGTCTTCGATCCCAGCCCGTTCGAGTAGATCTTCGAAACTAGACTCTACTCGCCGTCGCGTACCGGCGGCCTCTGCTTTCGGTGGAAAAATGAGATCACGGTTGACGATAAAGCGAACGTTGCCCTTATTCGCAGGCTTAGGCATGTAGAGCTTCAACTCTTCCGCCAGTTCTGGAAGCATCGGGACATAACGCATCTTGCCGCCCTTCAGCTTCGCTCGCACCGCCAACAGTCCCTCGTTGTACATCACGTCAGACCACCTCAGGCCAAATATCTCTGATGCGCGCATACCAGTCGTAACTGCTATGAGCACAATCATCCTGAGACGGCAGAACGTCCTATTGAAATCGTTCGTCCCCTTCCGATAAACCTTCTCATCCAACGCCTCCTTCAGCCTCCGCAATTCGTCTAGCGACAAATAACGGTCTCTCTGATCATCGGGTCGCCTGATCTCGACCAGATCGGCGGGATTCCGATCGATGCCAGTCTCCTTAGACCAGATGGTTGCTGCCTTCTTCATCATGTGGTGCATGACGTTGAAATGCCGCACGGCCGTTGCTGGCGAGACTTCTCGGACTATCGTGAGATTTTCATACCAGCGAGTCACTGCGTTGCCGTCGACTTCGCGAACGAACAATTTCCCTAACTCAGATCGGATGCCTTCAACGATGCTCTTTTCGCGATCCGCTGAACGCTTCTTGACTCCATACTGCGTCCAGTATTTATCGATGAGCGCCGACATCCGAAAGTTTACTTCGCGTTTAATATCGAGGTGACGATTCTCATCTCGAACGGACATTTTCTTCCGTTCGACTTTGCGCGCTAGTTCACGCCCGCCATGAACTAGCTGGCTTTTGTGCCTACCTCCCTCTCGCCACCTGATTTCAAACACACCTTCTGACTTCTTGTGAATTGACATTCAATGCTGCTCCTTTCAGTTATCAATGGTTTCGATTGTGTGCTGTTCGATGAAGCGCTCTAGCGCTTTCACGTCGAATCGCAACGCTCGACCAACCTTGACTGAGGGAACCTCCCGCAACCTGGCTTTCTTGTAGACGGTGTCCACTTCGAGACCCAGATAATGGGCAGCCTCCCTCACATTCAGGAGCCGCTTACCGTTACCGATAGGTAATACCATTCGGACAGGTTCTTTGTGAAGCATTTTCATTACACCTCGGGTTGTCGTTCACAAGCTGAATTCAAATTCCACTCCCTCAACCTCAATCGCTTCAGCGCCGCGATTGTTGTTTGATTGACCGGTCATGTCTTGCGCATAACCTCGGTCTACTTCCAACGATTCTCTGTTCTCGCCTTCATAAGGATTCTGTTCGTCCTTAAGTTCGTGGCGGTGCTGCTTCGATTCCTCGACAGCTTCCAGCGCCATCTCCTTATCGACGCGACGGTCCAAAGCTCCTCTCAACTCCGCGATTGAATTCGTATAGATAACGGCGTCTTCTCGGGCTCGCGAAACGGCGACATAACCCATACGGTCATTCAAGAGAAGCGCTGATTCCTGGGTGTCGGCATTGACCAGCACTCGATCTACGGTCGTACCCTGCGATGAATGACTCGTCACAGCGTAGCCATGATCGATGTGACGAAATCTTTCGGGATCGAAAGTAACTTCTCGCCCGCTGTCGAGTTTCGCGGTCATCTCCTGGTCGCCGATCACTGCGATCGTTGCCAACTCGCCATTGGTCACACGCTTTTCGGTGAAAGGCGCTCTAAATTGAATCCGGTCGCCTTCAGCGAATTCTCGCTTGGCCTCTCGATAGACGCTGACTCCCGATAGCCGCTGCGGGTTGTAAGTCACCTCACGTCCATTGCCGAAGTGAACTGTGATTTCGTTTTCTTGATGGTTCTTCGCGGTCACGAGAGCATAGTCGCCTATATCAACGTGATAGACCTTGCTCGCGCGGTTGTGGCGAATGATGTCTTCACCGGGCACGTAGGCGTTAGCGAAAGTTCGTTCGGTGCCGGTCATCTCCTGACGATTAACGTAGATGTTCATGCGATGATCATCCGTGCTCACTTTGCCAGCTTGCTGCAGCCGATCATGAATCATCGTGTTTAGCTGAACACGCTCTCGGTTACGCGGTGAGACTACAAGCGTTTTGTCTGGCTTTTCGCAGTACGCTGCCGCGATCGTCATCAATCGCTCCCTTGTGTCTGGAATTTCCACCAACCGTCCACGCCGTTCAAGATTGTCTAGCGCCTCCCGGACTTCTCTTACTGAAAGTCGTTCGACCGTTCGTTTCAATTCAACGTCACGCTGTCGGACAATCTCATTCAGTTTCACAGTTGCCATTCCGTGCTTTTGAAACTGCTCGAATGGCGTCCCAGCTTCAACCGCCTGATGCTGTCGGCTATCGCCAACCAGAAGTACCTTGTCGGATGACTCAAGCTTGGCGAAGAACTTGTGAAGATTCCTGGTGCTGGCCAGTGAGGCTTCATCCAAAATGAACAGCCGATTGTTATGTGTCGGTGCTTCTTCTCGCCGGCGCACAAACCTTTGCAGTGTCTCAGTTTGAATGCCGCTTTCTGCGAGCTGTTGTGCCGCCCGAGTCGTCGGCGCAAAGCCGCGAACTTCATAACCTTCTTTCTGCGCTGCCTCTCTCAGAACTGAGAGCGCCGTCGTCTTACCGGTTCCTGCGCCCCCTTGCAGACCGCTGATTTGATCTCGACTCGCGAGAATGGCTTCGACGGCCGCTCGCTGATTCTCATTCAATTTCAGTTGTTGACGTTCAGCGACCGCATCAACGACTGCTCGCGCTTGGTCGCTCTCCATGATGGGCCGATGCTCCACTTCTCTGTTGAGCATCGTCTCAATGTTGGACTTCTCCATCTCCAACATTCGCTGTGTTGTAGCTTCGCGTGCTTTGCGCTCACGGATGATTTCAACGAACTCGCCACGCTCAACGCGCGCACTCAGTTCTGTTACGACCGCTTCATAGGTTGTCAGACCAAGGTTCCGACGAAGAGCATCGGCGGTAATCTTTCGCATGTCAGCGACCGCTTCACGCTCTGTCGCGTTGTCGCGGGCAAATGTCACAGCTTCCTGGGCTCGTTTAGTGATCTCGTCCTGAGAGAATCGCGGTGTGTTTCGCTCGCGGGCTCGTTCGATTGCGTTGGTCGCCTGATTGCCGTATCGAGCATCCATTTCAAGCGCTCGCTTCCTCATCTCGGAGTGGTTGTAACGTTTGCTCTTGCGATTGTTTCTCGCGGCGGCTTGGTTCAAAGCCGCACCTTCCTTGACTGTCGCGCCTTCACGCTCAAGGCGCTCTTTCATGGCTTCGGCTTCTTTCTTTACTTCTTCGCGTCTTGGACTCGCCTCTTGCAGATACTCTTTGCTGAATCCTTTGATCTGTGGCGCTCCTGTCTCTGCATCAACTTCGATCTGATAGCCCAGCGATTGCAGTTTCTCGGCCAGATGCGTTCGATAGATCGCAGTCGCATATTGCTGGCTGCGAAACAACTCGAGCGGCTGTAATGATCGAATCTGGCCGTCCTCAGTCTTGGTCATGTTCATAATGACAACGTGAGTATGAAGTTGCGGCGCGGCATAGCCGGTTTCATGGTCTGGGCGCGCCGCTGTGTGCTCGAACTGTGCGGCGATCATCTTGCCTGTCGGAATCGCCGGTTTGTTGCCTCCGCCTCGTGCTTGAACAAATTGCTCAAACGCTTCAAGCGCCTTCTCAACGCTCTCTCGATGCGCAACTCTCACTCGGTCGTCATCGCCAACAAGTGCAATCAACGAAACCGACTTCGGGGCACTGAACGTCGCATCCCAACCGGCTCGATGTTCACTGGTCGTGAATTCTTCGCCGAAGTTGTTGACGGTTTCTCGTGAAGGGACTGAGCGAATCAGTTGCTCTCCTGTATGCGGGTCCTGGCCTGCCACAAGGCGCGCATACTGTTCGCTCGTCACCTCTCCTGTTAGTTCCCATTCCTCAGCCAGACGCCCGTACCAATGGCCGTTTACTTCTCCCTTCTCGCTGTAGTAGTTCTCGGCCTTGCTCATGTAGTCCTGCTGGTAATAGTTTTCAGCTTGGCCGGCTGACAGCGCGTTGCTAATGGTCATCATGGCTGCACTCTCAGAAGCCTGTATCGATGTCATTGATCATTCGCGGGGTAACCTTAGTTCCCCCTCCACTTCCGCCGTTCGATCCACCTTCGGAAGGTGGAACCAGCTTTAGCGCGCGTTCCTTTACTTCTTTTTCAACAACCGGCTTTGGTGGCCTCGGGATGAATTGCTGCGCGACAGTTGGCCGATCCTTTGGTTCAATCCGAAACGGCACAACTGAGTCGGCATACTTCCAGTAGCCGTGAAGGTTAGGCAGCGCCATAATCTGTTCCTTGCTGACAACCAACCGGCGCTCAGTGAATGTCGAGTAGTTGATCGAATCTCTGCCATTCGCGTCCACCGTCGCAGTCGTTCCGATTCGCGGCCTTTCCTTTTCCTCTTCCCCAATCATTTCGGCAACCCAACGCGCCGACTCAGGCTCGTTGCAGCGAAACAGAATCTTCGTGTGTGACGAAGCGAGCATCGTTGCTGCTGCACGTCCGTAATGTTCTTCGAACTGAGACTTGTTCTGGGTTCCCAGCACTACTTTCACCCCGTACTTGCGGGCTTCGACCATAGTGCTTTTGAGAATTGGCAGGTGCTTCAGCGAATGAACTTCATCGATGATCATCCAACATGGCCTTTGGCAAACTGCTGAGTAACTGGTTAGTAGGTGTCCCAGCAGGATGTTGATCCACGCTGCATGCAATCGTCTGAGGGGTTCCCTAGTGGTTTGACTTGATGTTATGAAGATCCAGCCTTTGCGTTGTCGCGCCCACTTCTGAAAACTGATCCAGCGCTTCGGTGAATCTTCCTCAGTCGGGACCAGCTTGAACGATTCGCCAATCTCGGAAAGCGTCGCCAACACCCCGCCTCTTTGCCCTTTGGCGTCTTTATCAATCAGGTGGGCGTGTTCTGTTCCAGCGACGCAGTAATCAATCAGGTCATCCTCAGACAACATCTCCACAATACGTTCGGGAGGAGGATTGAACTGCAGGATCTGAGCAAAGATGCTGCGCGCGGCTTTGATAAAGAACTGCGTGTTCGGCGCTAGGTGTTCAGGGTGGGGAAAGAAGCTTTCGGCAATGAATTGTCTTGCCGTTAAGCTCGACGCATCGCGCTCACCGCCGTACTCATAACAGGGCGTCCAGCGCGGACAACGAACGTCAAGCGGATTTAGAACTATGTCCGCATCAGGATCGAAGTGTTTCTCAATGAACTCTCCTGCGGGATCGTAAACCACGACGCCCTCCTGAGGCTTACGCTTGGCGATGTTGTCTAAGAGCTGGTGGATGGCCTGGCTCTTGCCAGTTCCCGGATCGCCTAACAAGAGCAATCCTTCATTCTCTTCAATGCGCGGCACACTCAGCGTGTAGCGGCGCGGTTTCAGTCCGACGAATTTTCTCAATGTGCTTAGCATCATGTTCTCCTTAGGTAGTTGCGTAGACCGTGAGTGAGTAACCAAGGTGTTGACGGTGGTCGCGAGCGTAGACCTTGGGCAGGAGCTCGCGCGTGCCTCTGACTGGTTCGCCTTTCAGGTACTGCCGCTGGGCGAACATGTCGAGGCCAGTGAGAAAGATTGTTCCCAGTAGAAAGATGAGGAGTGCGCCCAACCAAGCCGGACGCCAGATGTCAGGGATCGTTTGCTCTGAGTAGATCGTATCGCGAAACCATTCGTAGGCATGGGCGTCATTTCCGATTCCATCAATCCAAAAGATGCGCTTGATGGAATTGCCGGGCTTGGGTCGAAACACCGGGCGATGGTTCTTATCGAATTGAATGCGGCGTTGATCGTCGAGTACGGGATCGATGTGGTCATCGACAGCGGCAATGTTTGTGTCTTTCTTTGTTTGTGGGTCGGCAATGGTCGCGCTAAGCGTCGTGTAGCGCGACTTAGAATTAGGAAGATAGCTTCGATACGTGGCCTTCAAATACTGCTTGAAGTAAACGCGCTGAAGCGGCGTCAAGCTCGGGTTCACCCAATAGCGATGAATTGCGTAGCCGCTCGCCCCAGCTATCAGAAACATAAGCGTGGAATACACGCAGATCCGTCGAGCCGCATTCTTTCTTCTTGTTCGTCCTTCTTCGGTTAGAAATCCTAAAGTCGTTTTCATCGCGCACTTTTCCCTCGACCCAAAAGGGCCTTTTCAAAAACTCATGTTTGGCGACGGAGGGGGAAAGAGAACCCAGACTCGCGCGCATGGTGCGCAAGCCTGGGTGATGGTCGGTAACTCCGTAGCCTTTGTGTTAACTACAGACGGAAGTACCGCTTCAAAATTTCAGCGTGACATTCATTTTCAAGCGTTAAGAACTTACGTCATCGTTTTCCAGAGACTGTTCAATTAACCTCGACTGGCCGAAAGCAACTCGACTTCGAGACTATCTCGGCCAAAACTTTGCGACTTTCTCCCCACACTAATTTACGCCGCGAAAAATGCTAAGTCTGTGTTGTGGGACACAATTGGGAAAAGTTTTTTCATTCCGTTTCGTCCTTCTTAACCATTGATCCTAAAAGAGAGACTCGCCACAAGTCCGAGCGATTGCTCCTTAGAGTCAAACTTTCTTTTCTTAAAAGTTACTAGACGGGAGATTTGGTCAGATCTTCCAGTCAGCCAAAAATATTTTTTCTTATGTAGAGGTAGGCGATGAGTTGCAGTTGCGTCCATGTCGAGCGCATATCACAAGTCTTATGCCACTGATCGACGGTCGGAACTGAAGGTAACGGAAAGGAACTCAAGGTAACGCACGGTAACTAGAGGTAAATGCGCCGCAGTCAATCTCTAAAGCACCTGTTGATAAGTTCGTGTGGGAATCCGAAAAACTATAGATTGCCGAGCCTACAGGCCGAAAATCTACGAAGACGAATTATCAATTCCCGCGAAATCCGATTAAACAAAATGTTTAATTTGAAAAATGATGGTTATGGCTGCGACAGTTAGGTCTTAAGAGCGATCCGAGCACCCAGCAGCGGCGTAGGGTGTCAGGAAACCTGACATGGTTGTCCACGAAACCTGACACTCTCCGTAGTCTGAAGACAGGATCACCTCTATTTCACCCGGTAAGCTTGAACTCGTCAGGTCGCGGCTGACCCTTGCGAATTTTGGCGGCGATATCTGAAAAGTCACGGCGGGTGATCATAATGAAGAGGCATCGTCCCCGGCTGCGCGATTCCCAAGCTTGGCCGGCTAGTCGCTTCTCTTCGGCGTCGGTATACAAATGTTCGCCCTTGTACTCGACTACCAGTATTCGGCCATCAACCAACTTGCAAACGAAATCTGGGTAGAACCAGTCTTTTGATGTTTGCAATCGGAATGAACTTAGTTTCTTCGATAGGTTCCGCACCCAATATTTCACTTCGGGCAACCCATCGATGAACTGAGCACAGTCCCCTTCCACGTTCTCAGGCAACTCACCCGGTTTCTCCGTGAAATAGTGCTTCTTGAATTTGAATGCTCCTCGGTACAACCAGCTCGGTTCATACATCGAAGTCCGAAAATCGATTCCGCGTGAGGAATCAACGGTCAATGCTGAACTTGGCAATAACAAGGACTGGAAAACCGCTTGCCGCTCGGTTCTTCGATGTTCGTCGATTCGAGCTTCAATTGCGTCGCGCAATCTAAATCGATCCATCGCCAGAGTGTTGACATGCTCCAAGCCGAAACTGCTCATCAATCCGCGCACCGCTCGTTGAATGAACATCCTCGATTCGACGGATGTGATGTCGGGATGGTCGATCTCATTGTCCAGAAAAATCACTAAATCATTGAGCGCCCAGTCTCCTGGTATCCCATAATTCAATACCTGTTGATGAAGAGTGTTAATGAAATCGGGTGCTTGCTGCAGAACATTAGTCTCGACTTCGCCTTTTATGCTCACATCAAGAACCCCCGATTTGCCACTCGGTCGTTCTGTTGGATCGTAGGTCTCAAGCGACGCATCCTTTTCACTTAGTCTCCATTGATGTTCCAATAGAATGGTGCTATCGAACGGCAAGAGCGTCTGATCCTCCCGTACTGACAAGAGCGGCACAAAGAATTCCATGCTCAATTCAAACGGCGACGCTGTCCGTGGCTGTCCATCTCCGAACGCGGCTTCAATCTGTCGGACAAGTTCAACAGTTTCGACAATCTTCTCTTGAGCCTGAGGGGTCCTGGCCCATCTCTTGACCTTTTCTTCCTCTTCCGTCGTGAGTGGCACAAGGATCGTCAGTGCTCCTCTTGCACTAAAAGCGACTTTTCCGGTTAGGTCAATCGCCTGCGCCTCGGCAAGAACTGCGTCAAGCTCAGTAGCCGGATCAAGTTCAACTGTTTGCGGCTGAACGCTGAGAGGGAGTCTCTGTGGAACGGGCAAGATTATTCGCTGAGCCTCGGCTTTGGTGAAGCCATTTCCCTGCAAGGCATCGCGCAATTCCGCTAAGACTTCATTGATCGAATCCGAGACCGAGAAGACATACGCGCAGTTAAGGCGTTCGTTCTTTTTAAATTTCGCATGCGGGAGTCGTAAGACGCGTCCCACTATCTGCTCTATTGCAGTCGCGGAGCGCGTTTCTTTCAAACTGCACAAAGCATACGCAAACGGACAATCCCAACCCTCGCGCAACTTCTCTACGGTAATGATGAACCGAACCGGACAATCCGGCGCGCTGATGTTATCGATGTTCTTTAGCTGGTCGAGCTTGCCGGTTGAGATTCTGATTTCTTCGCGGGCAAGGTTGAATTCCTGAACCATGCGATCGCGCAACGGTTCACAAGCATCGACGCGTTCTGCTTGAATCAGTAGGATGGGCCGGAGATATTCGCCAGTCGTTTGCCCTTCGCTAATCGCTTGTCGTTCAAGATCAGCCCGCAGAGCTATCGCGTCACCCAGCAACTGGTCTTTTTGTCCAATCGCTTGGGTGACCACGCGCAGAGGTAACTTGATCATCTGCGCAGCCTTCAACTCGGCGGCAGAAACTCGATGCAAAACATTCGACCGATTCTCTCTGGTCGCCGGTGTCGCCGTGAATTCGATGATGCAAGCTGGTGAGACTCCTGCCAGCGTAGCAAATGAAAGGTCGGTACGGGCGTTGTGAGCCTCATCGACAATAACTATCGGGCGGCGAAGCCTTAAAGCATTTGCAAGAGAGTTAACCGGACCACCGTCGGCTCGTTGGTCCAACTCGGCAAGTCGATCAGCCGGAACCCCAACAAAGTGTTCCTGGAGCGCATCGTTTTCCGAGTACACCCTTCGCCCTGTCTTGTCTTCCACGCGGAAACTTTGAATTGTAGAGACAACGACGACCGTTTGGCCGTCGACGGCGGCGCGAGACAAGTAAAGTGCTTCCTCAATCGTGAAAACCTCAACGTTTCCGCATTCTAAATCCAACGCACGTCTGTATGGATGTCGAGGATCGCGCAGGGCGTCGGCGGTTTGATCGAGAATTGTATTGCTTGGCACCAACCAAAGAACTACCGAACGATCGGCGTGAAGTAATTCCTTCATCGCTATACCTGCCGCGTGAGACGCCAGTAGTGTCTTACCGCCACCTGTGGGAACTCGCAGACATACATACGGGAGTTCAGCGAGCCCGGCTATGCCGACATGCTCATAAGGCACCGAAGCTTCGCCATCTTCATCGGTTGTTACTTCCCGAAACGCGATTTCAGCATTCCCCGTTTTCGAGCAGAGTTTGAGAAACCTGCGGAGAGAATCCAAAACACGAGTTTGATAATCCTTAAGTTCGATCATGCAACCCTTATCTCGTAAGGCGTCTGTCGAAAGGTGATTTGTTCAGCTTGCAGTCTCTCCTTGCCAAGTAAACAACCGGACGCGTAGATGACTTTTTGTCCGTCGAATGCCGGAAGGCTGGCGAGAGTTCCACGAGTGAGAATATTTCCACCGTTTGCTCGCTTGTCCCCCAGGATGCCGTTGAACAGCAGATACACTGCAACGCCTCTACAAACGCCGAGCAATGGAGACTTGCGTACGCGTTCGCGTGGTAGTGGCTCGCCCGTTTCGGTGAAGTACACATGTCGCGCTAGCTCCGAGTAACACACCGAGTTGCGAATGTGGCCCTCGGCATCAAACAGTGGGTCGCCTAGTTCACAATAACGGAATCCTCCACCCAGCCCTTCAATCTTTTCGCCTTTTCCGTTTGTGTAGCCCTCGGCGACTCTGCGAACACGGGCGGACGTAATGTCTCTCGCGATCTTCGGCTCGACCTCCACGAGAATAAACTTCCGATCTCCTTTGTCCTGCTTATTCAGTTGAAGGACGGCGTTACCGGTTGTGCCGCTTCCTGCAAACGAGTCTAGAACCAAGTCTCCTGGCTTAGTCGCAATCTGTAGAATCCGATAGAGTAGACGATTTGGCTTTGGAGTAATGAACACTTCTTGAGAGTTGTTAAAATCTACGGTCGCAAGCAGATCCTTCTTTGCTTCTTGCGTGTTTCCAACCTCGGAATGCATCCAAAGTGTCTGCGGCGTCACACCCTCTTTGACCTCGCTCAGAAATCTCTTTAGTCGGGGCATGTTATTTCCCTTGGGCCCCCACCAAATCCGACGATCACGATCCATTTCTAAGAACTTCTGTTTCGAAAAACGCCAATACATGCCCTTGCCGGGACCCGCGATCACTCTCCCGGACGGGCATTCAATTGGATAGGTTCCTTCTGAATAAAAGTTTCGCGCCTGAAGGTCGCCGGATGTCCACGGTCCGCGGTGATCGTTATTAGGATTCTTATAGCGACCTTTTGCTTCTTCACTTCGCTGCACGAGATTGGGCCTCCACACTTCAGCGTGGCGCGCATAAATCACTATATAGTCATGATCTTCTGAAAGATGCTTTGCCGTATTCTTCGGTGCAAAAATTTTCTGCCAAATCACTGTCGCTACAAAATTCTGCTTCCCAAAGATTTCATCCATCAAGAACCTGAGCGATTGCACTTCGTTGTCATCAATACTGATGAAGATTGCTCCGTCTTGCCTGAGAAACTGATGCAACAGCGCTAGGCGCGGATACATCATGCAAAGCCACTTGTCGTGGCGGGACAAATCCTCCGCCTCCTTGCCTACGGCCTTTCCCAACCACTCGCGAATGATCGGGCTATTAACGGCATCGTTGTAAACCCAGCCTTCGTTGCCAGTATTGTAAGGAGGATCGATATAGATACATTTGACCTGACCCGCGTAGTACGGCAACAACGCCTTGAGCGCGACGAGGTTGTCGCCCTCCACGATTAAGTTACCGCTGCCGGGATCGCCGACTGACTTCTCACGAACGTCGTGCAGCAAGCGAAACGGCACAGTGTGGTGGTGATTCCTCACCGCCTCTTTTCCCATCCAGTTCAGTGTTGGCATTGATCTACTTACGAATAAAATCTATCGAAGAAATTTGGGCGCTCATCTTGCCATTTCAACCATGACCTCTGACGACGTCAGTTTTGCGACGATATTCAATCCAATCTATATCTCATAGTCGGTCCCAGAGACCAGAGCTGAAGTGTTCACGGTGTGGCTCGTCAGGGAACCTACTTCCTTCGCGACAAGAGTTCTTCAACGATGCGATCCGATTTCTGATCGGCCTGTGCTGTAAGTTTTGCCCAAGTTGCCTTTGTCGCCTCGTCCTGACCTACCAACAGCTTGAAGCCATGCCCGACGAGATATCTGAGCAAAGCTATCTCCTGGTACAACAGGTGCTCGTTCTTGCTGAGCGCGAACCGCTCGCTCGACTTGTCGATCGCCACTTTCCGACACCAATTGTTCGGGTCGTCACCCGCCGCTAAAGCCGCCCTTTCAACTTGGTCGTACTCGTCATCGGTAAGCCGAAAAGTAATGTTTCGGGTCTTCTTAATGTCCTTGCTTTCCTTCATTTCGTCTTCTCCGCGCCGTTAACGGTCGCTAACACGCTTGTATACAATGTCTATGCGAAATCGCTAAGTCATTGTCGCCAAACAAGTAGACATTGTATACACGGCGTCTACAAACGTAGACGCCACAGCCCCGAAATTCGGGGGTGGCGTGTCCCATTTTTTCAGGTGCGCAGCACCTTGCTTTCGTTCTGCGTCCCAATGTTCGACTGAGTTGTACCTCCGGGAGCGAGGCTTCGGCTAGGGGAAACGTGCGTTCAACGGTAACTTTGACTAGTCTGGGTACTTCAGGAATTGGCCAAAGTTGACGCCGCCTCCGGCTGGTCGCACATCGCGAAACAGTTTGTGACTGTCAGTGGATAATTCGAGACTGATGCATCCCTTGGTGGCCCGGACAACTAACCGGCTCAGGTGGTCTTTCAAGTAGGACTTTGGGACCTCCAGATAGTAAAGCTGGTCGGATTTGTCGTCGTAAAGAAGCAGTCCAATTTTTTGACTCCCGGCACTGTCGAGCTTGGCCAGCGGAATATCCAGCCACCACACATCTTTCGCTGAATTAATGTTCGAGAAGTGAATACTTGAAGCGGCAACCTCGGACACCACGCCGAGTCTGACCATGCGAGCAATTGCCTGGGCTTTATTCATCGCATTCCTAATTCAAGCCTAGTTCGCTTCGACCCACCATTCATCAAACGTTTCCAGCAAGAATTCACCCAACGGTCGGGCGTCTACTGTTTCCTCTGGCGTCGGAAACCGTCGGTACAACTTACATAAGAGCCACATTCCGATTGCGTCGGCCGAAGTAAGGTCAACCTGCTCGTTGCTGGCGCATTCCAAAGCGCCTTCAACAAATTGGCGACAGTCACTGAACGCCCGCGAGCCTTTTGGGTTCCACTGGTCCAGCTTCAGAAGAACTTTACCAGACGTGATCCCGTCAATGGTTTCCTCGGACACACGCTGCGAGAGTGCATGCAGAGCCGAAAAAACTCCGGCAACGGTCACAAGGAAGTGCCAATTTTCAACGTCATCGGTTAGAGCGTACGGCAATTGCAGCTTATTTTCAGCCGAGTTCAAATCGACGGCAACAGAGTTCGCCATCGTAACGAGAGTTTCGGCTTTTTCGAGTACGTAATCGGATATGTTTTGGACTGTCTCAGGAGCGGTCATCCCCGATAGCAGTCCGCACTCTTCAAAGGTCATGAGGACAGTGGGCCGGGTCACCCACATCCATGGTGACCAATCAGATTTAATTGCCGCGCCGATCTTGGGAACGAAAGGCTCAATCGCGCTTCTGGCCTCCCGAAGGTCCATCGTATGTTCTATCGGAGCAGCTCCGTCAGGCCGATGAACAAAGACGATTGTCTTGCGGCTCATTCGGTTCTCAGTCCGGTCATAGTAGAACGCTGATTCAAAATCGATATCGAACTTGGCCGAATGAAATACCTTGAGCGCCTCGATGAAGATGTCGTCGTAGCCGTCCTGGGCAATCTTGATTTTCTCAGTGAGTTCATCGCGAGAGAACACAATTCTCAGCCAATGGCTTTTGAAGACTCGGTCCGCGCGATCCGCACCTGGTTCCATCTCTATTTCGCCGGCGGCGTTTGGATACTTGAGCCAGACACAAAACTGCTTTTCCATGTCGTGATAGAGCAGATCGTGGCTCGCGCTAAAACCTTCAGTGCATTTCGGGCAATCTTTCCAGAAGAGTGACCCCGACAGGACTTCGTCCCTTAAATACGGGCTAACGGTTACGTTCGCAGAGATCCAAATGTTGTATTCCGAT
Organism: Pyrinomonadaceae bacterium; assembly: GCA_046262775.1. Taxonomy (GTDB): domain Bacteria; phylum Acidobacteriota; class Blastocatellia; order Pyrinomonadales; family Pyrinomonadaceae; genus PSRF01. Next base: position 9,176 of record JBHEMC010000026.1, on the reverse strand, counting down.
ATTGAATGGCAATGCGGGCAACGAATCTGTGCTTGCGTGACTTTGCTCACGGCAAGGCTTATACCTTCAGGGCTCCGCTCGATGCAAGGGAGTGCGGGCGGCGTTCAGTTTTGATCTTTCTTATGTTTCGGCTCGCCACGCGATAGAGTCCAGATATCTTCTGAGATAACATCGGCAATCAATTTGTCGGCGCAATCGACGAACGAGTGAAGCGCCTCGCCAATACCTCAGCGCGTAACGAAATATCGCGTCGTGTTCGGCAGCTGGTACATCTTTGAGCAAATAATTAATTACAATTTCGTCAGCAAGATTGTAATAGGTGCCCTTACGTTTCCCGCCCGTCCCTGTCGCAAACACATATCTTTTTAGATCGAGAGATTTGAGCATCTGTTTTGAAACATCTTCGTCGTAGTGGAAAACCAGTTTGTTTCTCATGCGCTTGAGAGTGTGGGTGCGCAACCCCTGAATTTTCCGATCGGCTAGAAGCTTTCTAAAACCGTTCTGGTATGAAGCGCGGTCGCCGAAATGCTTCTCAAGCCGTTCGGCGACGAGGAAGCCCTCATGCAAGACGCCAGCGGCAAATAGAAACCCATTAATGTGTTGGCGCTGTCCGGCTGGAGTTTCATCTCCACTGTAGTCAAGCAAGGAGTTGAAACAAAAGTAGACCGCATTTACCGCTCGCGCGAGGTTAAGAAGATTCGCAAATTTCTTGTCCGAGCGTAGCTTATCGAAGTCTTCCTTGGATGCATATATCTCCCGGTAATCCGATTTCTTTTTCATAGGTAATCAAAAGCCTTTACTTGGTGAGTAATTGAAATGCCTTTGACAAATCCTAGCGGAGTGTCTTGAGAAAGAAAATGGGCGCGAGTGCGAGAAGCACTCGCGCCGCGATGTTTGGAGTGGGTTAGTATTCCGAGGGAAGGAGAATTGTCGTCGAGCTGCGATCGGCTTCGGTGATGATCCAAAGCTTCTGGCCTTTGGCGGTGCGATAGGCGCTCAAAACGCGAAAGCCTTCGCACAATGAAAGCTCATTCTCTTGCAGGTCCTCGTCTGTGACTTCGCCGAAATCGCACGAGACGTGACGGCGCAAGAATTCGATTCCTGTTTGTCCGGCGATCATGAGCGCTTCTTCTGCTCCAGGCGTGATGAAGGTTTCCCCAAGCGGAAAACGTGCGAAGCTCGGTCGTTGATTTGTGTTAGATTCGGTCTGCATCTTCTTTCTCCTGTGCCGGTTGAAGGTTGGTGTAGTGGGTCAGGCAGCGTTTTGCGCGCATACCTGACCCCTTTTGGTTTTGCGCGTTAGTTTGCTTGTTCTGCTGGTTCCTCTTTCGTCGGTCGCCCTGCACGAAGGATTTGATCGGCGGCGCGAAAGATCTTCTGGGCGCTCTTTTCGGGGATTGCGTCGGCGTTGTAGCCAATGCCTTGATACAGCCAGTTTTGAATGTAGCCCCGAGCGTAGTCCGCGCCTTCCAACCCGAGCGCTTCGCAACACAGCAAGGAAACCGACTCCGCTTCGACTTCTCGAAGATTTCTCGGCGTCTGTGCGGTGTCGGTGAAGTCACCTTCAGACGTGTGCATCAACACGTGAGCCATTTCGTGAAACAGCGTCTTATGCGGGAGTTGGGCGACTGGATTGATGGCGATCTGATTACCACGCGCGAAGCCCTGACAGTTTCCGTCTGTCTTGTCGAACGTGATCCGCTCAATGCAAAGCGTTTTTAACGCTAGGTCGGCATCCCACTCAGGGATCGTGATTGGTCCGAGTTCGTTGCCACAGGTCTGACTGATAACAAACCAACGCGCCTTGTGAACAAATGTCGTATAGGTTTGTTCCGCTCGCTGTTGTTCGCCTTCGCTTGATTCGTCGTTGTGGCGCTTGCCCGTGATCGGCATGCAAAGCGTCAATGCTTTCTCGCCGCGTTTTACGATTCGGCCTAGCGTCTGCCATTTCGGAAACGTATTGAGAGGCCCTGGCTGTATGCCGCGCAATTGGCATTGAATGAGCGCGAGGATTTGATTTCCTACGCTGTAATTCCAAAACGCGCTATACGCCTTCATGATCGTTCCGGGTTTGGTGACGGCTTCCACGAGTAAAGCTGACCACTTCGGAATATCTGCTGATTGCTTTTGGTTCTGCATTGTCTTTCTCTCCTTCGTTTGCTTTGGTCTTTGAGAAGGTGTTTCCCCCTCGCAGCGAAGAAGATCGAAACGACTGGGCGCTCATTCGCATCACCCGTAGGGGCGAAACGAAGTGGAGCACTCGTAGCAAAGCGCAGAGTTGTGCGAATGGGCTGGCGTGAAGAATCGAAGCGAAGAGGGGAAACTTAATGAAATCTGAGACCCGGCCGAGCGTTTGCGAGCCCCGCAGCCATTGAAAACAGGCCCACGCGCCTGTAAACTCTGGCCCACCTTTATCTAAGGCCGAGCCATAGTCCGACCCGTCCTTGAGTTTGCTCACTAAGCTAAGGAGGTTCCGGTCAATTGATCGACGCAGTAGCGGAAAGAGTCCCTCGCTTAGAAAACCCACCATGCATTAACGTGAGTTTTTCTTTGGCGGGAAAACAGCTGCCGGCGGATCACGGATACTTTGTTTACTCCGCGATTTCGCGGTCGGTTTCTTCACTCCACGGTATTGACTGGCTGGCCATTGAATTGATCAGCGGCTTTCCTTCAGGTCGTGGTTTGATCTCTCTTACTGAGCGCGACGCAAATTTGCGTCTTCGGATTCCAGCGGATCATTACCGCGAAGTGCTCCCGCTCGCAGGAAAGCGGCTCGACATCGGCGGTCACCAGATTCGCCTGGGTCTTCCCGTTGCGCGCCCGCTCGGCCCCGCTCCTTCACTCTACGCACGCGTCGTAACAATCAAGAAGTTCACTGAAGCAGTAACCTTCATGGATGCGGTGAACCGCAAGCTGGATTCCTTTGGCGTCAAAGGTCGCGTTGAACTCCCGCGCGACGAACAAGGTCGCTATCGCCGCCGCATCGTCACCATCCACGGCAAATCCGTCGTCGGCTTTTCCGTCGCTGTGCACGATCTGAGCGACCAAGACTCTCTACTTCTTCAAGCGGGAGCAGTGAGGGTCATGTCTTCTGAAGATGACTCAATTAAGTGGCAAAGCATTTTCTCTCGGCGTGCTATGGGCTGCGGCATTTTCAATCCGATTTCTACGGTTGAGTAATAGAACGCATGTCACGATTGCTAGCTAAGTCGTATCACCGAGAACGGTATCCCGACGCACCGCCGGACTACGCCCTGCTGACTCAGCACAGCCGGGACGTTTCGGCGGCCTGCAATGCCTTGGCCGAGTGTGTCGGCAAGCTCGCACTAAGAAATGCCGACTTGACCGACGATGGTTTTGACGACTTTTCGCTGCAACTGCGAACGAATGGATGGATTCAAGACCTGGGAAAAGTAAGCAGCCACTTCCAAGAAATGGTTAGCGGCTCGCCTCAAATGAAGCAATTGATCCGTCACGAGACAATCTCCGGTTTACTAATGTTCTCTGATTGTCTTCCCTTTCGCGATTGGTTAAGTCAAAAGTTTTCTGCCGACGGTCTTTTTATGTTTCTTTGGTCGGCAATGGGTCATCATCGTAAGTTCGACAAACTAACTAAACCTGAACCGACGCTCTCTTTAACTGCGCCCATCACTCATTCGGATTTCAGGACAATAGTCAGCGAGATGAGTGTGGATCTGGGGTTACCTTCGCCTCCCGTAGTTGAGCGAGACTTGATCATCGCCCAGACACGGCGCGATAAGTGCGACATTGGCGCACGCGAGGCCATTAGAGACCTTCAGGACGAATTTCAGGAGAATGAGGAGCTATTCGATTCCGATTCGGCAAGGCGAAAATTGGCGCTCATTAAAGGGCTTGGCATCGCTGCGGATGTGGCCGCAAGTGCCATCGCCTTTCGAGGTCAGTCAGCTAGCAGGTATTCGGTACGAGACTTTGTCAAAGAAAGTCTAAGCGTCGGACTCTCCCTTAAGGACCTGCAAAAGGTCATTACTGAATGGTCGTGGAATCGTTCGTCGATGGATCGTCCAACAAAAAACGACAGCGATATACCGTCGGATATTCAGCCGCGACCATTTCAAATCGAAGTGGCGAATGCCAAAGGCCATTTGACATTCACTCAGGCGGGTTGTGGGTCGGGCAAAAGTCTAGCGGCCTACATGTGGGCGCATGGGTGGTGCGAGCGAATAGCCGCTGGCGGGAGGACCAACTTTCGCTTGTTTTTCTGCTTACCAACAACTGGGACGACTACAGAACACTTCAAGGACTATGCTCTTGAATCCGGCATCGATCCCAAATTACTTAGCCTGACACATTCACGTGCAAGTATTGATCTACGCGCGATCGCGGAGACTGCTCCACAGGAGGAATCTACAGCGCAGGAGAACGCGTCAGCGTCCACAGCCGCAGAAGAAGCTCTCAATGCGGAGCGTGACAAGATTCAATCGCTCTCACTCTGGAGCACCCCATTAGTCGTCACCACCACAGACACAGTATTGGGTTTGATGGCGAACGCTCGTCGGTCGATCTACAACTTGCCAGCCCTAATGTGTGGGGCTTTTGTCTTCGATGAAATTCATGCTTTTGACGATCAGTTGTTTGGCCACTTGCTTGTCTTTCTCAGGAATTTTCCGAAACTACCGGTCTTACTAATGACCGCGTCTTTGCCCGCCCAAAGACTTGAGGCACTGAAAGCTGTTCGTCCCGACGTCGACTGCATTTCGGGACCACCGGAGTTTGAAGAACTCAAGCGTTACATTATTCGCGAACCGACTGAGCCTTCAGAAGTTTATGAGGAGATCGAGCAATGGCTTAAGGCCGGCGGGAAAATCCTATGGGTTAGAAATCGTGTTGAATGGGCGAATGAAACCTATCGAACATGTCGAGAGCGATTCCTTAACTCTTCCATCGATGTCTATCACTCAAGACTGCGATACAAGGATCGATCAATCCGACACCGAAGGGTTATTGACTCATTCAAACAGAAGAAAGGTGGAGCGATTCTTGTGGCAACGCAAGTTGCCGAGATGTCACTAGATTTGTCGGCTGATTTGCTAATAACCGACATCGCCCCAATTCCCTCACTAATTCAAAGAATGGGCCGCTTGAATCGGCGAATGTCGCCCGGCACGGCAGAAGAGGCCAAACCCGCCTTGATTTGTCCGCTTCCATCTGGCGAACCAAACGTTGAGTTACCGTATGACAGTCTACAACTAGACACCGCTAAACAGTGGATCGCAGCTCTGCGAGAAAACAACGAAGCCTTGAGCCAACGCGATTTGTCGGAGATGTTTGGCCGATTCAGCGATGACGGCGAGTTCGATCTTAATAGAGCTGAACAACTAGCGTGCTTCTTTTCGGGACTATGGCAAACGCGTCCGGGAAACACGCGCGGCGAAGTTCACACGATCAGCGTGATTCTTCAAACGGATAAAGAAACGTGGGAGCAACAGCAGCCGAACGAGCGACCGACAAGCGACTGGCTGCGCGAGCATGAAGTCTCGATCCCCATCCGCGATGAAGCGCTCAAGTGGGATCACCTGGGTGGCTTACGCGTAGCACCAAGCGCAAGAGTAGCTTACGACTACGACGAATCAACGGGTGATGGAACCGGAGCTAGATGGCGAAGAAAATGAAATCAGCGATCGAATTCAAGCTACCGAATCCGCTTGAGTATCGATTGACCAATCCCAACTACACGATTTATCACCGTGCGGCGCTTGGCGGACTCGCGGCGACAATTCGCGCGTGGGGGAAAGAACCCTCTGAGGGCATCAGCGCCAAAGTAGACCGTGACCGAGTTCAGTTGCAGTGGAATACCGATCTGTCCGATCAGGAATTCGTCCGTCGCTTAATCGGAGCATCGTTCAAGCTTAGCGATACGAAGATGATTGAGCTGCCGGGTCAGCGGATTGGCCCGGACAGAGAAGACTTGCAATTGGCTATTCACAACGGAATAACTGCCACCTTCTTGCAGCATCCGAAGATGCGGCCCGGCGAGAAGGAAGCGCGTCGGTTTGAGCTGAAAACTGCCGATCAGGAGACCGGCAACTTCTTTACCTATAAAGCGCTGAATGCTTATGCGCACCAACGCGCTCAAAAGACGGGCCTGCTGGAAGAAAATTTGGACGGCCATCTCCCACCAGTCGCGGCAATCCAGCAATGGACGGTTCCCGGAGCGACTGGGGGCGCGGCAGACCTACAGGCTCCCGCTGATGAGATTATCCTCCTAATGTTCCTCATGGTTGGTTCGGCGATCTTCCTATTAAGGCCTCGTACGTTTCAGGAGAAGGCACAGTCCTGCGTCATAATTCCAGATGTCATAGACCTAGTGGCGTTCTCAACCGCGATAGAACGTCTTACCAGCAGCGGCCAAGACCTAAAGCGTTTCAGCAATACCTACTTGGATCGCGCAGTAGGCGGTTCAGAAGAAGCCGCACTGCGGTTTTTAATCGACCTGCAAGCCGAAGGGGTTTCAAGCGAAAAGAGTGTCGCAGGCTGCATTGTGGTCGCCATGGGCAAAGTTGCCTGGGATGGGAATCAGATCAATCGCAGCATGATTGCCAAGGTGAGAGGCGACTATCAGGAACTTGATGTCTTTAGAGCTGCATATCAACACCTTGGCAACACGAAAATTATTAAAGGAAAGAAAGGTGACGACTATGCAGTGCCTTCAAGTCCGGTTCCCGAACTTGTTGCCGCCAACCTCGCCGCAGAACGACATTGGTGCGCCGGCTTTCGGTCGCTGGTCAGTGAGAAGAAAGATTTTCAGCGAATGTTTTTCGCAAGAGGAGGATTGAGAGCGATGCAGGATTCAGTCAAGGATGCGGAGGACCAAGCAGTCATCCGCGCTTTTCAGGACGCATGGAAACACAAGATGGGTTCTCTTGGTGAGCGCGCTCGGGGCGAAGGACTAGACTTCAGTCGACTGGTCGAGGTTGAAAGAGAGCGCACGCGAAACGATATTCTTCGAACCAAAACCTCAGAGATGCTTGCCAGTTGGTTCATGCGTTTCTGCGCGGACGCCACCCGTGGCGGATCTCTCGCCGCTCTGCGGGATAATAGCGAGCCGCTACGCAAGTTCATTTTCAACTCACGCAACTTCGATCGCTTCCAAAATCTCTGTCTCTTTGCGCTCGTGAGCTATACCGGCGAAGAAGCTAGGTCTGCAACAGGAAGGACAAAATAATCATGGCAACCAATTATCTTTACGGAACGGTACTCACGGGTGAAGCTGTGGCCGCGAATAACCGGGGTGACAATATTGGCAATACGACAACCCTCCAAAAAGTCTTTCATCAGGACGATCTACATACAAGCGTTTCCGCTGAGTCAATTCGGTTCGCTCTCCGCTATCGGTTTCAACTTGAGAATCTGAAAGTTAATCGATCTTACGACCCGGAGGCGGGAAAGCTCAATTATGAAGATGAGAAACGAACGACATGGAACCCTGACGGAGATGTTTTTGTCGACGACGACTTGATGGGCTTCATGGATGCAGCAGCTGCGCAGGCAGAAAAAGAAACCGAGGAAACAGGAAACGGAGAAGACGCTCCGGCCAAGGCCAAGAAGAAGGCCAAGGGTAAAACTACCAAGCGACCTAGCCCGCTCGCCATAGGGCGCGCGGTCAGTTTGCGTCCCTATCGCGGAGAACTCTCATTCAATGCCGTGAGTGGCGAAAAGGTCAAAGGCAAACTCTCTCTGTACAACGCGGAGATGCATACGACTGAGTATCAGTATTCTTTTGGTCTAAATCTGGACGATGTAATCAAGAAAGAGAATATTGCTCATGTTGTCGAAGCGATTATTGACCCGCCGCAAGTTGCCGGTAATCACGCTCGTTTTGCATATGACTTCTCACCCGCGTCAATAATCCTAAGGGTTACAAACGCCCACTCTTCCAAGATTCAAAACTGCTTCGAACATGATGAAGACTCGCGCGGCTACACAGTCAAGCGGCTAATCGAACGTGTCGAAAGTCACGATATTCCTGCCAGTGAACTTTTTGTTGGTGGCGAAGTGACTAAAACAGATGAGGGTGCCCGCTTGAAAGACCTGGGAGCAAACACATTTCCCGGCGTCCGAGCGGCAGCAGATGCGGCTCGCGGCCGCGTCGCGGAGCTGCATGAGGCATTCAAAGTGGTGGCACAGGCGAATGGTAAGTAGAACGGAGACTGAAGCCAATGATCACGCTCCACGCTGACGTTCCTTATGCGAGTTTTCGCAAGTCCTTCGCTCGCTCCTTTGCCGAAACGTATCCGCTGCCGCCGCCTGCAACCGTCTATGGCATGTTGTTGTCGCTGGTCGGCGAATATTTTCGCAAGCGACATGAAGGTGTTCGCCTCGCCTTCGCTTACAAGAGGGTGCCGAAAGTGGCGACCACACTTCGTAAATTGAGTCGTTACAAATATGGAGTACCTAGCAAGCAATCGAGTCTTGGTAACGCACCCGACTTCGTCGAAACTTTATGTGATATTGAGTTCCTATGTTGGATCGATTCATCCCAAGAGAAGACGACTGGAGGCTCTGAGGGTAACAAGACACTAGAAGAACGATTGCAGAGCGTCTTAACTACGCCAGCGGACGTGGACCGGCGAGGGGTCCTGTGCCTTGGACTAAGCGATGATGCCGTGAACTCCGTGGGCTTATGTAATCGGCTTGAGGGTAACTGGCACCGCCTGTTGCCGAAGGACGCCGGAGCCATCGAACTCCCTGTCTGGGTCGACCACGTGGGAGCTGCACATACACGTTGGCGGCGATTTGAGCTTGAGGAACAAGCTTCGCCGGTTGCTTACTCGCCTGGAGGAACGGATTGGCCTTGGACACAAATTATTGATCCGAGGCCCGTTTAATTAGTCCTTTACTAAATCTATGGCTGAACCACTGCGCATCATGTCACTTCATGCGCTCGCCTATTGCGAGCGGTTGTTCTATCTCGAAGAGGTAGAAGAAACGAGGGTAGCCGACGAGCGAGTGTATGCCGGACGGCGACTCCACGTCGAAATTGAGAAAAAGGAAGACCAGCGTACCCGCAAGGGCAGTGTTCTATCTAAGCCCGACATCCCGCGCCGGAAGAGGAAATCAGCCGCCGATAAAACTCAAGCACCCTGGGAAGCCCAAGCGGAAATCGCAAAGCAAGCCGAACTCGAACGCTTGAATGC
>JBHEMC010000025.1:0-50484 GCA_046262775.1 Pyrinomonadaceae bacterium | reverse complement strand
ATTCAATGCTGTAGCGGGCGTGGCGTACCGACTGTGGCTCAGAGGTCGGGCCGACGGGGATTACTGGGGAAACGATTCAGTTTTTGCGCAATTCTCAGGCAGCTTAAATTCGAGTGGCTCTCCTGAATTTCGCATAGGCTCAACAGATGGTCTGGTCGTTAACCTGGAAGATTGCTCGGCTTGTGGGCTTTCAGGCTGGGGTTGGCAGGATACCGGATGGGGGTCAGGAGTCCTTGGCCCGGTCGTCTATTTTCAATCGACCGGAACTCAGACGCTTCGCATTCAGTTGCGAGAAGATGGAATATCGATCGATCAGATTGTGCTGTCGCCCTCGTTATATCTCTACTCATCGCCCGGTTCACTGAAAAACGATTCAGTTATCCTGCCCAGCACTCAAACAACATCGGTTGTAAATCAACCGCCGCAAGTAAGCTTATCTGCTTCGCCTACTTCAGGATTTGCACCGCTTTTTGTAAGTTTCAACGGTAGTGCCACCGACCCTGATGGCTACATCACTAGTTACAACTGGACGTTCGGCGACGGAAATACTTCGACGGTGTTGAGTCCAACTGATACGTACACGTCGGCTGGTACGTACACGGCCCGACTAACTGTTACAGATAATGCGGGAGCTACAGCGAGCGCGTCTATTCAGGTCGTTGTTACGGCACCCAGTACCACTGTTTCCCTTCGGGTCATGAGCTTCAACACGCAGTTTGGGAAGGGCACCGATGGAATAACAGACCTTAATCGAACGGCGTCGTGGATTGTTACTAATAGGGCCGACGTGATCGCATTATGTGAGGTGCCGCCGGATCAGGTCTCCACCCTGGTTAACCTGATGACTCAAAAAACTGGGCGAACATGGTATTCACATTGGGTGCCAAAGTATCCTAATTGTCCAGAGGGAAACTTAATACTTTCAAAATATTCCCTGGTTAGCGTCAGTTCACTATACCTTAGTTACAATCGCTCGGTGGCTCAGGCAACAATTAATGTGGCGGGAAAGAACATCAATTTCTTCGCTACTCACCTCGATGATGCGTCGTCGTCCAATCGTTATACCGAAGTCGGAGAGCTCACGAATTGGTCGTCAAACTTTGCGGAACCGCGGATCTTCGCGGGTGACTTCAATGGCGGCCCCGACACTTCGGAAGTGATTAGGATGAGTGGAGTGAACTACGATTCCTGGGCACAGGCACTAAATACAGGAAGCGCGTTCGCATATCCTGACAATCCCGTGGGAACGCAAACGCGTACGCGGCGAGGTCGACTGGATTACGTGTTCTACTCAAGAGGCGCTTCAAATCTGACCTTGAGAAGTACACAGATTCCGGACAGCAGAGATTTAAGCAATACAAACGTTGTCATCCTGCTCGGAACACTCGACGACAAAGGTGTGAGGCCCTCTGATCACAACCAAATGATTGCCAATTTCGATATTCGTTAACAGCTCCCGTTGTAAGCTACGGTTTTGCTGCTTTGAAGTTATCGAACTTTACCGACCCGGGGGCACTTGATTCTATTTTCCAGGTGCCCCCTTTAATTTCAAACATTACGCTCGATAAAGGTACGGCGGACGTATTCCATTGTTCGGAGTAAATCTGTGTCCAGGTACCTGGAACTCCGGCGTTTGATGGAGCTGTTTCAAAAACGACTTTTCCTTGCGCTGAATCGTGGCGTATTCGCCAGAATGCATGATTCACCGCGTTGAAAGGAATCGACATCAGGTTTGTCTTGGCTCCGCCAATCTTCTTCTGGAGAAACAATGTGCCGCCTTCAACGTAGACGCGATAATTGTTGTCGACGTTTAGTCCAATCGTAAAGAAAGCGTCGGCAGCAGTGCTCGAGCTTGGTGCTTGCGCGAGTTGAACGTAGCAATACGCCCCCGTGAAGTTGTAGAACGCGCCAGATCTGATGCCATTGTAATGCGAACCATCAATGTTCTGTTTCAACGGCCCGATGTCAAGTGATTGAGTTTCCTGGATTGTGATGCTGCTGTCAGTGAAGCCGCTAAATAAATTGTTCGATACCCACTTCGTAGTATCCAGCGACGCATTGTTGAAATCATCGGCAAGAAGGACTGTCTCACCGGTCGGAGCTACGTAAGAATAGGCGCCGGACTTACTACCAGTTTGTCCATTCGGATTGGTTACCGCAACGGTTACTAACCCTGCGGCATGTGGGGGCGCGGATGCGGTTATAGTCGTGCTTCCGTTTATCGTCACTCCATTTGCAGGCGTACCGCCAAAAGCCACAGTTGCTCCAGTGGCAAACCCGGTTCCGGTAATCGTTACTTGATCGCCGCCCAATGTTGATCCTGAAGTGGGTGAAACACCCGTTACGACAGGCGCCGTATTCGGTATGGCGCCAAAGAACTCCGCCATGCTCGGTGCAGTGGCCGCGGCTCCCGAATAACTGGAGAGACCGACAGCTTCAGAAACTGTGCGCAACGTGCTCTGGTGTTGAAAAAAGCTCGATGACTGGAACGCCTGGTTCGACTTTGAACTAATCACCAGCATCGCGGCATGACCTCCGCCATTCGCCACGTCAGTATCCACTGATTCGTCAAAAAGAATAATCAGTAAACCGTCTTGTCTGAAGGTTGCGCTTGCAAGCAGCGGGTCCAGGTTCGTCTTGAGCCACGCGTCCGCCGCAGCCAGTTTATCTGTATTGTTGCAAGATGGAATCGCTTGCGGACAATCATGTGCGTTGTTGTACTGGTTCGGAATTATGAACGAGAAGTTGGGAAGTTGATTCGCGCTCAAGTCCGTTGCGAATTGGGAGAACGGCACAAGATTGTTCGCCTGAGCTGTACCGATAACGTCGGAAAAATATGCGAACGGGTTGTGCCGTTTGACATACGGATATTGATCAGTTCCGGTGTAACCAACCGAAGGTAAGCTTTCAGCATATGACCGCCAGGTTTTCCCATCAGTCAGGAGATGCCGAACTATGTTGTCCGCAGTGACAGGTCCTGTAAAGTTACTGTCGTTCGTAATACCCTGCCCTGTCGTTAGCCAGAAGTAGTTTCCAATTGATGGGTGCGTGTTGGCGAAATAGTTTGTTGCCAGACCATACCTGGCAGCCAACCGGTTGATATACGGCATCGCCGAGTTGCCGATTACAGATTCATAGGACTGATTTTCATCGACGACCAAAAAGACATGTCCGAACTGAGGAACTGGAGTTGGGGTGACATATGTAAATCCGTTGACCAATGAACCGCTCTGGTCATCGTCGTTTGTCACCGTTACGTTTACCTGACCTGCCGTGTGTGACGGCGTTACTGCCGTAATGGTGGTGCTGTTTTGAACTGAAATGCTCGTTGCCTGGGTGCCGCCCACCGCTACGTTTGCTCCAATTCCGAAACCAGAGCCAGTAATAGTGATCGCGGTGCCTCCAGATGTGGGACCCGAGTTAGGACTTACAGACGCAACCTGCGGGGGTGGGACAACCGCGACGTATGTAAAGCTGTTGGCCAGCGTAGCGCTGAGAGTGTCCGGATTAGTAACAATCACACTGACAGTACCTTCTGCATGAGCCGGAGTTAGTGCACTGATGTTGGTACTGCTAACAAAAGTTACGTTCGTGGCTGGTGTCCCTCCAAAAGACACGTTGGCGCCGTTTACAAATCCAGAGCCGGAGATGGAAACGCTTGTGCCGCCCGAAGTACTACCGGTGTTCGGGTTTAGACTCGTTATGGTGGGTGGGGTTGAAGTACCTCCCGCGCTCTTCGGCAGAATAGTGGTATCGTTTCGCAAAGGACCGGGCCCGACATTTAAGTAGGTCTGGGGTGAGAGGACGATCTGATCCAAAGACAGCCCATCTTCCCGCACCTGGACTCGCAGGGTATGGGCGCCTGTTGATTGAAAACGAATCAATGGACCAAGCACTCCAACGCCCCAACCGTTGTCTTGCCACCCCCAGCCCTGAATACCGCAACCTGAACAGTCTTCGAGATTGTAGGTTGTAGCGTCAGATGTTCCGATACGGAAAACTGGAGCACCAGTGTTATCAACACTGTCGGAGAACTGGATAAAAACAGAATCATTTCCCCAAAAGTCACTCTGAGCTTTGCCGCGCATCCATAAGCGATAGTCGACACCACCCTGAGCATTGAAGGTCAGCTCAAAGTAGTTTGTTGGGTTCGCGGCCGGATTTACAATCTTGGGCACGGCGGCATCCGGATTCCAAATTCTGTTTCCACCGGCTGCTGTTGAGTCAGCCACAATTGACCAGTTTCCAATTTTTACGGAGGCTTCACCTGCCCAGAGAACGACATCCGATCCACTCGGCTGAGGAGGAGCAGGCGTCGTTGCGTTAACGGCGCTTGTGTATGGAGAGAACCCGCCGGGATTAAATGCACGCACTCGATAGTAGTAAGTGTGTTGAGGACTCACCGATTGATCTGAATAACTGATTGTATTTGCGCCTAGATTAGCGATTTCTGCCCAGTTCGAAACCCCATCAGCACTGCGCTCAACTCGATATCCGCTTTCCGTCGAAACATCGGACCATGACAAATTGATCTGGCTCGATGATGCGGCGTTTGCGGTTAAGGTGGTTGGTGCTGATGGCGGTGTCTGCGAGCCTGCGGTCGTGAAGCTCCACGTCTGACCGCCGGCAGTTTGGTTTGCCATGGTCTTGCTTACAATGCGCCAATAATATGTCGTCGCACTCTGCAGCGTCGCGGGAATCGTGAACGACTCGCTAACACCACTATCTACAGAGCCGCTGTCCAGGAGAGGTTGTCCTGCTACCGCGCCACTCTGAAGCGTACCAACATCTGCCATGTACAATGGTGGATTCGGGGTGGTGCCGAAGTAGATGTCATATTTGTGTGCCCATGGACCACCTTCCCATTGCAACTTAACCGTAGTTGGTTGGGCAATCGCGGCATTTGACGGTGCTATATAGCTTGCTTGATCCGGCGGCAACGGCACGAACGGCTGATTCTCGGCACCTGAATTCCATTTTCTTTCAAACTGGTCTACGAACCACTGCAAGAAATACGGCTTATGGGTGAAATAATTATGTTCTTGCTGATAATTAGTTGAGGGACCTGTCCAGTTGGATGAGCCAAAGATAGTGAGCCCCTGGTTATAAAGAACGACAGATTTCTGATGATTCAATCCCTCATGCTTCCGCATCTTTATTTGAACCCCGCCCATGTACATACGATCGACATTCCAGGCGTCCCATTGCCTCGCAACGTTCCGGTATTCATTCGGTTCATGAATTAGCCGCACGGGAATTCCACGTCGCACCGCATCCAGAGTCATATCGGTATAACGTTGGTTAGTTATCCGATACATGACGACATCGATCTTTTGCGTCTCCTGGTTGAATGCGAGTTGGGTTCGATTAAAAAAGTCCTGGCTATCATCAATGCTCGGTGGGTAATTCAACTCCGGGTCGATCGGTGATATCGGATACTTCCGGGTCAATGGGCCAGTGACGTTTGCATAGTTGGCGTACAGCGTAGTATCAGTCCATAAATCGTCATACTTTGTCTTGAAACTTTGAATCAGCGAGGGATCGTCAGTAAAGTAAATCGCCTCATCAATATAATTTACGTACGGGGTTGTGGGCACAAAAAAAGACGGAGAGTAGTTCGCACCACTGAATTCCACCTGGTTTTGGCCAGCGAACAAGATCATTTTCCAGTGCAAAATGCCGTCCCCAATTTTGTAGCGCATAGGGATACCGGCAGCTTGAATCTGGTCGAGAATTTGTTGGTTACCAGCGTAACTGGGATTCGCTCGCGGATCGATGATGACCCTCACCGGAACGCCTGCCTGGAACCTCGCAATAATTTTGTTGGATATCGACTGGTCCTGCATGAACCAGAACGCTACATCGATTCCCACATTCTCATGATCGATGAGCGACCACAGAGGCGTCCGGCAGTCTTCGAAAGCAGTATCACACAAGCGGTCTTGCGCTGATACAGCTACAGAGAAGTAGAGGATAAAAGTTAGTACGACTGTAAGGGCTTTGAAAACATGCATAATTTTGGTAAAGCGAAGGTATCTGGGTTTTTGTCAGTCATCACAAAGCAGCGCCCATGGTCGTCCTGGGGAGTTGAGAGACGAGAATGCATAGCATCCACTCTTGAGTGGCCGCTGGACAACAAGGGTTGTGCCGAGGCCTTCATAATAGAACTATTCGAGGTAAATCAACAAATTGACGACACCGCCACTCAAAATAATTCAAGACGAAACTGACTTTCGAGCGCACCATTTGCAAAACCTGCGCCAAGGAAATACCCATGAAATCGGAATATCAGGTGGAATAGGATCAAATAGTTGTCTGGGATTTAGATAACGTTTCTGAGTTTAATGCATTAGGGCACCCACAAAACTCGACTTGGGTCGTGTAGTAATTAGGAGCGCGGTGCGTTAATCCAACGTATGGAAATCGCCCGGCAACTATTCCCCTCGGTCGATTGTGCTAGAGTTTCAAAACGCTATAGCATAACAAGATGAAATTCTCAATTATCGTTGCAACCTACAATCGTGCCGACGAGCTTGAAAAAACTCTAAAGAGTTTTGGCTCTCTCAAAGTGAATGATTCATGGGAAGTTGTGGTTGTCGATAATAATTCTTTGGACAACACGCAGGCAGTCGTCAACGGCTGCAGCAAAGACTTCCCAGTTGACTTGCGTTACATCTTCGAAAAAGAACAGGGACGTTCTGCTGCCCTGAACGCTGGAATTGCGGCCGCCAGGGGCGAGATCCTTGCTATTACCGACGATGATGTGCGGGTCGACAAAGATTGGTTGACAGCCGGCGGTAGAGCTCTTGAAAAATTTGGTTGCGATTACGTTGGTGGAAAAGCATTACCGATTTGGGGAGGCAAGCGACCTGAGTGGCTTCCGAATCGAGGTGGTAAGCACTGGGGAGTGATTGCTTTGCTTGATTACGGAATGGACGCGATCGAGTTTGACGCGCAACACGTTCCGCTGGGTGTGAACATGATGTTTCTTCGCCATGCTTTTCTTCGCGCAGGCAATTGGAACAACAGTATCGGCAGGAAGGCCGGAACCTTGCTTGGGCAGGAGGTAAGGGAATGGACACAGCGGGCGCGCAGCGCCGGCTTAAAAGGTTTCTACGTTCCCGAGCTCGTTGTACATCACGTAATTCCCGCAGACCGATTGACAAAGCGCTACTTCCGCAGATGGTTTTACTGGAATGGAATAAGCCGTGCCATTCTGTATGGAACAAACGGTCTCGACATGGAATCGCCAGAACGGCGAACCCTCGATTTTTCTCGAGTACCTCATATGATCGGAGTACCACGCTATTTATTTAGAACTGCACTTCAGTCTTTTTTCTCGATTTTCACCTCAGTAGCAGCCGGCGATCGCGTCGCCAGCTTTGAACATGAGTTGTGGCTGTGGTTCTTTGCTGGAATTGTCACCCAGCGCTGGAAGGACCGAAAGAAGCCTCTTCAATCGAAGCTCGAGGTGGCATGAGGGTGAGGTTTAGCAGTGTCTTCTTTAGCTCCTGAAAATTCTACGCCTGCCAGCCCAGTTAAACTGATTTTTCAGAATGTCTCTCTCAATTATGTAGTTGCTGGGACAGAACTGCTATTGGGATTGTTCATGTTGCCGTTTAATGTGCGGCATCTGGGACAATCTGCTTATGGCCTTTGGGTTCTCGTTGCTTCTATCACTGTTTACTTTTCGCTCTTGGACATGGGCTACGGGGTAGCCCAGGTGAGATTCACAGCCAAGTACAGAGCAGAGGGTAACGCAAAGGGTCTTAACGAGATGGCCAGTACCATGTTTTGTATGTTCACTGGTATCGGAGCCGTGACTCTGTTAGGTGCAATCGCGATCGCTTTCAATCTCGATCACGTCTTCAGTCTCACACCTTCTCAGGCAGCATCTGGAAGGATAGTTTTTCTCTTTATTAGCGCTTACGTGGCGCTAGGATTTCCGATCAGCGTATTTGGTGGAATAGTAAATGGATTCCAGCGTATCTATCTGAATGGAGTAGTTGCATTCATCACTGCCGTCACTGTCGCTGTCGTGAACATCATAATCTTAAGCATGGGCTACGGTATCGTAGAACTCGTTGCGGCTACAACGGCCGTGAGAGTACTAAGTTATGGTGCCTACGCATTGAACGCATATCGTGCTTTTCCTGGACTGCATATCAGCTTACGTAATTTCCGTCGCAGCCGACTGCGTGAAATGACGGGCTTCAGCGTGTTCATTCTCCTGATCGATCTAGCCAATAAACTCAATTATTCGACGGATACGATCGTGGTGGGAGCGTTTATTGGCACCGCCGCCGTAGCAGTATGGGCAGTTGCGCAAAGATTGATCGATATCGTACAGCGTATTACCGACCAACTAAACAGCGTGCTCTTTCCGGTGGTGGTTGACAGCTCAACAAACCGACAGGTGGAGAGGCTGCGAAATATCCTTATACAAGGAACACGGCTATCGCTGGCGATGGTGGTCCCACTGTCGACTGGATTGTCAGTGTTGGCGGAGCCTACGGTTCTTGTTTGGGTCGGTCCGGCTTTCGCGGGAAGTATTCCCGTGATCGTAATTCTCAGCGTTGTCGTGTCATTGCGCGTGGGGAGCGCGACCTCCGCCGTAATTCTGAAGGGGGCCGGTCGTCATCGATTATTAGCAGCGTCGAACACGATAATGGCAGTGGGTAACCTGGTGCTCAGTATCACCCTTGTGCGATGGTGGGGGTTGGTGGGTGTGGCTCTCGGGACACTGGTTCCAATGATTGTGACGGCGTTTGCTGTGACGGTACCGGCAGCTTGCCGGAGAGTTGGCATCAGCCCACTCCAGATCATTCGCCGCAGTGTCTGGCCAGTGGCGTGGCCATCATTAATCATGGCGGTATCCTTAATTATTAGCAGAACCCTGGTACCGACGAGATGGCCCTATCTTATTGGTCAGGTGTTGCTCGGTGGGACGATATACTTGATGCTCTTTTTAGGTTTAGCAATTGGCCGCAGCGAACGCGAATGGTATCTTGAAAAACTGAGAGAGATTTTCAATGTAGGTGTGCCCCGAAAAATAGCAAAACAGGTGGAAGCGGAACTATGAAAGCAATCATTCTTGCAGCTGGACGCGGAATACGGCTGCAAGACGCATATCTTCAGCCGAAATGTCTGGTCGAAATTGGCGGGCGCACTCTCCTGCGGAGGCAAATCGACTCGCTTCAGCGAATGAATCTAACGGATATAGTCGTAGTGGTTGGATATAAGTCGTCGACTGTTAAAGCGGCTTGCGATGATGGAATTATTTTCGTAGAGAATCCAAAATTTGCACAAACGAGCAGCTTGTACTCGCTATGGCTCGCCAGAGAGTATTTGACGGACGGGTTTGTCGTACTAAATTCCGATGTTCTGTTTCACCCTCAGATCTTAACTGACCTATTAACATCACCTCATGAAGACGCTTTGCTGGTCTGCTATCGTGGATTTAATGATCTATTCGGACCGGAGGAGATGAAGGTAAAAGTGACGAACGGTCTCGTCAAAGATATTTCCAAGAAGCTTTCCGGCGGTGATGCCGATGGCGAAAATGTCGGCATCGTAAAATTCGGCAGTACCGGCGCCAGGCTAATGGTCCGTTATCTCGATGAATTAATAGAGAACGGCGCTTCAACTGACTGGGCGCCTCGTGCATTCCGCGAGTTTGTGGCTCACCATCCGCTGCACGCAATAAGCACACGGGGTTACCCGTGGATTGAAATCGATTTTCCTGAAGACTATCAACGAGCTCAGGACATAATTTTTCCTCAGATCCTGTCTTGTGATCTTGAAGACGAACAAGCGCAACCTGCTTTCACGTTCGAGTCTAATTCTCAAATCCGATGAAGGCGACTCGACTACTTGCATTAGCGCGAGAGCTGGATAAGCAATGGCAACGACGACGCCGGCCCGATCAGCGTCGAGTGCTGGTAAATTCCCGTACCCCGATGAACTATTCGACAGTCGCTCCAATCGTCGAACGTCTGCAGCGCGATCGGCGACTGGAGATTTACTTCACCGCAAGCGAAAATCCGCGTCAGACTGCTTACATTTATTCTGAAGCGCACAAACCATTTCACTTCATGACACCTTTTCTTGCTGCTTTTGTACGTTTTGATGCCTACCTGGCTTCGGATTTTCTTTGGGTCAATCTCGCCCGTGGCACGCGACGAGTGCAAACATTTCACGGCGTTGCCGGTAAATACAGATCTATTTACGACTCACCATCTCATTCGATGAGACAGTGGGATCGTTTATTTTTCATTAATAAGCACCGTCACCAGCATTTCATTGCCAGTGGAGCAATCGACGAGAGTTCAGCGAGTGCCAGGTTAACAGGTATGCCAAAGCTCGACTGTCTTGTCGATGGCTCTCTTAGTAGGGAGCAGGTCTTCCGATCATTGCACCTCGATCCCGATAGGAAGACGGTCATGTATGCTCCAACATGGTCTCCCCATAGTTCGTTAAGCCAATACGGGGAAACACTCGTGCGGCGGTTGACCGACGCTGGTTACAACGTAATCGTAAAACTTCACGACCGTTCAAGGGATACACGCTATCTGCACTCTGGCGGCGAGAATTGGCACGACCGGCTGGCACATCTGATAAAACCCCCTCAGGGAGTGTTGGCATCGAGTAGTAATTCGTCGTTTTACCTTGTCGCTGCTGATTTGCTTGTTACAGATCACAGCTCTGTTGGATTTGAATACTTGCTTCTGGATCGTCCGGTCGTGCGAATCCACATTCCGAAACTTATAGAGGCAACTGATATCGAACCACTCTATGTGCAGATGTTAGCAAGTGCGTCAAAGTCGGCAACTCATATCGATGAGGTCATGCAAGCTATTGCGAAGAGTTTCGAGGACCCGAGTCAGCTGTCAGAGACACGACGCTTTGTAGCTAATGAAATGTTTTACAAACCTGGCTCGGCGACAGACCGAGCCGTAAAGGAGATGTACGAGGTTCTCGAATTGCCAAGCCATTAAAGCGCAAGAAGTGGTTCGTAACCATGTGCAATGAATACTTTGCATTCAAGCAACAGCAAGGTTTTTATGAGACTCGATAGACTGAAAAACGCCACGCTTGGTGAAGTACGCGTTCGCGCGTCGCAGGCTTGTGCCGCATTGCTAGAAAGACGGTCGTGGTCTCAACTTGCAAAGCTTCCTGCAGATGAACAACTACTGGCAGCACTTGACAGCGACGGAACGGGACATCGCTCAATTGAAAGTATTGTTCAGCGATTCAGAGAATCCATTAGCTCGCGATTCTTCGCGAGTTTTACGGACAAGGCTGCAACTATAGATCAGCTAAGAAAGCGTTGGCCTGCTTGTGAAAACGAAATCGTGCTTTCTGCGGAGAAGATATGCGAAGGCAAATTCGATTTGCTTGGATACCGCAATCTCAGTTTTGGACAACCAATTGATTGGCAATTAGAGCCGGTATCCGGCAAGCGGGCGCCTCTAATTCACTGGAGTCGTCTCAACTTTCTTGATGCCGATGCTGTCGGCGATAAAAAAATTACATGGGAATTAAATCGACACCAACACTTCATCACGCTGGGACAGGCCTATTGGTTGACTGGCAATAACAAATATTGCGAAGTATTCGCAGAGCATCTTGAAGATTGGATGGAAAAAAACCCGCCTAAGCTCGGGATTAACTGGGCAAGTAGTTTGGAAGTCGCTTTTCGCTCGATCTCGTGGTTATGGGCGTACCAGTTTTTTAAAGATTCCCCGGTATTGTCCAACCGTCTTGTCTGGCAACTTCTAAAATTCTTATATGTAAATGGACGTCATCTCGAAACCTATCTTTCAACCTACTTTAGTCCGAATACGCATCTTACCGGTGAGGGCCTGGGGCTATTTTACTTAGGTACGCTTTTGCCGGAATTTAAAGACGCCCAACGGTGGCGCAGCACAGGACAGCGAATTCTATTGGACCAACTTGCTGTACACGTAAAACCAGACGGCGTGTATTTCGAACACTCCAGCTACTACCAAAGATATACCGCCGACTTCTACCTTCATTTTTGTATTTTGTCTTCGCGGAATAAAAATGAAGTGGTGGATCAGGTATCTACAAATCTCGGCGCACTACTGGAACACCTGATGTTTATCATGCGGCCAGATGGGACCACGCCGTTTATCGGTGATGATGATGGGGGACGATTGATAAAACTTGACCCCAACCCAGTAAACGACTTTCGCGGTACACTTTCGACTGGGTCCGTTGTACTCAAGAGCGGAATGTTGAAATACGCTGCAAGCGATGGAGCTGCGGAAATTTTGTGGTTGCTTGGAGTCGACGGTGTGCATGAGTTTGATTCTCTAAAACCCGCTGAGCCGGCTAAACAGTCTGCGGCGTTTAAGGATGGCGGCTACTATGTAATGCGCGACGGATGGACTGCTGATGCTAACTATTTGGTTTTTGACGCTGGCCCCCACGGTTTCTCTAACGGTGGTCATGCGCATGCAGACGTGTTGTCTTTTGAGCTGGCAGGTTACGGACGTTCATGGTTGATAGATCCGGGAACTTGTACCTATACGGGATCACAGAAAGATCGCGATTGGTTTCGCGGTTCACAAGCACATAACACTTTAACAGTAGACGGCGAATCTTCATCGGAGCCGGATGGTCCATTCTCCTGGAAATCCACTGCACGGCACAATATACGGCAGTGGATCGACCAACCAATGTTTAATTATGTTGCTGCAACCCACGACGGATATTTACGACTTCGGAAGCCGGTGAACTGTTCCCGGGAAATCCTTTTCTTGAAGAACAATTACTGGGTCATGCGCGATGTGACAGAATCTGGGGGAGAACATGAGTTCGACCTTTGGTTTCACTTCAACGTCGGCACTAGTCCCGAGTGTGAGTTTCAAAAGGGTTTGTTGCCGCAGGTAATCGTACGGGACAATTCTTCGGCGTTAAAGATAGTGTCTGTAACACCGGAAGGGATATGGAGCAAAGCCGAGGGCTGGATGTCCACTTGTTACGGTACTAAGGAGAGCGCTCCCGTCTGGAAGTATTCCGCGAGAGGAAGTGGACGGAGAGAATTCATCACATTCTTTTTGCCGTTTGGAGCGCACTCTTCCGATTCTATCGTTACGGAAATTGATGTTGTCAACGGTCTTGGTTTCGCGGTCACCTGTGAAGATCGGACTGACTTGGTCATAGTGTCAAAAGGCGGATTAGGACAGTACAAAGGGTGGCGATCAGATTTCGAGTGGGCAGTTGTCAGGTATAGGGATTCCCAACTTGAAGATCCTGACGAGATCTTGTTACTGAACGGTACCACGGCGGAGCTAAACCGTAAGGCGCTCTTGAAATCACAACAACAACTGCATTACGCATTATTGCGTCGGATTGATAAGGATTTTGTCATAGATACGGCAGCGGATTCGAAAGCGGGCGCTGCAGATTGATCAAGAATTTATGTGTGGAATTAACGGTATCGCGTTCTCTTCCAGGTCAGGCAGACAAATAGATATTTGTCAGATACAGAAGATGCGCGACGTGATTAAACATCGCGGGCCGGATGACAAGGGAATCTTCATTGGTCAGGGTATTGGATTTGGCCATCGGCGGCTGAGCATCGTGGATGTCGCTGGCGGTCATCAGCCAATGACGAATGAAGACGGCTCTCTGCAAATCACGTATAACGGTGAAATTTACAATCATGCGGACTACAGATCTTTATTAACCGCTAAGGGACACGTCTATAAAACCAACTGCGATACTGAAACAATCCTGCACCTTTATGAAGAGTACGGCGACGAATGCGTGAATTATCTGCGAGGAATGTTTGCGTTTGCGATTTGGGACGAAAACAAACGTACGTTGTTTATCGCGCGGGATCGTCTCGGCGTAAAACCGCTTTATTATGCCCACACGGAGGATGGCTCTTTATATTTTGGATCGGAAATTAAGACCATTCTTGCCGCCGGCGCCGTGAGGCCACAGTTAGACTTTAGTGTACTCCCCGATTACCTCGCGAACCATGCCACTTCGGGCGAGGCCACACTCTACCGTGGCATTTGTCGGTTACTTCCGGGCCACACGATGACATGGCAGGATGGGAACCTTACGATAACTCCGTATTGGGACATCAATTTCGGTCAGAAGGACCCAACTCGAGAAAGCGATCTGATTGCCGAATGGCTTGAAAGGTTTCGGGAAGCCGTGCGCTTGCGGCTTATGGCTGACGTTCCGCTGGGAATGTTTCTGTCTGGCGGAATCGATTCTTCCGCAATTGCGGCAGTGATGAGTACGATGGTTTCCGAGCCTATCAAGACGTTTTCCGTAGCTTTCAAGGAGCGGCAAGCGAACGAACTGGCATATGCGCGGTTGATTGCCACGAAATACAAAACGGACCATCACGAGGTTGTCCTAACACCCGACGATTTTTTTCAGCTGTTGCCCCGAATGATTTGGCATGAGGATGAGCCGCTGGCACATCCGTCAAGTATCGCTCTTTACGCAGTTTCCCGCCTCGCTTCGGAACACGTTAAAGTCGTATTGACCGGCGAGGGCAGTGACGAGCTGTTGGCGGGATACGGACGTTATCGGTCCACCATTTATAACCTGGCGGTTGGTAAGGGGTACGAGAATGTCGCGCCCGCAGTGCTTCAAGGATTAATCAGAAGCGGAATCTCACATCTTCATTTCCCCAGAATCAAACAGAAGCTCTCAAGGACGTTCCTTTCGCTCAACGCTAACATAGAAGATATTTACTTCAATAACTTCGCTGTTTTCTCCACTGAGGAACAACGGAAGCTTTTACTGCCACAGACGATTGAGCGGACTGGACCCATTGACCCCTATGTCAACGTTCGCACTCTTCTGAAGAGTTCTGGAGAGGACTTGCTGGACGGCTTGTTGTACGCCGACGTAAAAACTTATCTACATGAGCTGTTGATGAAGCAGGATCAAATGAGTATGGCGGCGTCAATTGAAAGCCGAGTGCCGTTTCTGGACCATAAACTTGTTGAGTTTACTGCGATGCTGCCAAAACAATTGAAGCTCAGAGGATGGACAACGAAATACATTTTGCGGAAAGCGATGACAGGAATTCTTCCGGATCTTATCCTGAATCGGAAAAAAATGGGTTTTCCTGTGCCCCTCGCGGCGTGGTTTCGCGGTCCATATAAGAGCGTAATAAATCAATTCGTTTTAAATTCACGAACGATGGATCGAAATATCTTCAATCCTGATTATCTACGTGAGCTCGTAAAGCGCCACGAAAGTGGTGAGGAGCATTCAGAGCGACTTTGGTCGCTTGTAAATTTCGAGATATGGATGCGCCAGGTCATCGATCAGGACACGTCCGCCCAGGCTCCGCCAATATCGGCGCAAGAGCTAACGTTCGTAAATTAGATTATGGCGCTTCTCGGTGGCACAGTAGGTTATAGATTCCTGCGGTGGGTTAGCCCGAACGGCGAACATCGAAACTGCGATGGCAGCGCATACCATAACTGCAGCAAGATCGAGAAACTCTTGACGCAAAACATTTGGAATGTTTTAAGGAATAAAGTGGTCATTGATTTCGGTTGCGGCAGAGGAGGAAATACTATCGAGATTGCGCAGCATGGAGCGGCAAAGGTAATAGGAGTCGATCTACGAGAGAGTGAATTAATAAAAGCGCGGATTGCTGCCCAGAAAAACGATCTCGAGGATAGATGCCTTTTCGTGACAAAGACCGGTGAGCAAGCGGATTTCGTGATCACTGTCGATGCTTTTGAGCATTTTGACGATCCGGCCGGTGTCCTGAAGATGATGAGAGGTCTTCTGAAGAAGGATGGCAAAGTATTCGCGGTGTTTGGTCCCACCTGGTACCACCCATACGGAGGACATCTGTTCTCAGTGTTTCCCTGGGCACACCTGGTGTTTACCGAAAAGGCTCTATTGCGATGGCGTTCAGATTTCAAAACAGACGGTGCCACACACTTTAGAGAGGTTGAAGGCGGGTTAAATCAAATGACTATTCGGCGGTTCGAACAAATTGTGGCAGACAGTGATTTTAGAATGGAGGAGTTGGAGTTAGTGCCGATCAGAGGTAGAAAGTGGTTGAGGAATAGATTTACACGTGAATTTACGACTGCTGTCGTACGCACGATTCTCGCTCCGCGGAATGTCATGTGTATGTTCGTGTTTATCGGTACCGGTTCGAGGCGCCTCGTAAACATCCTCTTTTCGTGAAAATCCTCTGGCTGAAAACTGAATTATTGCATCCCGTTGATAAAGGCGGAAGAATTCGCACCTACCAGATGCTTCGCGAGTTAAAAAAGGATCATGAGATTACTTATCTAAGTCTTGACGGCGAAACAGGTGCGCGTGACGCTGGTAAACTCGCCTCCGAATATTGCCACCACCTTGTTACGGTGCATCACCCGCAGTCCGAAAAATTTTCACTCGAATTCTATGTGCAACTGGTTGCCAATATAGCTTCGCCTTTTCCATATGCTATCAGCAAATATCGTTCTTCCGAGATGCGGAGAGAGATAAAAAGCAATGTAGTGTCAGCCAACACTGATCTTCTCGTTTGTGACTTTCTTGCTCCTGCCATCAATGTACCTCTTGAATTGGACTGCGCCACACTGCTCTTTCAACACAATGTTGAGGCAATGATTTGGAAAAGACACTTCGAGGTTCAGAAAAATTTGCCGAAGAAACTTTATCTTTGGCATCAATGGCAAAAGATGCGCCAATTTGAACTAGACAGTTGTAATCGTTTCGATGCGGTTGTCAGCGTATCCAGGGATGACAAAGACCGAATTACGAATGATTACGGCGTTGCAGACGTTTTCGATGTGCCGACTGGTGTGGATATTGATTACTTTTCTCCAGCTGCGCCTTCGTCAACGGCTCGTAATAACCTGGTGTTTACAGGTTCGATGGATTGGCTACCAAATAGCGACGCCATAACATTCTTTGTAGAGGACATCCTGCCGTTGATAAGAAAGGTTGTTCCTGATGTGACTCTTACAGTTGTGGGGCGTAATCCATCTTCGTCCTTGCAAGGGTTGGCGCGTCAAAACACCTCAATCACCGTAACTGGTAGAGTTGAGGATGTGAGACCGTTCATAAAAGCCGCAGCGGTTTATATCGTTCCGATTCGTATTGGTGGTGGAACCCGCTTGAAGATATATGAGGCCATGGCAATGGGGCGGCCAGTTGTCTCTACTTTTGTTGGTGCGGAAGGTCTGCCCCTGCAGGCAAACTCGGAAATTCTCCTGGCCGACGATCCCGATGATTTTGCCTCAGCCGTTATTGGCCTGTTACAAGACCCAGCCCGCGCTCAACAAATGGCTGGAAACGCAGCAGCTAAAATTCGACCAACATTCAGTTGGGCCCATGCAGCGCATCAGTTCAGTAAGATTTGCGAAAATACTGTTGAGCGACGAAAAACAAGAGATAAAAAATGAGAATCAGTGTCTTTGGAATCGGCTACGTCGGTTGCGTCTCCGCCGCATGCTTTTCTGCAGCGGGTCACAACGTGATTGGCGTCGATATCAATCCTGCTAAAGCAGACATTATAAATAACGGTAGAAGCCCAATCGTCGAGCCTGGGGTTTCAGAATTAATAAAAGCCTCTGTTTCGGCTGGCAGATTAAGCGCTACCACCGGATTGAATACAGCTATCAATAATTCCGATCTTTCTCTGATTTGTGTGGGCACACCGAGTAGGCCCAATGGCAGTCTGGACCTAAGCCATATAATCGATGTGTGCACGGGCATTGGCAAGGCACTAAAAGAAAAAAACGAACCGCATACAGTAGTCGTACGCAGCACGATGCTGCCGGGAACCATGGATCAGGTAGTGGTTCCAACATTGGAAAAATTTTCCGGAAAGCGCGCTGGGCTTCACTTCCAAGTTTGTATGAACCCTGAGTTTTTACGAGAAGGATCTTCGCTGAAGGATTTTTACTCTCCTCCGTTTACTCTTATCGGCGTTGAAGAAAAGTTCAGCGGTGCGCAGTTGCGCGAACTGTATGCTCCAGTCGATGCGCCGGTTCTCGTTACGTCCATCCGAACAGCGGAAATGGTTAAGTATGTGTGCAACTGCTTTCATGCTTTGAAGGTTAGCTTTGCAAACGAAGTGGGTAATATCTGCAAAGCCGGCGGAATCGACAGTCATGAGGTCATGGAAATTTTTACTCAGGATACTAAGCTGAATCTATCACCGTATTATTTCAAACCTGGCTTCGCCTTCGGAGGGTCCTGTCTGCCGAAGGACTTGCGTGCGATGAATTACAAAGCGAAAGAGCTGGATGTGGAAACGCCGGTCCTATCATCTATCTTACCTAGTAATCGTTTGCAGGTGGCTCGAGCTGTCGACATGGTGTTGAGAACCGGGAAGAAGAGAATAGGAGTTTTTGGACTCAGCTTTAAAGCTGGTACTGATGATTTGCGCGAGTCGCCCATGGTCAACGTGATAGAAACGTTGATTGGCAAGGGCTTGCAACTGACGATTTACGACCGTGACGTTTCACTGGCCCGATTGTTTGGCGCTAATAAAGAATACATTGAAGTTGAGATACCACACATTTCGCAGTTGATGAGAACTTCCATTGAAGAGGTGTTAAACGAGAGTGAGGTGGTGGTTGTTGGTAACCGAGCAGAAGAGTTTTTAGAGTTACCTGACCGTCTAAAGCCAGGCCAAAAATTAATCGACTTAGTCCGTTTACTTCGTGAGCTACCCACGCACGCAAATTATGAGGGAATTTGTTGGTAATCTACACTAGTTTTCCGCTTCCGGGGTATACACTTGAATCCTGCAACTAATGGCGAGCGCTCACCTCTCCGTATTGCGCTTCTGCTTGACTCCTTCAATCAACGAAGTTGGGTTCGTAAGATCATCGAGGACATCGAGTCGTCCTCGATCGCCAAAGTTGTGCTCGTCGTCAGAAACGCGGCTGAGTTGCCGCACGAACGGCGGTTCGTCACCTACTGGCGAAACCGTCGACATCTCCTGTATGCACTCTACTCACGTATAGACAACGGCAGGGTGAAAATTGAGCCTGACGCTTTCGCTCTCGACGACGTCAGATCTCTTATTCCCGCTTCTCCTATTATCGACGTTTCACCCCAGATGACGAAGCATACAGATTCGTTTTCTGATTCAGACATAGCGCGTTTGCGAGATTACAAAATCGATGTCGCGCTCGCATTTGGTTTTCGAATTTTGAAAGGCGAGATCCTAAAGGTCACAAAGTTTGGGGTTTGGTCCTATCATCACGGTGACAACCTAGTCAATCGCGGAGGACCGGCTGGCTTCTGGGAAGTCATGGATGGACATGGAGTAACAGGTTCGATATTGCAAGTGTTGACTGAAGACCTGGATAACGGGAAAGTGATCTACCGATCATGGTCGCCAACAGCTGATCAATTTTCAGTAAAAGCTAACAGGAATAACCTTTATTGGAAGTCGTCCACCTTTGTAATGCGGAAGCTGCATGACGTTTATAACGATTCCGGCCTCCAATTTGAGCAGGAACTATACCGTCCGTACAGTGCGCCTCTTTACAAGATCCCGGCTAACAACAAACTGGCCGCAAAGCTGTTACGGCTGACATGCCGCTACGTGGCGAGTAAGTTGGAGCATGCGACTCACGCCTACCAATGGGCGCTCGCTTACAGGTTCAGGACCGGACCGGCCGACACCAACAATAGTTTTTATCGATTTAAATATTTGCAGCCGGCAAACGATAGATTCTGGGCCGATCCGTTTCCTGTGAACGTGGATCAAAGGCACTATGTTTTTTTTGAGGAGTACGAGTATAAGGCTCACAAAGGACACATTTCGGTAATTGAACTTGATCATACGGGTATGGTTGCTGCGCCTGTTCAGGCGCTCTCTATGGACTATCATCTTTCGTATCCGTTTATTTTTGAATGGCAAGGTATGTATTACATGATTCCTGAGAGTGCAGCACACAGGACAATTGAACTGTACAGATGTACTGCTTTCCCGTTCAAGTGGGAGCTTCACGCAGTGCTGATGGATGGTATTCGAGCCCAGGATACGACACTCTTTGAACAAGACGGCGTCTGGTGGATGTTCTTTTGCGCGGCAGAACGGTGCGTCCCCGACGAGTTATACGTGTACTTCGCTGATACCCCCCTTGGTCCCTGGAAGCCACACAGGCTCAATCCGGTAAAATCGGACGTCCGGAGCTCTCGGCCTGCGGGTAGATTGTTCTATTGGAATAACGAACTTTATCGTCCCGCGCAAGATGGGTCCCCGCGCTATGGGTCTGCAATTTCTTTAAATCGTATTCGGCGATTGGATACGGATCACTTCTGCGAAACAGAAGTATCAAAGATACTGCCTGCCTGGCGAAAGGACTTACGCGGAACCCACACAATCAATACGGCGGGTGATTTAACTGTAATTGATTGTTTGATCAAACGTCGGCGTTAACAGAGTTCTCCTCTTGAAGTCGCTTCGTCTACGTGCCGCAATCGTTTCTCTGCTTCTCTGGGTGATTTGTGCACCCTTCCTTGCGCGATTTCTCGTTGTCCAACACAGTTTGGAGCAGCCCGATGTGCTGCTGGTGTTAAGCGGCTCTTCCGTATATAGAGCCCGGACCCAGACAGCAGCTTCAATTTTCCTAACTGGTCGCGGAAAAAGGATCGTGATTACCAACGACTACCAGCGCGGAGGGTGGTCGCAAAAAGATGAACGGAACCCATTCTTTTACGAGCGCGAATTGGATGAGTTGGCTCGAGCCGGTGTGCCGCGGGAAGACATCGACCTATTGGCAGAACCCGTTAACAGTACTTATCAAGAGGCCGTCGCACTAAGGAGATACATAGCAAAGTATCCAGTTAAGTCTGTCTTAATCGTAACTTCGCCATACCATTCTCGGCGCGCGTATTGGACTTTCAGGCGAATGCTATCGGACACGGATACACAAGTTGGCATCGAAAGCGTCCCACTGGGAGTCGATTCACCCACGCCCGCAATTTGGTGGTTAACTCCGCACGGCTGGTCAGTAGTCGCAGGAGAATACATGAAGCTGAGTTATTATTGGCTACGTTACTGATATGTCGCACGTGAAACCTGAGATTAAGAGCCATTCGTTAAGATTTCGCGCCATGCTGATTTCATGTTTCCTGCTTCTGTGCCTGGGCCTTGCTGGTGCGCTTGTCCAGCGCCCGCGCCGCGTCGGCAACCCGCCATTAGCATCGGACAGACTAATTGTCGTAAACAAGGGTGACAATCTGCAGAAAGCGATCGATAGGGCTATGCCGGGAGACACTATTGTCTTGCAAGCTGGAGCAACTTTCGCAGGACCTTTTGTGTTACCTGTAAAGCCGGGTGCGTCTTACGTCACGCTTCAAACAAACGCACTCGAACGGTTGCCTGAAGGCGTTCGGGTGAAACCCTCCCAAGCCAGCGCCATGGCGCAACTTACAAGTCCTAAGGGTGAGCCTGTCATCAGAACCGCAAGTGGCGCCCATCACTACAAGTTCATTGGGATTGAGTTTGCTCCTGCGGCTGACGATTTCGCGGTTAGTGATCTGATTCGATTAGGGGATTCGGGGCGAAATCAGCAGACGCTGGATTCAGTTCCTCACCATTTCACAATTGATCGCTGCTATATCCACGGTAACCCTAACCAGGAAATGCAACGGGGTATTTCGCTAAACAGTGGTGAATCGGAAATCAGCAATTGTTTCATAAGCGATATTCACGGTCGTGGTTACGACTCGCAAGCGATCTGCGGCTGGAACGGACCAGGACCTTACAAAATAGTTAACAATCACCTTGAGGGTGCCGGAGAAAACATTATGTTCGGTGGCGCCGATCCCAGTATCCGTAATCTTGTGCCAACGAATATAGAGATTCGCAACAATCGGCTGTATAAGCCGCTGGACTGGCAACCGTCCGGCAGCCACTGGTCCGTTAAGAATCTGTTGGAGTTGAAGAATGCACGAAACGTAATAATTGATAGCAACCTTCTGGAAAACTGCTGGATTGATGCACAAGTGGGCTACGCGGTCCAGTTTACGGTTCGTAATCAGGATGGGGGAGCTCCCTGGTCCACACTGGAAAACATTTCATTCACAAACAACGTCGTAAGGAATTCTGAGTCGGGCCTCAACTTACTGGGGTCTGACAATGACCATCCTTCACAACGCGCTAGTGGCGTCGAGGTCAGGAACAATTACTTTCCTGACTTAAGGAGTACTTTTATTCAGATTAACGGTTTTAATAACGTAGTCATAGCACACAATACTCACGTTCAAAGAGGAAACATTTTAACGTTATATGGTGAACGGTCTCTGAATTTCGTGTACCGGGACAACATTACGATCCGGTCAGCAACGGGCTACGGCATCAAAGGAGACGCTTCAGGGGAAGGAACAGTTGCGTTGCAGCAATTTACGCCCAACTTCACAGTGGTGGGTAACGTTCTCGTTCAGGCCAGTCGGAGCCAATATCCGGCGGATAATTATTTCCCCGGCTCAATCGGTGAGGTAGGTTTCACCGGTCCCCCGACGGATCTTCGGCTCAGACTGAATAGCCCATTCAAAAACAAAGCATCGGACAGTGGCGATCCAGGGTGCTCATCTGACCTGCTCGAATCTGTTTCAGTAAACAAATGAAATGGGGTGTTGACAAACAATGGCAAAACATGTTGATATGTGGTGTCGCCGTTAAGGGCGGCCCTGTTCTTTAAGCGAACGATTGCACACGATAAAGGCAAACCTTCCGTGAGGGAGGGACGCAAAGCCATGAGTCTCCGTAATGGAGATGGTCTGGTTGCCGAAGGTAATCGGAAACGACTCTCCTGATTCCGCGAGACTTTGCGTCAGCCCTACTCGATCGATATATCTGCAACCATAAGTCCCGCTTCAATCTTAGAAGACTCCTTCCGTACTTCTTCCTTTTTGCAACCACAGTTGAGCTTTGTTATTAATCCTTACCAGTCCTCCCTCCCAAGTTTTTTCTAGTCTGCCAGCAAGCGCAATCTAGCGGTCGACCAAGTTCAGGTTTCCAACACACTCTGTGTGGCACCGATAACGGCACCCCCGCAGTGATGCGGGCTCGCAAAATCAGGAGTCTTTGGATTTGTCCGAAGATCGTCCGATTACCGAAGTGGGGAAAACTAAATGTATAAGCGCGATGTGAATGCCACGTCCCGTACGATGGGTGGGTATTTTCTTAAGGTATTCTTAACCTTCTCGTTGTTAGTGATCTCGGCCAGTGCAAGTAAGGCGGCGACGATTAGCGTTCCAGTAGGCGGCGATTTTCAGGCAGCATTAAATCAGGCGCAACCGGGAGACCTGATATTGCTTACTGGTGGCGGAACATATGTTGGCAATTTTGTGCTACCTGTTAAATCCGGATCTACTCCCATCATTGTACAAACATCTGCTCAATTGCCGAACGGAAGGATTTCTCCAGCATCTGCGTCGTTGCTGGCGAAAATACAAGCTCCCAACAGTGATCCCGTTATTAAAGCCAGTCCGAGTTCCCACAATTTCCAGTTTATAGGAGTTGAGATTTCGACTACCCTTGCTTCGACTTCCGGCCACACTCTTATCGAGCTTGGTGACTCTTCCCAAACCTCACTCAGCGCTGTACCACATGATTTTGTATTTGATCGTTGTTGGATTCACGGCTTCGCGACTCAAGATGTTCAGCGTGGTATTGGGATGAATGGAGCCGAAATTACCGTATCCAACTCATATATTAGCGACATTCATGGTATGGGCTACGACACGCAGGCAATTGCAGGCTGGGCTGGGCCTGGACCATTCCACATCATCAATAACTTTCTGGAAGCTTCAGGTGAGAACATCATGTTCGGCGGCGCTGACCCGAAGATTACAAACCTCGTCCCTTCTGACATAGAAATTCGAAATAACACTTTTTTCAAACCGATGAGCTGGAAAGTTGGGGATCCAACTTACTCAGGCCTCCATTGGTCGGTGAAAAATTTGTTCGAGCTTAAGAACGCGCGTCGGGTGCTTATAGATTCCAATACATTCGACAATAATTGGGTTGATGCACAGGCTGGCTGGGCTATCCAGTTAACTGTGAGAAACCAAGATGGAACGGCGCCCTGGTCTACCCTTGAGAACATCACGTTTACAAATAATGTCATAAGCAACAGCCCGCAGGGCATCAATTTATTAGGGACGGATAACATACAACCGTCACAACGCGCGACAGGATTAACCATTGCGAATAACTTGTCGCAGAACATCAGTGGTTGTTTCTTCCAAATTAACGGTTATTACAACGTCACAGTCAGCCACAATACGCATTTTCAAACCGGCAACGTCATGAACCTGTATGGTGAACTTTCTCAAGGGTTTGTCGCAAATAACAATATGACATTCCGCGCCGACACCGGTTATGGAATTAAAGGTGATGCGACAGGTGAAGGAACAGTAGCCTTAACAACTTTCGCGCCTGGTTTCACTTTTCAAAAGAACGTAATTGTCCATGCTGCTGCGGCTGTCTATCCGATCGGCGATTTTTATCCGGCACAACTGTCGGATGTAGGTTTTACAGATTATGCAGCCGGAAATTATCAACTGCTCGCTTCGAGCCCTTACCACAACGCCGGAACAGACGGCAAAGACATCGGAGTTGATCTCAGCGCACTACCGTCAGGTTGGCAGAACGGCTCACCTACACCTACCCCTACGCCAGGTGTGAGTCCAACTCCCACACCTTCATCTACACCAACACCGACACCGACAGCAACCCCGACGCCGACAGCAACCCCAACACCTACGCCTACACCTACGCCGACAGCAACGCCGACCCCTGTGTCCACTCCAACACCACCTGCCGCGACAGCAAGTGCGAATTTCGTGCGGCTCGACAGCAGCACAAAAGGAAACTGGAAGAACACATATGGCGTGGATGGCTATAACACCATCAATGATGCGCTGAATTATCCGACTTATGGTCAAGTGAACGTGACGGGTTACTCATCACCTACCTGGGCCGCTTCGACCACTGACACTCGGGCATTGCAGAAGATGTTTGGCAGCGATCGTGTGGCAGCTCGTTGGGAGTCTACCTCCTTCTTTACAATCGATATACGCATCACCGACGGCCAGACTCACCGAGTCGCTCTTTATGCACTTGATTGGGATGGCAACAATCGACAAGAGCGCATAGATGTCCTCGACTCTGCTACCAACTCGTTACTCGATAGCCGTTCAATCTCCACCTTCAACGGTGGCGAGTACCTGGTTTGGGATCTGCGCGGCCACGTGAAAATAACGGTCAACAAGACTGGTGCGAAGACTGCAGTTGTCAGCGGTATGTATTTCGGCAGTGTAGCAGCGCCAACACCAACGCCCACACCGTCCGCGAGCCCGACTCCAACGCCGAGCTCAACTCCGAATCTCGGAAACAGTGTTGGCAAGGCAAAGCGAACAGGGCAAGACTTGAGTAATCAGCTCGTGTCGTCTGGAACCGTTAACGGTGTGGAGTCGAGTGACCCCTCGACACCATCGCCGATGTTGTCGTACCTCAGTGATGTGCAACAGGCCTATAGCGATTTCAATTTGGTCCGTGGAAGCTACTCGCAAGCAGCAGCAATCGATTCCCAACTTAATGCCGCAGTGATTGCAGCCTTCGCGGCGAATCAAGCTGCTAATGCGGGCGACATGATGAATCTCATGGCGCAGCTTCGGCTCTCTATTACACATCTGGCGCTCAGTGATGTCTTGATTCAACACCCCGAAGTTACCAACGCCATTGATGTATCGTCGTTTATGGCGCGCCAGCAGTATCTCGACTTCCTCAATCGTGAGCCGGATCAATCCGGGGGGGACTTTTGGACCTCTACTATTGATTCATGTGGCGCAGATCCGCAGTGTATTCAGGTGAAGCGCATCAATGCTTCAGCGGCGTTCTTCCTGTCCATTGAATTTCAGGAGACGGGTTATTACATCTATCGTCTGTACAAGTCATCGTACGGAAGAGTGCCGCAGATGGCCCAGTTCCTGCCAGACCTTACTATGGTCGGCCGCGGTGTGATTGTTGGTAGCGCCGGGTGGGAAACTCGGCTCGCAACGAATAAGCAGGAGTTTATTAATGCGTGGACCCAGCGACAGGAGTTTCAATCGCGCTATGGGAGTATGACCAACAGCCAGTTCGTCGATTCACTTATCGCGAATCTCGGAGTGGCAGTGAGTCAGGCTGACAGAGATGGGCTGGTCCAATCACTGGCAAATGGCGGTGCACGTGCGAGCGTTGTTGAGCAATTGGTCAACAACCAGGACTTCTCCCAGTCGGAATTCAATTCGGCGTTTGTTCTGATGCAGTATTTCGGATACTTAGGCCGAGACCCAGATGCCAACGGATTCAGTTATTGGTTAGATAAGCTGAACCAGTTTAGCGGGGATTTCCGCAGAGCGGAGATGGTCCGAGCATTCCTGGAATCGACTGAATACCGAAATCGGTTTGTCTTATAGAATTCCCGCAGAACGGGGTTTTGAGGCGCCGGGGAAACTCGGCGCCCTTCTTTTTGGGCGGAGCGTGGTACCAGAGAAGGGTTGATGAAGATCGGAGGCACTCCAAAAAGGGAAAAGGGGCACCGGCCGATGAATCAATTCTATTTCCTGGAACAGCACCGCTATTCGACGTGTATTTACCGGGGTGCCCAATTTAGTTTTCCAGGTCACCTCGCGGCACATGTTTTGGATTGTCAGAGTAAGCCGCTCTGAGCTAAGCTTTGTGCCGCGTTCTTAATAGTCAAGTGACACGGTTCTAATAGCCAAGCGTTTTCGTGAGAAAATTGCCCTTTTTTGCGAAGACCATCAAGGAATTTGATAATGAGTGTCCCGGCCACCAAGAATTTCTGGCGAGCCTTCGCTATCGCGTCTGCGATCGTTTTTGCATATGCCATCGTGTTGCAAAAACTCGCTCACGACTGGTGGTCTGATGAGAACTACTCCCACGGCCTTCTGATCCCTTTCATTATTGCTTATATCGTTTGGGTCAAACGCGACGTTCTAGTCGACGCCAGGTCCAAGCCTTCGGTTGTCTGGGGCGGCATTGCAATCGCCGTTGCGTTGACGGCGTTATGGGCTGGCGTCGCAGGCGCCGAGCTCTATGTGCAGCGACTATCGTTGGTTCTATTGCTCTCCGGTATCGTTGTCTATTTCTGGGGCGCACACCTATTGCGGCTGCTTTTGGTTCCCCTTGGCTTGCTGTTGCTTGCGATACCAATCCCTGCAATCATTTTCAATAAGATCGCTTTTCCCCTGCAGCTCTTTGCTTCTCGCTGCGCCGTATGGTCCATGAGTGTTCTTAACATTCCCGTTTTACGACAAGGTAATATCATTGAGTTGAAACCACTGAATTCCACGAGCACGAAAAAACTCGAAGTGGTCGAGGCTTGCAGTGGCATTCGGTCACTGATGACGCTAGTAACATTGGCTGTCGTGTTTGCATATTTTACGCATCCGCGAACACGACGTGTCACGAATGACTTTTTCGGGTGGCTTCGCAGTTACGGGTTCTGGCGTGCTTTTATAATCGTGCTCTCGGCCGTTCCGATTGCAATCCTGACGAATGCGTTCAGAGTTAGTGGGACGGGAGTTCTCTCACATTACTATGGAACGCGCGTTGCCGACGGGTTCTTCCACTCGTTCTCCGGCTGGGTGATCTACATCGTCGCCTTCCTTTTGTTGTTTGGCGTCGGATGGTTCCTGGATCTCTTCAGGCCTGCGGAAACGAAAGGTCTTGAGCATGGGACAGCGGAAACAGCGACGACAGCCGCAGTTGGGCCAGTAACCCTCCCGATTTCAGCTAAGGTAACAGATTAATGAAATACTCGTTACGGTTTGGAATAGTGTTCTTCGCCATACTTGCCGCCGGCGTACTCGTCAATTCCTGGGCTTACCTGGGTGAGGCACAAGTCGTGCGTAAGGAGCTGAAAAATTTTCCAAATCGTATTGGAACATGGCAGCAGGTTGGCTCAGATCACTTGATGGACGACGCCACGATGAAGATCTTACGAGCCAGCGATTATGTGCTACGTGATTACCGCAGTCAGGATGGCACGTTTGCAAACTTGTACGTTGGCTACTATGCCACGCAAAAAAATGGAGCGAGTTACCACAGCCCGTTGAACTGCCTGCCTGGTTCTGGATGGAGCATGACCGATGCGCGCCGTGTACCGATTAAGGGTATCGGCGGAGAGACATTCCTAGCCAACAGGTACGTGATTCAAAATGAAACGGAACGAGACCTTCTTATCTACTGGTATCAGGGCCGCGGTCGATCCGTCGCCAGTGAATATTGGGGCAAAGTTTATACAGTGCTCGATAGCGTGCGGTTGAGAAGGTCTGACGGTGCCATGGTCCGCATAATCGTACCGTTGACGGGTTC
Organism: Pyrinomonadaceae bacterium; assembly: GCA_046262775.1. Classification (GTDB taxonomy): domain Bacteria; phylum Acidobacteriota; class Blastocatellia; order Pyrinomonadales; family Pyrinomonadaceae; genus PSRF01. The sequence continues at coordinate 22,094 of JBHEMC010000025.1, read as the reverse complement.
TGAAGATGCAGCGCTGAATTCAGCACTGGACCTGGCCAGTAAAGCGACCGCTGCTCTCCCCGAATTTGTTCCTAATTAGGTATTTGGAAGCGAATTTTCACGACGCGATTTACGGAAGCAGCCATTGATTGCGCATATTTGAATGATTGACGATCTTTGAGACAGTCTGAGGCATTTGCCCGCCAAAGATGTCTGGAATCAAAGACAAACATAGACGCTGCCCGTAGGCAGCTTGATGGAGTCGAAAAAGAAATGAATAGCGAGTGCCGTAGGTATTTTTATTATTCCACGTTTCTATGCGTTCTTCTTGCCGCAGCGATTTCCCTCGGCGGCTGTACCAACCCCGAAAAAGCAAAGGCCGCTCACGTCAGCAAGGGGGAAACCTATCTCAAAGACCTGAAATTCCAGGAAGCTTCTCTCGAATTTCGTAACGCAATCCAGATCGACGACAAATTTGGCCCCGCCCATTGGGGGCTGGCGCGAGCTTACGAAGGGCTGCAACGTTTGCCTGAGATGTTGGAAGAGTTGCGAAAGACCATTCAGCTAGATCAAAACAATCTGGATGCTCGCACGAAATTGGGCAACTATTATCTGGCGGCCAGCAGAGGAAAACCTGAGCTTCTTGCTGAAGCAGAGCGTTTAGCGACAGAGGTTCTGCAGAAGGATCCAAATCACATCGAAGGCCACATTCTGATGGGCAGCGTGTTATTCGCTCAGAATCAAAAGGAAAAGGCCTTTGCTGAGTTAAACCATGCCATAGAGTTAGATCCAAAGCGTGTCGAGTCGTACCTCAGCCTGGCAAGGTTCTACATCGTCACGAGGGACAACGGAAAAGCCGAGGAGCTCTTTCAGCGTGCTATTTCCATTAACCCACAAGCGCCACTTGCACACACAGAATACGGGAAGTTTTTGGCGCAATCTAACCGTCCGGACCAAGCAGAAGCCGAATTTCTTAAGGGTGTTGAGGTTGGACCTTCCGACCGCAACTCCCGACTCGTACTGGCGACCTTCTACCTCGCTAACAGAAAGCTGGACAAGGCAGAAATGGCTTTCCGAGCTTTGGTAGATCTCGACAAGGACAAGCCGGAAAGTCAAGCTGTCCTGGCTGATTTTTATTCCGCTGTGAATCGCACTGACGACGCTGTCAGAATCTATAAAGACATCTTGGCAAAGGCTCCGGAATACAAACAAGGTAGGTATAGGTTGGCGGAAATACTTTTAGTTCACGGGGACACTCAGGCTGCAAGTGATCAGATCGAGCAGGCGCTGAAAGCGGACGCGCACGATCGTGAAGCACTGTTGTTGCGCGCAAGGTTGCGGAGCAAGAACGGGGAAACGGAAGGATTGAAAGCCGCGGTCGAAGATCTTAAGGAGGTGCTGAACCAGGAACCTAATTCGCGCGCAGGGTTATATTATATGGCCCAAACCACATTGAATCTTGGATGGAGTGATCAAGCGCGGTCGTTCGCCTCCGACCTTGAAAGAAATTACCCTGATTATCTGCCAGCAAAACTGCTTCAAATTCAAATTAGTCTCCTATCCGGTGATGCGAAAGGAGCGGCGACCCAGGCGACTTCGCTGCTGGAACGGCTTGCGAAAACTGCGCCCGATCGCGACAACTCGCCACAACTTCTTGGAGAGCTCTCGGAGAAGACGTTTCTTGCACGCGGTACCGCCAACGCACAGCTGAAGAACATTGCAGCGGCTCGGCAGGATTTTGAACAAGCAAAACAGGTAGCACCAACTGATCCTACAGTCTACATCAATCTCGCAACTCTATCTGTTGCTGAAAAGAAAATCGCCGATGCGATCGATTTGTACGAGACCGCTCTGAAAAATGACGCGGTAAACTTCAGTGCTCTTAACGGACTCGTAAATATCTGGGCTACAACTGGCGAGCTTGATAAGGCACACGCGCGGATCGATCAGGTCTTGAGTTCATACCCAAACAATGCATCAGTTCATTTCCTGCAAGCGGAAGTTTATGGGTTCCAACATAACTTTGCAGGAGCAGAAGCGGAATTGCGCAAAGCGCTTGAGCTCGACTCCAACTACATTGCCGCGTATTCAGCATTGGGAGCTTTATTCATTAATTCAAAACAGGAGGATCGAGCTATAGCTGAATACCAAAACATAATTCAGCGGCGACCTGAAGACCCGACAGCCTACACAATGATAGGGATGCTTGAGGACTCCCGAAAGAACTACGACGCAGCGATTGAAAGCTATCGTAAGGCTCTGCAAGTCGATCGGAACGCCGCAATTGCCGCCAATAACCTCGCCTGGATTTTCGCCGCCTACGAAAAAGGGAATTTGGACGAGGCAGTCCGCCTGGCCCAGGGAGTTGTGCAACGAAATCCAAATATTGCCGGCTTCGTCGACACTTTGGGTTGGGTCTATTACAAGAAGGGATTGTATGCGGCGGCCGTGGACCAACTACAAAAAGCCGTAAAAATAGATGAAGAGGCGGCGAAGTCGGCTACCGGCTCACCTACCGCAGCTTATCATTACCATTTGGGCATGGCCTTGAAGGCAAAAGGGGACAGAGAGAATTCGAAACGTGAACTTGAGACTGCGCTACGACTCTCAGACAAAACGCCATTTGCAGATGTGAATGAGGCGCGAAAGGCTTTGACCACACTGTAGGATCGAGAAGCAAGAACAGGAGTAACCCATGAGTGTTGATTTCCGCCAACGAAAACCCAGTGAATATTTGAAGATTATTGCCAGGAGAAAGTGGCTGATCATTCTTCCCATGATCGCTGTGGCCTCAGCCGTGGCAGTGGTGGTTTACCGGTTACCGGATATTTACGAATCGTCAACGTTGATAGTAGTGAAACCAGGAACACTCCCAGCCAACGTTGTGCCGACCATCACGGAAGAAAGTTTGACGCGACAGCTCACCAGTATTGCGCAAGTGGTTACGAGCCGCAGTTCACTTGAACCGTTGGTGACTAAATATGACCTATATAGGTCAGAGCGTCTGCGAGGTGAGCCTATGGAAGGCGTTATTAACATGATGCGCACTAAGGACATCAAAGTTGAGGTCAACACCAGTCGGAACGACATAACCAATGGGTTCAACATAACTTTCCGGGGCCGCGACCCTAAGGTCACGCAGGCCATAACCGCCGAACTGGCCAGCAAATACATCGATGAACAAAATAAGAACACAATAAACTCTACCGCATCCGCCAAACAGTTTATCGATCAGCAAGTCAAACAAGCTGAGCAGGAAGTCCACGATATTGATCAAAAACGGCTTGATTTCATGCAGGCGAACGTGGGCAACTTACCCACCGAGGCTACTTCGCTTCTGGGTCAACTCAACGGTTTGCGTGAACAACAAAAAGCCGTCATGGCGGAAATTGGTCGGTTACAGGATCGCCGTTCCAGCACGATCACCGATATCTCGACATTGAAGCGGCAATATGACGACGCCCGCAGTGATGCTGCCGAAACAACAACAGATCCAAAGACCACCCTAGGTTGGGCGGAACTCGTCAAGCGGAAGGCCGACCTTGAGTCAGAACTACAACACATGTTGACCGAACTGAAACCGAAGCATCCGGACGTAATAGCGAAACAGGCACAGCTGGGTTCGGTTACGAAACAAATGGACCAAATGATCGCCGAGTGGAAAGAGCGAATCAAGGAAAAAGAGGAGAAGCTCAAGAATCGGCCAGACGTTGCCGTGATTAGTGCGCAGAGTCAATTAAAAATGATTGACAGTGAGGTCAAGAGACAACAGGGAATTCTTGGTGATACAGAGAAGCAGATTAGTGAAGTTACTGCTCGCATTAATAATGTTCCGGGAGCAGAGGTACAGTTGGGCGCCATTCAACGTGACTACGATACGAAAAAAGCGGCGCTGGACCAACTGTTAATACAGCAACAAAAAATATCGCTTGGTGCGGATGCGGCTTCACAGCAACAAGGTGAAGGCATAGAAGTAATCGACCCTGCAAACCTGCCTTCGAAACCCGTGGCGCCTAAACGCTTATTTTTGTCTGCAATTGGACTAGCGGTAGGTCTGGGTCTGGGACTGCTGTTAACGAGCGTGTTCGAGGTCCCCCGCTTGCTCACGATCCAAAGTACCGAAGACGCCCGACATTACACCGGATTGCCCGTGCTTATTTCCGTGCCTGAGTTGATGAGTCCCGGGGAAGCGCTGTCAATTCCGCGCCGCCGCAAGCTGCTTCTGGCTGCCGGCATGGTGGCGACTATAGTTAGCATTCCGGTGCTGGCGCTGTTGTTGAAGATGACTCACGTTTTTGAGTTTCTGATGAATTCCTCGGGACGTGCCTAGGGAAGATTTGCGGGAACTTTTGGTCACACTACTGGAGGTTTACAACAGTGTACGCTGAATTTTACGGATTGAAGGAGTTGCCTTTCGCTTTAACCCCTGATCCGCGTTTCATCTACTTCACTCCTTCGCACACTGAAGTAATGGCCAATCTTCATTACGGAATTGAAAGCGGCAAGGGGTTGGTAGTTGTGACCGGAGAAGTTGGAACGGGCAAAACGACCATTCTGCGCTGGATGATGCAGCGTCTGGATCGCACGGTGCTTGTCGCCTACGTCTTCAACCCGCGACTCTCAGTCTCGGAATTTTATCAGCACGTAGCGACGCTTCTTGACGTTCAGAAGTGGGAAACAAAATCGGAATTGTTACTCGAACTGGGTCGCGCTCTGGAATCGCGTCACTCCCGGGGCCTGCGCACCGTTTTGATCGTCGATGAAGCACAGGGCTTGTCGTTACATGTTCTTGAAGAGATTCGTTTGCTATGCAATTACGAATCAGATACTGCAAAGCAGTTGCAGATTGTTTTAACGGGTCAACCGGAATTGAGAGACGTGTTGAATAATCCGGATCTGCGTCAGTTGAAACAAAGAATCGCACTGCGCTGCGTGATCAAGTCACTGCCGAATGTTGAGGAGACCGAGCGTTACATCACCTCACGTTTACTCGTGGCTGGGGCTGAACGCACGGATGTGTTCTCTCCCGATGCAATCGATTTTATCTTTCGTTGTTCGGAAGGAATTCCTCGCAACATAAATAATCTGTGCGATAACGGTATGTTGGCTGGATATGCCGCAGGCGAGATAGTGATCAGTCGAGCGATCATCGAGGAGGTTGCGGAAACGTTCGACATGCTGCCGCGGGCTGACTACGGAACGCAACCGGGTAAAGTTCGCGAAGCGCCTGCACCGGCGTTTACGCCAAACACAACCGCTGAGTTATGGGCCGGCGGAACTAAGGCCGAAAAGGACACTGAGCCTGTAAATCCGATCCCGGTGGAGTAGTTGTGAGTTGAGACCAAACATCTCCTGATTCTTGAGGAGATCAAAGAGGTGAAGCGATGGGAAGAGTTTTCGATGCCCTGAAAAAAGCGAGTGCCATAGACAAACCTGGCGCCGCAAAACAAAAACAAATCAGTCCTGAGCGCCGTGATGGTAGGCCGGCAGTTGCCGGATTACCGACTGCGAGTCAAGTTGAGGAACAACTGTTAAAGGGTTCCTCATTTATGACAGCCGCAAGCGAACCGGCGCGGAGTTCAGCGTCCACTGCGCACACTGCGGATGTACCCGACGGGTCGGCACTCCCCGGCGGATTTGCTTCGCGTGATGCTGGGGCAACTTTGGACGCTGCCGGGGCGGCGCGCGTCGGGAGGACTGTCAGTTATGACATTACTCCCACGCGCGTCGAACCTCACCTTGTTGCCGTCAGCCAACCACGCTCCGCCTATTGCGAACAGTTTCGATCCTTGCGCACGCGCATTCTGCAGGCAGGCGAACGACAGGACCAGCATGCTTTTGTGGTTACCAGTGCAGGCATCGCTGAAGGCAAGACGTTGATGGCCCTAAATCTCGCCTGGTTACTCGCACAAACCGAAGGCGTGCGTGCCTTGCTCATTGATAGCGACTTACGAAATCCCTGTGCGACAGACTATCTCGGAATTGAGGAAACGATAGGACTTTCTGAAGTTTTGGGTGGGCGCGCGACCTTGGATGAAGCGATCGTGCAATTGAAGCCGTCCGGTTTATATCTGTTGCCTGGGGGTCAACCTCGGGATGACGTTGCGGAGCTGTTGTCTGGCCCAAGTTACGAACGGCTGCTCGGCGATGTCCGAAGAATGTTTGACTACATCATCATCGACGCGCCGCCATTGGGAGTATTTACAGACGCGAACGTCCTGATTAGCCGCGCGGATGCCGCTATGCTCGTTGTGCGCGCCGGAAAAACCCGCTACTCAGTCGTCGATCGATTACTGGAGCAAATTCCACGCGACCGTTTGCTGGGAGTTGTGCTTAATCGCGTCGATGAGCAGTTTGACACGGCCTCGTATTACTACCAGCACCGCTATTACAAGCGTGACCGGATGGTTCCGGAAACAAAATCGGCTGTGCAAGAGGAGGTTGTAGTCGCCAATTGAGAGCTTCACGCCTTAATGCCAGAACGTTGTTACTGCTGTTCGCTGAAGCCGTCGTTATCTTCGGCGCAATCGTGGTAGCCGTGTTCGTGCGGCTCGGTAAGGAAGAAGGCACGTTTGAATTGACATTACGACAGGGTCTGCTCAAGGCCGCTGTTGGAACCGTATTCTGCTTAACTGCCTTTTACCTATTTGACTTGTATGACTTTGTAGTCATGCATGATCGACGCGAGTTGGTTCTACGTTTGGTCCAAGCTCTCGGCCTTGCGTGGATCGGTTTGGCGCTGTCTTTCTATCTGTTTCCCGGATTGATGCTCGGTCGTGGCATTTCTCTGATCGCTCTGCCGCTGGCGCTGATGCTGATGGTTGGCTGGCGCGTCTCCATTCACTGGTTTCTGGGTCATCCGGGTATTGGAGAGCGAATATTGATTGTCGGGTCAGGAAAATTGGCGGTGGAACTAGCTCGTGAGATTCTCGAACGACCGGATGCCGGCTACCGCATTGTCGGATTCGTTGGTACTGATGCTGACTTACTCGGAAAGAGTTTGATCAATCCCCGTGTGATAGGTCTGACTGAGCAACTGGATGAACTTGTGCGACGCGAAGACATCGATCGCATTGTGGTTGCAATGGGCGAACGTCGCGGGCAACTGCCGACGGAAAAACTGTTGAAACTTAGTTTGGCCGGCGAAGTCTCCATTGAAGAAGGCGCATCGTTTTACGAGCGGGTTAGTGGCCGCGTCTCGCTCAACATGATTCGTCCATCGTGGCTGATCTTTTCCGGTCGCCAACGTCAGGCAAAAGTTTCGATCCTGACACGTGCGGCCATTCACCGGTTGGTGGCTCTAATCGGCGCAATTCTGTCACTCCCAATCGTTCTAATTACGGCAATTTTGATCAAGCTCGACTCGCATGGCCCGGTTTTCTACAAGCAGGAGCGGGTCGGGAAAAACGGAAAGCACTTTGTTCTCAAAAAATTTCGTTCAATGCGCCTTGATGCTGAAAAATCCGGGCCGGTGTGGGCCAGTAAGGGCGACGATCGCACGACTCGCGTTGGCCGCATCATCCGCAAGGTTCGTATCGACGAGATACCGCAGTTTTGGAATATTCTGCGCGGTGAGATGAATTTCGTGGGACCTCGGCCAGAACGGTCACATTTTGTCGCACAATTGGCGGAAGAAATTCCTTATTACGAACAGCGACATCTAATAGCTCCCGGTCTCACGGGATGGGCACAGATTAAGTATCCGTATGGATCATCAATCGAAGATGCGCGTCAGAAACTCCAGTACGATCTTTTCTACATTAAGAATCAGAGTTTGATTCTCGATGCCATCATCATGTTTGAAACAATTAAGATAATTCTCTTTGGTCGAGGTGCTCAGTAGCGCAAAAGGTGTGGAGGTTGTGATGAAGATAACGAATAACGTAGTGAAACTCGCAGTCGCATTGGCGTTGATGATTCCGACTAGGGGTATTTTTGCGCAGTCGCAAAACGATACCCAAAAAACCAGGCAGCGTACGGCCACCACCGCCAGTCAGGACAAGACCAAGAAGCAGAAACCAACGACGACGGCGGAACGGCTCGAACCTGACGACACGTCACGAATGCCTTCCGACGTGCCGCAGGAAACCCAGGCAAACCGGCAGGAGCAGCTCTCCGAGGAGTCGGCCGTTGTCCCGTACTACAACAATTTCTTCAGCACGTACAGGCTTGGACCGGAAGATGTAATCTCGGTCAACGTGTTCGGACAAGACCGTTACTCTCGTTCAGGTGTTGTCGTGCCACCGAGTGGACGCATCGCCCTTGCGCTCATTCCCGACGGCATATTTGTAAACGGCAAGACCGTCGAAGAGGTAGCTGACCTGATCAAGAAGCGCTACGACGAATACATCATTGACCCACAAGTCAGTGTGTCGCTCGATAAGGCATCTTCCTATCGCTACAGCGTCATCGGCGATGTAGGCCAGCCGGGCATTCGTCTGATGAACCACCGCATGACTGTAACGGAGGCTTTGGCAGAAGCAGGTGGTGTGCTTGCGACAGGCGATAGGAGCAAAGTTGTCGTATTACGGCGCCAGGCGTCGGGAATGTTGACTCCGATTGCAGTGAATGTCTCCGCAATCTACAAAGGCAAACAAGCGGATATGACATACCTCGTACCCGGCGATCAGGTCGTAGTTCCCGGAAACAGATTGAAGACGCTGCAGAGGATTATGAGCTTCTCGCCGATAATGAGTTTTGCTCGCATCTTCACCGGTGGCGTCGGATTCTAGGGTTAGAGGCAGGAGCAGACCGCAGGAGCAGGACACGATGATTGTCATGAGGGTTTTTGCCTGCGCCGGCAAACGGCTTCTGCTTCGTTGTTTGCGCTGTTGCTTGCTCCTGCTTTTATTCATACCCGTTTTTGGCCAATCAAACTCCTGGATTAAACAACATAGCGGGAGCCTCGCATGGCTGCATTCAGTGTTCTTCTTCGACCAGAACCGCGGGTGGGCCGTTGGAAGCAAAGGCACTTTGCTGCAAACCGTTGACGGTGGCGATAACTGGCGGCCGAAACCGCAACCGACTGTTGACGTCCTCCGTGATATCTATTTCCTTGACGAGCAGAATGGGTGGTTGGTCTGCGAAACAAACGTTTACGAGTTGAAGGAAAAAGAGGATCCGCGAACTTATCTGATGCAGACCACCGATGGTGGCGAAACCTGGAAACGGGTTAACGTGCTCGGTACCGACGTGGATGGCCGGTTGGTGCGCGCCGTATTTTCGACCGGTGGCCGCGGATGGACCTTTGGTGAAAACGGCGCGATTTTTACTACCCGAGATGCTGGTCTTAACTGGACACGTCTGCATTCACCAACACGCCATCTGTTGTTGGGAGGGATTTTTATCGATCAGGACCGCGGGTGGTTAGTGGGGGCGGGCGCCACGATCATTCAAACGTCAGATGGCGGCGAAACATGGCACGTTTCACGTCTGCCCCAGGCAATTGAAGCTGCAGTTCGATTCACGTCAGCGTCGTTTGTTGACAACCGAATAGGTTGGACTGTCGGCAGTGCCGGCGCGATTTATCACACGGAAAACGGTGGTCGCACCTGGCAGCAACAGAGGTCAGGTGTTGATACTGATTTGTCTGATGTTAAGTTCCTCGATTCGAACGAAGGTTGGGCGTGCGGTGCTGAAGGAACAATTATTTATACATCTGACGGCGGAGCGCACTGGACGCGACAAGTAACTGCAACAGCGCATCCTTTAGAGAAGATTTTTTTGAGGGATCGTAATCATGGATGGGCGGTGGGTTTCGGTGGCACCGTCGTTTCATATGTCAGATCAGAGACTCCCAAAATCAGTGGACGATAAGGTTTCGTCTGCGAGTAGTAAGCGGCCACCCAGTGGCACGCAAACACATGACAATTGACAATCTATCCGAGATTCCTCAACGAGGTACAAATCGTGAAGGTTAGAAATAGAGCAACCGTGGGCATGCTGGCAGCATTTGTCGTAACTTCCGGTTCGACGATAACTCTCCAATCGCAACAGACAAAGCAGCGTACTGCACGTGTTTCATCTCTCGTCGCTCAAACTCGTTCACGTCATGCCGCGCCTGCCCAAACTCCGTCAAATGAAGTTGAAAAGATACAACCAACGAAGCCCACTGAGACGTCTGCTGAAACTCCGGCAACCAACTCTGCGTCTGACCCAAGGCAGGTAATCGCTGAACCGAAGGCGAAGGAAACATCTCAGCCGGCTCCGTCGACCGGCGTCGAATTAAAAGCTGCTTCAGATCCAATAACAGAACTACGCGAACAGATAGCGGCGGCGCCAGCCGGTCCAGACCGTAATCGATTGCAGCTCAAACTTGTTGACCAACTCATTGCCGCCGACAAGCAGTCTGATGCAGTGACCGAGTTACACTTGTTCACTTCTACGAACGATTTCGATCCGCAAGGTCTCTACAATGCAGCGAATGCACTTGCAAAGCTCGGTGATTCTGATGGCGCGATAGCTGCTTACCGAAAAGCGATCGACCAGCGCAAGGGCCGATACTCGCGTGCGCTGAATAATCTAGGTGTCGTGTTGCTACGCGAAGGTCGGTGGGATGAATCCCATGAGGCATTGCTCGCGGCTATGAAGCTCGAAAATTTTCACTATCCGGAAGCGACTTACAATCTTGGCCGGCTCTATTCAGCGCGTGGTGAAGTGGATCTCGCGGTGCACGAATGGCGGCGCGTGTTGGCAATAAATCCCGAGCACACAGCGGCAAAACAAGCTCTGGCCAGTGCAAGCAGCGAAGATCGCATCGCCGTTCGGCCTGCTAAAGAGATGGCTATCGATGAAGCGTCGGTCGCAAACATTAGCGCGACGACCGCTCAGTCCATGAGAGCAACCACAGGTCGCAGTTCTTCAAGCCCAAAGGTGATGGCTGTCGATCAGGTCACTTATGATTTTCTGCAGCGCGCGCGAACCTCTTCTGAAAGAAATAATCCGGCGGACGCAGTCGAGAGTTATCGAAAGGTTATCGCTCGTCAGTTCGGATATTTTGCTCCGGCCAATTTGGAACTGAGTTATGCATTGGTGACTTTGAAGCGTAACGATGAAGCAATGGCCAATCTCCAGCAGGTCGTCGACCGGGACGGGGCTCGCTTTCCTATCAGCTACTATCATCTGGCGCGGTTGTACGAACTGCGAGGTGATTTGAAGCGCGCTGAAGAATTATTCAACCAGGCGGTATATGCCTACGCTTCGAAGAACAGTCAATTCTTGCTCGACTTGAGTCGTGTGCGGGAGAAGCAAGGGAATATTGCTGGTGCGCTCGAGACTCTAGAGCAGTACGTCAAGGAAATGCAGCAGCAGGGGCGACAACTCTCGTGGTCGGAGGCGCGTGTGGCCGCGCTACGAGCAAAGCTGGCTGCACCGAAGTAGACAGCGTTCGTTTGCGAAGCGTGAATGATTGAGTGTGGAGAAAACATTCAAGCGGCAGAATGTCTCAAATCGGAAAAGGGTTTACACCACCCAAACTCACCAGATGTAGCTTGGATGTCAACGTTTGGTTTCGAAGTCTCTAAACCCTGACGGTCGGGGTGGAATTCCTGCACCGACGTTGAAACGCAATCACACCTCATCGGGTAAACCGCGACTTCCCGACCTGCGGTGGTTGCGAGCAAAGTCAATTTCCCGTGACGCACTCCGCGCGTCCGCTTTGCTTATTTACTCGACACCGCACTCGCTGCGCAGCACAGTCGCAACCGATGATCTGACCTCGCACGGCTACATCTTCACACACGCAGTCCGGCGGAAAGTGGGCTAGCGAACGGAAACGCATTGCCATTCCTCAACCGGCGGCGAAGCTGAACGTTAACGGTATGACCTCGTCCTCGTCACATTAGAGTAAACGTTAAAAAGCGACGACAAACTGGAAGCCTACGGACAGACGACGACATCACCCTGTCAGCAGGAACCCGAGTCCGAACAGAATCACGACGCCAGAAGCTGCAATAGCGAGATACAGTATCTTCTTTGACGTAAGGATCAAATAGGATTCGCCAGGATCGCGAGGGTTGTAGTGAACGGTCACCTCATCTTGAAACGACGCTGCCTGTTTGTACGCCCACTTGCGAGTGTTATGTTGTGGAAGTTGGATACGTCTTGGCAGGATCGTATCGCTTACATAATCCTTGCCTGCGACCTGATACGAATATCTGACGAGGGGTGCGTAGCGAAACGCCGGGGGACCTGTCGGTGGAATTTTCGGTACGTATGAACCGCGCTCTATTACTTTGCCGCGAGTCGTGTCCCAGCGGTCAAACAGCGCCCGGTTCCTTAAGTGGTGGATTCCGGTCCACACGCCGACTGCTCCAATCAGTAATCCAAATATTCCGGCAAACATTTGTGAGTTGCTGCCCAACCGATGAGCGGGCAGTAAATCTCGAGTAAAAGCCGCATTCTAAACAATAACGGTTTAATGGGGAATATCGTTCCTCACTCCGTGAGTTAGGAGAATTTAGGTACAATCATCGCGAACAATTCCACAGGAGAGAGACCATGACCCTCGATTTAACCGATGCTGAAAGAGAGTTTTTGCTGGAACTCTTAGAGGCACGATACACATCAATGCTTCACGAGCTTCACCATACCGATACATACGAATACAAGGAAATGTTGCAACAGCAAGTGGAAGTGCTGGAGAAGCTCAGAAACAAGTTGCGTTCGTATGAAACCGAATCGGCATGATTCGCGTACTCTGTGGATGTAACTTTTCACTGCAGTTGCCTCGATTGGTAACCGCAGTGATAATCAAACGACCTCGAACCCGCATGAAAGCCGAGAATCGCCGTACCTTTTATCTTTCCCCGTTGCTGTTCCTGGCCGCCGCTTGTGCAGGCGGCTGCGCGAACAAGGCTGCTCAAGCGACATTCGAACGACCACCCGCACCCGTGTCGGTAACGGAAGCTGTGGCGCAAGATGTACCTACCTACATCGATGGGATCGGCAAGACGGTAGCTCGTGAAGTCGTTTCAATTCAACCTCAGGTTGCCGGACGAATTATAAAGATCCATTTCAGCGACGGCGCCAACGTTAGTAAGGGAGACCTCCTTTTTACGATTGATCCGCGTCCCTTCGAAGCGAACCTCCGGCAGGCAGAGGCAAACGTCTCGAAAGATTTGGCCCTGAAAAAACAGGCTGAAGCAAACCTTGCTTCCGAGATCGCCAAGGCGAACTGGGGTGCAGTCCAGGTGGAGCGTTATCGAGCACTCGCCGCTCAGGGCGTCGTGCCGCGAGAACAGTACGAAGAGTTGCGTGCGACTCAGAATTCGCTCGAAGCCAATGTAGGATCCGCTCGTGCTGCGGTGAACAGTGCTGACGAGAGTATTAAGGTCGATACTGCGGCGGTCGAGAGTGCAAAGGTGCAACTCAGTTATTGCACGATTCGCTCGCCGATAGACGGGCGGGCCGGGCAGCGACTGGTGGACGTTGGTAACGTTGTAAATCCCGGTGGTAGTTCCAATAACAGTTCGGCAAACGGGAGTGCTGCGAACGGAAACACATTACTGGTGATCGAGCGGCTTGATCCAATCTACGCTGACTTCACCATATCGCAGAATAGTCTTGCAGAAGTGCAGCAACAGATGCGAAACAACCGGTTGCGAGCCGAGGTGCGTCTTCCAGAGGAGCCAGATAATGCGGTCGTGGGTCAGTTGACATTCCTGAATAACGCGGTAGAGAACACCACTGGAACCGTGAGTTTGCGCGCAACAGTTCCAAATGCCGGCCACCAGTTCTGGCCGGGTCGGTTTGTAAACATTCGGCTCGTCTTGAATACGATCCATCAGGCAGTTCTTGTGCCGGCGTCAGCGCCTCAGATGTCAGCAAGCGGTTCGTTTGTTTATGTGGTGAAGCAGGATCTGACTGCCGAACAAAGACCAGTCACGCTTGGTCAGCGACAGGGCGACTTAGTCGTGGTGGCGAATGGTGTATCAGTGGGGGAGCGCGTTGTGACCGCAGGACAGTTAGGTGTCACGCCGGGCGGTAAAGTGCGCATTGAGGAGCCGGCCGCTTCCACCAAGGCGGTTGCTGAGAAGAAGTAGTAGGCGCGATAAAAAGTATGGTCCGATGAAGTTTTGGTTTGTCGTACTTTGTCGTCGATTGAGAGATCTAATCGAAGTTTGAGATGTCAACGCACCACAAACTGAAGTTTATCGGACGCACGACAAACTGAAGTTATCGGGCGCACGAAACTAGTGTTTATCGAACGCACGACAAACTGAAGTTTATCGGACGCACCGCCAAACTAAGTTATCGGACATGAACTTATCTGAACCATTTATTCGCCGGCCCGTGATGACAGCGGTGTTGACGCTTTCAGTAGTTCTCTTTGGAACACTGAGCTATTGGCAACTGCCGGTGAATGATCTGCCTCAGGTTGATTATCCCGTCATTCAGGTCCGGGTTGGTTATCCCGGTGCTAGTCCTGACACGATTGCCAATAACATCGCCACCCCACTCGAGCGCCAGTTTATGCAGATCAACGGCCTCGAAGTCGTTACCTCTACAAGCACGCAGGGCGTTGCCACCTTTACCTTACAGTTTGCACTCGAAAAAAACATCGATGCTGCCGCCACCGATGTTCAGACCGCCATCTCGCAGTCCATAAGCAGTTTGCCGGCCGACCTGCCTTCGCCGCCTACCTACTCTAAGACTAACCCGAACGATCAGCCGATCATGTACCTCGCGTTGACGAGCGATTCCGTTACTCCGGGTCAACTCTACGACTACGCGAGCACGCAAGTAGGACAGCGCATGAGCATCCTGCCAGGCGTATCTCAGGTAAATGTTTATGGAACGAAGTCAGCGATCAGGATCAAGGCGAACCCTTCGGCATTGTGGGCGCGCGGCATTACGATCGACGATCTTAGTTCAGCAATCAAAAACGGTACGAGCTACACAGGCGCGGGACAACTCGATAGCAGTTCAGGCACGACGATTATTCGACCACAGGGTCAACTCGAAACTGCCGATCAGTATCGGAATCTGATTGTAGGTGGTACGAGCAACGCACCCATTTATCTGCGCGACGTGGCCGAGGTGAAGGATTCCGTACAGGACGAGCGGGTGCACATGCAGTTCTGGGCGCGCGGCTACGACATCCCTTCGACTACCGTGATCGTGGCCGTAAACCGGCGCGCCGGCGCTAATGCCGTCGAAGTAGCCAGTAGCATTCGATCCATTCTTCCACAGCTCAACAACCAACTGCCCGGCTCGATCCGCATCACACCAATCTACGATCGCTCGCTCAGCATCGTTCATTCGGTGACTGACGTGCAGACGACGCTGGTCATCGCATTTGTCCTGGTGGTACTGGTCATTTTCGCCTTTCTCGGTCGTGCCACTGACACATTAATTCCCACCGTTGCGCTTCCTCTGTCGCTGCTGATCACGTTCATGGCGATGCACGCGCTGGGTTATAGTCTCGACAATCTATCGTTGATGGCGTTGACCCTCGCAATCGGGTTCCTTGTTGACGATGCCATCGTCTTTCTTGAAAACACCGTGCGACGAATGGAGCACGGCGAACAACCGTTCGAAGCTGCCGTCAACAGCGCAAAAGAGATCAGTTTCACGATCATGTCGATGACCATTTCGCTGGCGGCTGTTTTTATTCCGCTGGTGTTCATGAGTGGTCTGGTTGGTCGAATCTTTCGCGAGTTCGCCATCACGATCGTCATCGCAATCTTTGCTTCGGGTTTAGTTTCACTCACTCTGACTCCGCTGATGTGCGCGCGACTACTGAAACCGCGCGGTGAAGGCGCGAAACGTACCTGGATGGAGCGCATGATTGGGGGAATCGAAAAGCGTGTGCTGGCGATGTATGGCGCCTCGCTCTGGTGGTTCTTGCGACACCGATGGATTTCGGCGGTGATCTGGGTTGTTTGTCTAGCCGGTACGATTGGCCTTTTTATGCTCGTGCCTAAAGCGTTCCTGCCTCCTGGAGATTCAAGCGTTATCTTCGGCGCATTCATTGCGCGCGAAGGCTCATCACCCGCACAGATGCGCGATTTGCAGAATCGTGTAGATGAGACTCTCCACCAGGATCCAAACGTCATTACGGACTTTACACTGATCGGCGCGACAGGTTTTCTTGCGTCAAACCAGGGCATCACGTTCACATTTATAAAACCGCCCGAACAGCGCAAACCAATTCAGGAAGTAACAGCCGAGATGATGGGTAAACTCAACTCAGTTCCCGGTGTGTTTACGTTTCTTCGTCCATTTCCAGTGCTTGAGATCAGCACCGGTGTAACAAGCCAACAGCAAGGACAGTATGCGTTCGCAGTTTCTGGCGCGAATCCGACGGAGGTCTACGATGTTAGCCAGAAGTTGTTAGCGAAACTGATGACTTATCCAGGCTTCCTGACCGTGTCGTCCGATTACTACCACAATACTCCCAACGTCAACATCGATCTCCGCCGCGATCAGGCGAAAACCTATGGCGTGTCAGAGGCGCGAATACTTTCCTTGCTTCGAAATGCGTACTCACAAAATTATCTATATCTGATCAAAAAACCGGAGGATCAGTATCAGGTAATACTGGAAATAGAAGATGAGGCTCGTTCTAATCCGGAAGATCTCGCCCAGCTCTACATCAGATCTGATGACGGGAAGCGACTTGTACCGTTAGGAGAGCTCGTGACCTGGAAGGCAACGCTTGGCGCACAAACAGTAAACCACCTTAATCAGTTTACAAGTGTGACGCTGTTTTTTAACCTGAAACCAGGCGTCGCCCTCGGCGATGCGACTGATTTTATTAACAAAGCAGCGGCAGAATTGGTTCCACTCGGCGTGCGTGGCGAACTTGTCGGTGAGGCTCAGACCTTTTCGAGCACGGTCACAAGTTTGACATTCCTTATGGCCCTCGCAGTGTTTGTGATGTATGTAATTTTGGCGATTCTTTACGAGAGTTACCTCCATCCTTTGACAGTGCTGTCGACCTTGCCTACTGCGCTGGTAGGTGGATTATTGACCTTGCTCGTGTTTGGTCAGGAAGCATCGCTCTACGCATTCGTTGGTATGTTCATGTTAATGGGCATCGTCAAGAAGAATGGCATCATGATCGTCGACTTCGCGCGACATCGAGTCGATTTGGGTGAGAAGGCTGAAAAAGCAATTCACGATGCCAGCATGGACCGTTTCCGACCAATCGTGATGACAACTTTAGCGGCAGTTTTTGGCGCGCTACCGATCGCGCTGGGTTTTGGCGCTGATGGATCCTCGCGCCGGCCCCTTGGGCTGGTTGTAGTCGGAGGTTTGGTCATCTCTCAATTCATCACGCTCTACATCACGCCGGTGATTTATTTGTACCTGGAGCAGTTGCAGGAAAACGTGCTTGACCGCACCGCTTTCTTTGGCTCTCGCAAGAGTCGTCCCTTGCCGTCTGATGCAGCCAGCGGCGACTGATACACTAGTGTTCAGAGCGGTGCTTAGAGGCGACTGACTTGCGCTAACTGCTTTGCTCAGTTAGAGGTAAACGAAATCATCCCAGAATGATCGATCTTGGAGCGTGAACGGGGATGGCCACAAACCAGAGCAGATCTTAATAATGCAGAAGCACGTAAGGCGAGAAGAGAGCCATTGGCTCATATCAAACCCGAAAGCCGCACTCATAAGTGTGGACGGTGGTTACGGCGTAAGCGGCTGATGTAATCTTGTTTGCACATCCGACTCGCTGGAGAATAGCTTACCCTCGCTTTTGATTTAATTTCAGCAACGGAGGTCTTCCCGGATGCCCAGATCAAATCTCGCCACCATTCAAGCACGTCCCAGAATTACTCTCTTCGTTTTTCTTGTCTTGGTCTTTGTCTTAGCGGCATGTCAGACCAAAACAGCAGCACCGGATACTCGTGCCGCGGACGAGAATGCTTTGACCGCCCTGGATAACGACTGGTCCAAAGCAGCAGGTTTAAAGGACGTAGAAAAAATTGTCTCCTACTATTCTAATGACGCGGTTGTGATGCCGCCGAATAGTCCAAGCCTCACAGGCAAGGAACCGGTCCGCAATTTTTGGAAAGGCATGATCGGAGCGCCTGGATTTACTGGTGGTTGGAAACCAACAAAGATTGAGGTGGCGCGTTCTGGTGATCTGGCGTACATCGGCGGAACGTACGAACTCGGCGCAAACGATGCTAACGGTAAACTAATGACTGATAAGGGCAAATACGTCGAAGTCTGGAAGAAACAGGCGGACGGTAGTTGGAAATGCGCCATTGACATATTCAATTCAGATCTTCCTGTCGCACCTTCGGCCGAAAGAAAGGAGGACTAAGCGCCCTGAGTGCAACTGTTGTTTGTTGTCATGGGAATGATTTTAGGTGAACCAACATTTGAGAAACTGTATAGTTCCGCCAAACGTCTGTCTTCGAGCAGTTGCGCCGGTCCGCCGTTTGTTACCGCGAATTCGGGTTGTTGGCGTTGAGGCTGATAAGTTGATATCGGTGAAGATCGATAACACGTGATGTTAATGCGTCATTCTAAATTGACACGTCAGGCGCGCGATAGTAAAAACAGCGCGCTTTCAATTACCCTTAAACACACTCAAGGAGAAAAGTCATGAAGAAGCAACTCCCCTTTGCTGTGGTGCTGATTCTAATTCTCGCATCATTGGCTTTGGCCCAGGAGGCCACGCCCGGTCCCTCACCAGCGCCCAAGCCTGCTATGACCAGAGCGCAGAGCCAGCGCATTATCATCGCAACCGAAAGGAAACTGTGGGAAGGATGGAAAAAAGGCGACATGAAGCCATTCAACAGTTATCTTTCCGCTGACTCAGTGATGATCGGTGACGGCGGTGTCTCAAACAAAGCCACATCAATCAAAGAGATGTCGAATATGAAGTGCGATGTAAAATCGTATGAGTTAAGCGACATCAAAGTGACGTTTCTTGATAGCAACGCCGCTCTCATCACTTACAAAGCGACTCAGGATGCAATTTGCGGTGGACAAGCGGTTCCCGCGGCCGTTTGGGCCTCCAGTGCGTTCGTTAAGCGAGGCGGCAAGTGGTATGCGGCAAGTCACCAGGAGACGGTGGCGAAGTAGTTAATCGTCCTTTGTTCAGTTGTCAGTGGTTCGTTGTCAGACGTGGAAATGTATGAACTAACAACCACTGACCACTACTCAGCACCAAAAACCCCACGAGTGCGTGGCGTGCGTGGCGTATACAATTATTGCTCATCAGTGCTCTTGCGCTCGGGGCGCAGGTGAGGAAAAAGAATTACGTCGCGAATCGATTGTTTGTTCGTCAGTAACATCACGAACCGATCGATGCCCACACCTATACCGGCGGCCGGCGGCATGCCATACGATAACGCCCGTAAGTAATCCTCATCCATAACCATGGCCTCTTCGTCACCGCGTTCACGCTGCTTCACCTGATCACTAAAGCGTTCGTATTGCTCTGCCGGATCATTTAGTTCAGAAAAACCATTCGCAACCTCCATCCCGGCAACGTATAACTCGAACCGCTCTGCTACTGTCGGGTCAACTGGCGAAGCTTTCGAGAGCGGTGATATGACCTTTGGAAAATTCGTTATCAAGGTCGGCTGGACCAGATTTGCCTCGATGTGATTTTCGAACAACTCCAAAAGATTTTCATTTGTTACTTCCTGTTTCACCGCACTCGAGACACTTTCTTTCATGCTTAAACGTCTGAACGGTTCCGCGAAATCGAGCAGGTGATCACCGAAACGCACGTGAGTGTGGCCCAGAACGGTAAAGACGACAGCACGTATCATTTCTTCGCAGAAGTCCATCATCTCTTTAACGTCTGCATAGGCCCAATAAAACTCGAGCATCGTAAACTCCGGATTGTGACGGGTCGAGATTCCTTCATTCCGAAAGTTCCGATTCAACTCGAACACTTTTTCGAACCCACCTACCAACAAACGCTTGAGATACAACTCGGGTGCAATGCGGGCATAGAGGTCGATGTCGAGTGCGTTGTGATGCGTTTTGAAGGGACGCGCCGCGGCTCCGGTTGCGAGCGCGGTCAACATCGGCGTTTCAACTTCGATGTAGCCGTGATCTTCCAAAATCCGTCGCAGTTCACGCACCACCGCCGCGCGACGCTCAAACACTTCGCGAGGCGTTAGTGAATCGTCTTGCTCGAGTTTCAAACTGCCGGCGATCAGATCCGCGTATCGCTGCCGCTGACGAATTTCCGGATCGTGAATGCCATGCATTTTGTCAGGCAGTGGCAGCAGGGCCTTGGAAAGGAACTGAAGTTGCTGCACATGCACAGACAGCTCGCCGGTTTTTGTCACAAACAAGTAACCTTCGACGCCGATGAAATCACCATGATCCAAAAGACTGAAGAGTGTCCATCCATCAACCTCCTTATGATTGGCGTCATTCCGGCGTCCATTGAAGTCTGCCCGCCTGAAATAGAGTTGCAACCGGGACACTCCATCGGACAGATGTAGAAAGGCAGCTTTACCCATGACGCGAGGTGGCGACGCAATACGCCCGGCGACCCGCACGACAAAACTGTTCAGCTGCTGGTTCGCCAACTCGATTTCTTCGGTTGTTGGCCGGGTGTCAGGTGCAGGCTTCGGTTCGAAAGCGCGAAACTTTTGCGTAATGCTCGTTATTGTATCTTCACGTCCAGGTTCGACGATTTCGCTGCGTGCGAACCGATTTGGATAAACGTTTCCGACGATCTCTCGCAGCGCTTCGAGGTGTTCGAGGCGCGCGCGTGTTTGATCGTTCTCTTCGATAAAAGGAACAGACAATGATTTCGTCTCCAAAAGTAGGGAGGGATTATAGGAAGCGAAATGAACCAGCGCAAACTTTGGCCCGTACTGAGTGAAGCGCGACCCGCTTTAGGTGTGATCATGTTAGCAAGTGCTGCTTCGCTCGATCGGTGCAGTCCACAGCATTTCGGGAACGGAAACGCGACGTGATATGTTGAGATGTAAATGATTCAAAAGATTCTGAGCCTGGAGGCAATGCTCGGAGAGCGTGTTCGTTTGCGTGACGCGGGTGTGCGTCTCGTGTTCACCAATGGAGTTTTCGATCTGCTTCATGTAGGACACGTTCGCTATCTGCGTCAAGCCCGCTCACTTGGCGACGCGCTGGTAGTGGCAGTCAACAGCGATGAATCAGTGCGTCAGCTAAAAGGTGATGGCCGACCGATTATCGGCGAACAGGAGCGTGCTGAAATTTTGGCGGCATTGCGAGTTGTTGATTATGTCGTGATTTTCGATGACCTATCGCCGCGGAGCGTGATAACGCAACTGCTGCCCGATGTGCTCGTAAAAGGCGGCGATTATCAATTAGATCAAATTCATGGACGAGAAGAGGTTGAGGCGGTTGGAGGAGAGGTGGTGTCGTTACCGTTCGTCGAAGGGGCATCGACATCACAACTCCTTGAAAGAATGAAACGAAAGTAATTGTTCTTACAAAATGCAATGCGACGCTAGTAGCGCTGCGCGGGTGGCAACGAACACCTTATCGGCTAGCGTTCGTGCGCCTGTTTCGCAGGCTGGCCGCACTCGAGGAGTCGCAGCTTCGATAAAGAATTTGAAAAAAAAGAACTTCGCCAGTTCTTTAACAGAGAACACTTTCCACCCAGGCAAGACACCGGTTAGTTATGTCCAGTACGACCGCAAATCAAACTTCACTGCAGCAAATGCTGCAGCGCGTCACCGACGCCACCGAGTACAAACAGCTTTTGTCTCAACTGCACCGTGGTAGTCGCGTGCTTTCAATTAGCGGGTTAGTCGCAGGATCCGCACGGGCACTCGCAATTGCCGCGCTCCAACGAGACTCGAGAAAAAGGTTTGCCGTTGTCACGCAAACCACACGTGACCTCGAGCCCTGGGAGCGCGACCTAAGGTTTTGGTATTGCGCACTTGCGGGCAAAGACACGTGCGACGCGGAAGTGCTCTTGCTACCCGCCTCGGAAACAGATCCCTACGCTGGTATTTCACCTCACGCACAAACACTCGAACGGCGCGCGCTCGGTCGCGTTCGCTCCTGACGGCCGCAGGGTGGCGAGCCTCGGCAGCATGAACAGCATCAGGCTCTGGACCTTTCCGGAGCTGGTCGCCACGCCGCCGCTGCTGGTCGAGACTGGCGTCGGTGTGCTGCTGGCGCTGACGGCGTTCGCGCTG
>JBHEMC010000024.1:0-51215 GCA_046262775.1 Pyrinomonadaceae bacterium | reverse complement strand
GTCAAAAAGTTCCGATCTGTTTGACGCGCTACAGTAGTTTTAGGTGAAGCCACTGATCGTTTAATCTGATGCCTTCTAAAACTTGATGGGCCAGTTGAACTGATTTGCGACCGCTACTCACAATTACTCTTGCTTACTTGATTGGTTCGATCCCTTTCGGTTATCTGATTGTGCGGTTCAAACAGGGTAGTGATGTGCGCGAGTCAGGCTCCGGCGGCACAGGTGCGACAAACGTGTCTCGCCGGGCAGGCAAACGGGCAGGTATATTGACGCTGTTCCTCGACGCGTTGAAAGGCGCAATCGCAGTTCTCAGCGCAAAATACTTTTTGGGTTCCTCTACCTCCGAATTTTTAGTGATCGCTGCAGGCATTGCCGTGATCCTGGGCCACATATTTCCTATATGGTTAAGGTTTCGAGGTGGTAAAGGAGTAGCTACCAGTATAGGAGTTTTCCTTGTACTCGCGCCTATCGCTATTGTATCCGCAGGTCTTATTTTCGTGCTGACTGTTGCGTTCACTCGGTATATTTCGTTAGGTTCAATCCTTGCGGCAGCGTCCCTCCCAGTTTTTATTTTGCTGCAAATATTGTTTCTGTCACCACCAGCATCGGTAGAACTAATTGCAGCGGCAGTTGTAACGGCTGTGCTGATCATCCTGGCACACAAAGCGAATATCAGACGCTTGATCGATGGTACGGAAAGCAAATTTCGCTAGTTCCCAAAAGACGAGATGACGAGAATCGGTATTATTGGCGCCGGCAATTGGGGAACTGCACTGGCAGTTATAGCCGCGCGCGCCGGACACGAAATTCTACTGTGGTCACGCAATACCGAAGTCGTGCACAACATTAACACTCAACGGGTCAATTCAGTTTATCTGTCGAATACACTTGTTCCCGAAACGGTCGTGGCGACCAGCGACTTAAAGATTGCGGTTGGCGCGCAACAGCTATTGATCATTGCCGTTCCCGCCCAGTCGGTTCGTCAGTTGTTAATAGATAGTGGGGATGGTTTGAGTGACTACAGTATTGTTATCAGCGCCGCGAAAGGCATTGAGTTCAGCACGGGCATGCGTATCTCCGAAGTCGTACGCGCGATTATCGGTGAACAAATTGATAAACGATTTGTCTGTTTATCAGGGCCCTCCTTTGCGAGAGAAGTTGTTGACGGTCATCCTACGGCCATAGTTGCGGCAAGTGTAAATTTGAAAACTGCGCAGTCAGTGCAGAAGGAACTGAGCTTCGAGAACCTCCGCATCTACACCAATACTGACGTGACAGGAACAGAATTGGGTGGATCCGTAAAGAATGTGATTGCTATCGCTGCCGGGATGGCAGCCGGCCTGGGTTTCGGATCAAACAGCATCGCCGCCTTGATCACTCGCGGTCTCGCCGAGATGAGGCGTCTTGCTGTACAACAAGGTGCAAGAACCGAAACACTGATGGGTTTGGCAGGGCTCGGCGATCTTGTGCTGACGTGTACTGGCAAGTTGTCTCGGAATCGCTACGTCGGGTACGAACTTGGTCTTGGTAAGACGTTGGCCCATATCAAATCAACCATGACGGAAGTTGCAGAAGGAATTGAGACCTGTGCGGCAGTAAAGCGCCTCGCTGATTGCAACAGTTTGGAAATGCCAATCACCGAACAGGTGCATGCGGTCCTCTATCAAGCAAAGCCGGCACAAGTTGCGGTAGAAGAATTGATGACGCGGCCACTTCGTCAAGAGGGATACTAAATTTGAGTATGAAGAACAAACTGAAACTTTTGCCCGCCGTTCTGTGCATCCTTCTGACAGCGCATGTCAGCTTTGGTCAGGTTGATTTGAAACCTCGAGATTTCGATCAGGCTGACGAAGAAGAGAATCTCAATCGCCAACTCTGGGAGTTTGCCCGCTCGACACCCTACGATGAGATGCGCGAGTACGTGAAATCAGCACAGCGCGCTGCACAGCGTACACAATCGCGCGAGATTGAATTGCCGAATGGTTGGCGAATTTTACCTGGGGGAAGGCAAGTCGAGGTTGGCCATCTGCCATATGAAGCCATTGTTTTTGCCGATCGACTCGTTGTCCTGAATACGGGCTATTACTTCAAAGAGCCGCAGGAAGTTTCAGTCGTAAATATCCATACCGCGCAGGTAGAAAAGACGTTCAAGATCAATTCACTTTTTCCGAGCGCGGTGATTGGACCAGATGGCGACTTGTACATTAGTGGCGGCTATGATCAAAAAATCTACCGCATCAATCGGAAGTTCACTGTTGTTCGCGAGTACGCTGTTCAAGGATTTGCAGGTGGCGTGGCGCAAATCGGACCGCAGCAGCTCGCAATTGGCTATATGGCCGCCAAAAATTCGGAAGGGAACTACATCTCCGGCAAATTAGCGATTCTCGATACCGTCTCGGGAAAAATAGAACTCGAAAAGGAGATCGGTTATTTTCCATATTCAGTCAAGCTAATCAATCAGCGCCTGTACGTCACTCTGCTCGGTGAGAATAAGCTGTTGGTGTTTGATCCCCAGTTGAATTTTGTGAAGGCGCTCGCTACCGGTCGTACGCCACAGGAGATGTGCAATGATGCTGAAACTGCCTTCGTTGCGAACACAGGCTCCGACAGCCTTAGCGTAGTTGATCTTCGACGCAACGAAATCGTTCGAACGTTGTCAATGACTGAAGGGATCAGCCGGTTCGGACGAACGCCGACATCGTGTGCAGTGGATGGCAATCGGCTTTACGTGACGCTTGCAGGCGTAAACGCAGTGGCGGTTCTGGATAAACGTAACGGACGCGAACTTGGTTTAATTCCGACCGCGTGGTATCCGACAAAGGTCATAGATAATGGTGACGAACTGCTCATTCTTAACGGTAAGGGAATGCGAGCACGACGCCCAAATCCGGATGGACCACAACCAATTGCAAACAGTCGACAGTCGAGTTACGTGCTTAATCTGCTGCAAGGAACTGTGTCCATTGTTAGTAAGCATGAGTTGCCGAAGTCATTATCAGCCTGGACCAGGCAAGCTCGCAATTCTTCACCGTTGATGACATTGCGAAGTGGAGTTGCTCAACCACCACGTTACATCTTCTACATCGTCAAAGAAAACCGAACGTACGATCAGGTCCTCGGCGATCTAGGACGGGGCAACGGCGATCCTAAGCTGACAATTTTCGGTGAAGACGTTTCGCCAGTTCATCACCAACTCGCCAGAGATTTCGTGACGCTTGATAACTTTTTCGCCAATGGCGAAATCAGTGTGCTGGGCCATAGTTTTACGACGAGCGGTTATGCAAGTCCTTTTCTTGAATGGGTGGGCAATCTGGCTTACTCGTCGCGCTGGAAGGGTTATCCATTTGGAACGGTTCCGGCCGTCACCTCACCAGCCTATTTGTGGGATATCCTGGAAGACAAAGGGGTCGACTATCGTGTTTACGGAGAAAACTATTTCCTATTTACACGTGCTTATCGGATTTTGGTGGAGACGTTTGGCGCCGATAGTTCGTTTGCGCGAAAGTTTTACGACAACTCAGTGAAGCTCGCCCACGATGCAGATCGCGGGAACGCTTTCTATCAGTTTGCACTGCCTTTCTACGGCAAAGCTGTAACCCGAGCCACAGCGTTTAAACTATTGGGCCAGGCGGAATTCGCTTCAGGGTTGTCGCGGTTTCTTAATAATGATGAAAGTCTTGCGACCGAGTTAATCAGCAATGTTGGTTTGCGACGGAGGTTCGCTGACTACCTTTACCATTATCCGTTTAATTACCGGTCGTGGAATTTGCGTCATTCCGATCTGGATCGAGCAATGGCCTGGAAGGTAGATTTTGAGTCACAACTTAAGGCCGGAAATCTGGCCCGGTTTCATTACATCTGGTTACCAAACGACCACACCGATGGATCGAGCGATCGAATCCTGAATCCATTCCAATTCGTCGCCCAGAACGATGCTGCATTGGGTCGAATTATAGAGACGATCTCACACAGTAGTGTCTGGCGAAATTCGTTAATCTTTGTAGTAGAAGATGACGCGCAGAATGGGCCCGACCACGTGGACGCGACCCGCACCGTCGCCTTTGCCATTGGACCGCACATAAAACGATCTGCATTGGTGAGCGATCGATATGATCAGCTGAGTATGCTGCGAACGATGGAGTTACTGCTGGGATTGAAATCCCTGAATCTGGGCGACCGCCTCGCCGTGCCGATGTACGGAATCTTTGCCCAACGAATTAACCTACGACCGTTTGTTCCTGATAAAGTATCGGAGAAACTGTCAGCACCAGATCGCGAGAAGTACCTTCAAATGGGCACACCAGCAACGCGTTAACCCGTGCTGGGCTATGAAGCAGGTGAGTCAGACCTGCTGGCCGAAGAGCCGCTTAGAGCGTCTCTCAGGCGCTGTTGCGGGCGGTCTAATAGACGTTATGTACTCTCTTGTTCGCTAATCTAACCGCGCGAGGAGGTTTTATCATGGTTGATGTTGAAAAAAGAAGGCCGACAGACCAGGCCAAGTTTTTCTTTAGTGCGGCGGCTAACGCCGCCTTCCCGGGCATTCAACGGAGGGACGGCATAGACCCTCAAGAGCTTGCCAACGTCTTGCACAAGATCGCCGCTGGCCTCGAGGAAATGGCAATTGGGTTGCGCGCTACATACATTGTGCTCGCAGAAGTGAAGGAAGCAACAGATCGCATTAACAGTAAATTTCCCAAGACGTTGAGTGAAATGTTCAAGGAAGCACTGCGGGAGGTGCAGATTACGCCGCGACGAACCTAGTTCAATGCATCGCTGAACTCCGACGGCAAAACACGCAACAGAACCTGGCCTGCATCAAATCGACGCGACGACGGCGATCTTCTGTTTAGGATTAAGGATTTCGTTCCTGGCAATTTATTGTCCTAAAAACACTGGCGTAAATTCCAATATCTTGGTCTGAGCGTATCGAAGTCACACTAGAGCGCCGTCGTCGCGTCGTCGCTGCGCTCTGCCGGCGCGCTCCACACAAGTCACAGTAATTGTTAAGATGCACTTTACCGGTTCATTTCGTCGGCTCTAGTCGTTTCAAGTGCCAAAAGTCAAAGGAGTCCACTCGCATGTTCAAGGCGTTTCGTACGTCTCGTGAGATTCTCGTTCTCTGCTTGCTTGCCCTTTTTTCCTTCAGCTCGTTAGTCACTGCTCAGGAAAGACAACCACAACCCACTGCCGCCAAAGAAACGGATCTACTCAAAGCCTTACAGTGGCGCAGCATTGGACCTTATCGCGCTGGTCGTTGCACAGCGGTAACAGGCGTCGCGTCGCAGCCGATGATTTTTTACTTTGGAGCGACAGGTGGTGGAGTTTGGAAGACTGCGGATGGCGGTATCAATTGGGAATCGGTCAGCGACGGCTCAGTATTTGGCACCGGCTCTGTTGGTGCAATCGGATTGTCAGATTCAGATCCAAACACCGTGTATGTAGGAATGGGTGAGTCACCGATCCGCGGCAACGTTTCGCATGGCGACGGGGTCTACAAGTCAACTGACGCCGGCAAAACCTGGAAGCGGGTTGGGCTTGAAGATACGCGGCAGATCTCCCGAATTCGCGTTCATCCGAAAAATCCGGACATCGTTTACGTTGCGGCGCAGGGTCACGTTTGGGGACCTAGTGAACAGCGCGGCGTCTTTCGGTCGCGCGACGGCGGCAAAACGTGGGACAAAATACTCTATCGCGGTGACAAAGCCGGCGCCTCCGATTTGATCATGGATCCGACAAACCCGAACATTCTCTACGCCGGGATGTGGGAGGTTTATCGAAAGCCGTGGACCCTGGAAAGCGGTGGCCCGAACAGCGGTATTTTCAAATCGACTGATGGCGGCGATACCTGGACTGACATAACGCGAAATGCTGGACTGCCTCGCGGGACAGTTGGCATCGTGGGTATAACGGTCTCACCAGCGAATGCAGATCGACTTTGGGCCATTGTTGAAGCAGAAGACGGAGGAGTATTTCGTTCAGACAATGCCGGACGCACATGGACCAAAGTTAACGAGGAGCGACGTCTTCGACAGCGCGCCTGGTATTACTCGCGGATCTATGCCGATCCAAAAAATCCCGACACGGTTTACGTGCTCAACACAGGTTTCTACAAATCGAATGACGGTGGACGCACTTACGCCGGCATCTCCGTGCCACATGGTGACAATCACGATCTTTGGATTGCCCCGGATGATCCGAATCGCATGATCAACAGCAACGACGGTGGCGCCAACGTTTCTTTCAATGGAGGCAGAAGCTGGACCGAACAGGATCAGGCGACAGCGCAGTTCTATCGTGTAACCGTCGATAACGATTTCCCATATAACATCTATGGCGCACAACAGGATAATTCGACAGTTCGGATTGCGAGTCGGACAAACGAGGGAAGCATCGGTACCAGGGATTGGTACGACGTTGGTGGTGGCGAATCCGGCTGGATCGCGCCGTTGCCGAGCGACTCGGAAATAGTTTTTGCCGGATCTTACGGCGGACTAATCACGCGCTACGATCACCACACGGGCCAACTGCGAGACGTAAATCCGTACCCGGACAACCCGATGGGTGCGGGCGCAGACGTGCTGAAGTATCGATTCCAATGGAATTTCCCCTTAGTGTTTTCTCCACATGATCCAGGCACGCTATATACAGCAGCAAACGTCTTGTTTAGATCCAAAGATGAGGGTCAAAGCTGGGAAGTGATTAGTCCTGACCTGACCCGAAACGACAAGTCGAAGCAAGCCTCGTCGGGTGGACCAATCACCAAAGACAACACGAGTATTGAATATTACGACACAATTTTCACAGTGATGGAATCGCCTGTGCAAGCGGGGACGATCTGGACTGGTGCCGATGATGGTTTGGTATATCTGACTCGGGATGGTGGCAAAAACTGGTCGAATGTTACGCCGCCAGCCGGTATGTTGCCGGAATGGATTCAGATCAACTCAATCGAAGCCTCGCCTAACGATGCTGCGACCGCTTACGTCGCGGCGACCATGTACAAGTTCGACGACTACCGGCCATACCTCTACAGGACGAATGATTATGGGAAGACCTGGAAAAAAATTACGACAGGCATTCCCGACAACGCTTTTAGCCGAGTCATTCGCGAGGACCCGAACAAGCGTGGACTACTCTACGCCGGGACCGAAAACGGGATCTACATTTCGTTCGACGACGGTGACCACTGGCAGTCGATGCAATTCAATCTGCCAATAGTGCCGATCACCGATCTCGTGATCCAGAAACGCGAAAAAGAACTGGTCGCAGCTACTCAGGGAAGGTCTTTCTGGATTCTTGATGATCTACCATTGCTGCACCAGTTGATGGATGCTGGTGGATTCAAAGCGGCGGGCGAGACTAACTTGTTCAAACCGAAGGATAGTTATCGCATGCCCGGAGGAGGTGGCTTTCAGTTACCCGCTACAGCGACAGTTGGTCGCAACCCTGCAGCTGGTGTGGTTATTTATTATGCATTGAAGACGAAGCCGACCTCGGATGTGCAACTCGAGTTCTTCGATTCGAGTGGAAAGTCAATCAGAAAATTCACAGGACGAGTGGCGAGGCCTGGCGCCGCTACACCGGGGCAACCGGTGACTAGTTCACCGCCGGATGAGGAAGGTTTTGGCCTCGGCAGTGCGCCGGCCCGGGTTTCGACTGACCTGGGTTTGAATCGTTTCGTTTGGGACACTCGTTATCCTGACGCAGTGAGGTTTCCGGGAATGATCCTTTGGGCCGGAGAAACACGTGGACCAAAGGTCCCGCCTGGAACGTATCAGGTGAAGTTGACCGTAGATGGAAAAACATTGAGTCAACCGTTCGAGATCAAACCGGATCCGCGACTGAAGGTTACTGCCGGCGACTATGCCAAACAGCTCGAGTTGGGCCTGAAAATTCGCGACAAGTTGAGCGAAACGAATAATGCGATCGTTCAGATCCGCGATGTGCGTAAACAGATCGATGACCTTGTTAAGCGTCTTACAGGCCAGCCGAATTTCAAAACGATCGACGACGCTGCCACCGCACTGAACAAAAATCTCACCACGATTGAAGAGGCGCTCTATCAGACGAAGAACCAGAGTAGCCAGGATCCGCTGAACTTCCCGATCAGGCTCAACAATAAACTTGCAGCTCTGGGTGGAGTAGTAGGAGGCGCCGAGGCAGCACCGACCGCACAATCTTACGTGGTCTACGATGCATTGGTGACCCAAATTGATTCTGAGGTGCAGCGATTACGGCAGATCATCAATAAAGATGTGCCTGCATTCAACCAGCTCGTGCGCGATCAGAACATCCCCGCGGTAGTCGTGAAGCCATTGAATACTACGCCGTAGTATCCTCGATGTATTGGGTTCGTTGTGCTCTACGAAAAGTGCGCGCGAGCGTACGATTAATAAATTGCGCTGGCACTTTGGTGCTCTGGTGACGACCACGTGGGAGTTCGGGCCCTGGCCGATTGAGTAAGAAAGCTGAAACATTAATGTGAAACGTTCCGCCCCAGCGGTCCATTCAGACTCGCCGCGTCTGCGGCGTCTTCCAGCGATGAATGCCCTCGGCTATTATCAATCCATCCGCTCTCGAATAAGCTGTTAGCTAACGCTTCTCCGCGACTTTGATGAAGCGGCACTTGCAAAAGCAGAACAGTCAGACACTCGGAAGCGCAAAGAAAAGCAAGTAAGGAAAACTCTTGGTTGAATTATCAGTAACGATCAAACGAGTTGCTGGGGTTACGGAAGCCCTGCTTACGGGTGACGCTGAGGTTGCGGTGCTCGACGTAACGCATGACTCGCGACGTGCGACAGCTGGCAGTCTCTTTGCCGCCGTTAAAGGAGCACTGTTTGATGCGCATAAATTTGTGCCGCAGGTGATGGCCCAGGGAGCCGTCGGGGTGTTGTCGGAATTGCCGGCTCCCTGGGACTTTGCCGGTGCGTGGCTCCAGGTGAATGACATCCGCCGTGCAATGGCCCTCGCTGCAGCCGAGGTGCATCACCATCCCTCACGCGAGTTGCAACTTGTGGGCATCACCGGCACAAACGGCAAAACAACAACGGCATACCTGATTGCTTCTATTCCCGAGGCTGCAGGTGAGCCTGTGGCGATGACAGGAACCGTTGAATATCGTCTTGGCAAAGAACGTCAGAAGGCCGATCGCACTACACCAGAGGCTCCGGATATGCAGCGCCTGCTTCGGAGCGCTGTAGGCCTGGGTTGTCGCACCGCTGTTATGGAATGCTCGTCACAGGCGATGGACTTTCACCGTTGCGATGAGCTCGAGTATGCAGTGGCTGTGTTCACGAACCTTACGCGCGATCACCTCGATTATCACAAGACGATGCAGAACTACTGGCATGCCAAGCAACGGTTATTTGACGGTCGACTCGGCACGCGTCCACGGACGTCGGTCATAAATGTTGACGATTCATACGGTCTCGAACTATTAGAAATGCTGGAACGTGCCGGGCTGCATGTAATTCGATATGCGGTCAACGGAGATGCTGATGTTACGGCGCGTGCTCCAAAATTTTCCTTGGATGGAATGGAATTTGAACTCTTAACGCCCGTAGGCAAACGGCATTTTAAGTCGCCACTCGTTGGTCCACCCCACATCTACAATACTCTGGCAGCTGTCGCGAGTGGAATCGCACTCGGGTATGACCTCGATACCATTACGCGCGCGCTATCAAGTTGCACTGGTGCTCCCGGCAGATTTGAACGGGTGATCCATAATGGCGAGTTTGCAGTGGTCGTGGATTATGCGCACAGTGATGATGCGCTGTTAAATGTCCTCCGAACTGCGCGTCAGGTTGTGAAGGGAAAGATCATCACAGTGTTCGGATGTGGTGGAGATCGCGATCGTAGTAAGCGCGCCCCCATGGGTGAAGCAGCCGGCAGTTTGAGCGACGTTATTATCCTGACTTCTGATAACCCTCGCACTGAGGATCCGGAACAGATCCTCTCAGACGCTGAGGTCGGTTTACGTCAGACGAATAAGCCATATCAAAAGATTGCTGACAGGCGCGAGGCTATATACGAGGCTATAGCGGAAGCACAGATTGGGGATCTGGTTCTAATCGCCGGCAAGGGCCACGAGGACTATCAAATCATCGGCAGAGAAGTTTTGCATTTTGATGACCGCGAAGTCGCCAAAGAAGCATTGGCAGCGTGTGAGTAATGAAGATGGCGGCTCACCCCGGAATCAAATCGCATTCGCCCTCCACAGCACGACTCTTCCAACACCAACAGGGTGAAATATGGATAGCGATGGCAAGCGACGAAGGAGCGCCGCTTCTGGACCAGACACCACAAAAGTCTGATACCCCTGAAAGGTGGGATACGCTGGATCTGTCCAGGGGCGACGCTCCCCTGTCGCTTGCCGTTTATCACATTTCGCCCCGTTAAGGCCCATATCCAAAGCCTCTGTACTAAATTTCCTGCGACCGAGATCGGTTGTGGCGTTCCCAGTAGAGATAAACCGGTAGTCCTATTGCTATCAAACAGAGACCAATCGCCGACTGCCTGGGTGTGTTGATTATCGTCGTGAGTATTAACCAGGTGTTCACAACAAGAAACAATATCGGAACCACAGGGTAGCCCCACGTGCGATACGGTCTCACCGCATCAGGAAAACGACGGCGAAATATAAACACCGCGCCCGCCGTTAAGGCATAAAACATTGTCAACGCGAAGATCGCATAATCAGTCAAGGTGTCGTACGAGCCTGATAGCGCGAGTATGCTGGACCAGACACCGAGGACGATCAACGAACGGACGGGCACGTGCGTAGTTTTCGACAAGCGCGCCAGGCCCGCGAAGAAGAGACGATCACGAGCCATCGCAAACGGAACGCGCGCTGTTGCAAGAATAGACGCGTGCAGGGCGCCGAATGAGGAGATCATCATTGCAGCAGCCATCAACGTCACTGCTGCAGCGCCCAACAAACGACGAATTACTTCTGCCGCTGTTGACGATGAGGCCGGTACACTGGCTATTTGCGTGGGCGTGAGCACGTGGTAATAACTAAGATTGACGAAGACATACAGCCCCATCACTATAAACATACTGAGGATTAACGACAGCGGCAGATTTCGTTCGGGATGTTTTACCTCGCCCGCCATAAAGGCTACGTTGTTCCAACCATCGTACGCCCATAACGCTCCCAACATTGCGGCTGCAAGTCCGGTAAAGCCCCCACCTGTTACAGCCACCGCTTCACACGCACCGCCGGTATTTGCGGCGGCAAGGTGCGACCAATCGCCGCCGGTATAAAGAAAAGCTCCCAGCCCAACCGCAATAAGTACTAATACCTTAAGCACAGTTAAGACTGTCGCAAAGTTTCCGCTGACAGTTACGGCGGCACAATTGATCAACGTCGTGACGGCAATCGCGAGCAGGGCAATCAACTGCAGTCGACCGAAAGGGATTTGATACCCGCCGGGGAGCATCAAAGAAAAGTAGACTGTCCGTAACGCGCCGCCGAGAAAATCGTTAAGAAAAATGGCGAAACCTACAGCCAACGCCGCAGCCGAAGCAGTGCGGGCAATCAAGAACTGTGTCCATCCGTACAGAAACGCCCACAGGCGGCCGTAAGCATCGCGAATGATTCCGTACTCACCCGCGTCTTTCGGCAGCATCGCCAACAACTCCGAGTAGGTGAGCGCACCAGCGAGCGACAGCAGACCCGCGAATATCCAAACGGCAAGTGCTTTGCCGGGCGTGCCGACGTTACAAGTCATCACTCGCGCTTTTAGAAACACTCCAGTGCCGATGACGTTTGCAACATTAACTGAAATAGCGGCAGGCAGACCGAGACCGCGCACGAGGTGATTGTGATTGGTTTGCATCAGTTATCGGTCAGCGAAGTGGGCCACTACCAGATTTCAGACGCGACTAAATCGTCGTAGGTATCGCGTCGACGAATCAAATCCACGTTCCCGTTCTCCCGGATGAGCA
Organism: Pyrinomonadaceae bacterium; assembly: GCA_046262775.1. Classification (GTDB taxonomy): domain Bacteria; phylum Acidobacteriota; class Blastocatellia; order Pyrinomonadales; family Pyrinomonadaceae; genus PSRF01. The sequence continues at coordinate 39,266 of JBHEMC010000024.1, read as the reverse complement.
CCGCGGCCGGCAATGGACGTCCGTTGTAGTGGAACATTTGGGCCAGGGAATACGCGCCGCAGTTCAACAGGGCCAATACCTCTCCAGGTTCAATGTTTGCCGGTAGCCTTCGATAATCAGGCAGGCGGTTCTGGCGTTCGATATCAAAGTACACATCTCCGGAATCACACAATGGTCCGGCGACTTTGTACTTGTGATCGGTGGGTGCACCTGCTCGAGAAGCCGAGATTAGATGGTAGTACCACTTATAGTTATTCATCGAAAGCATGATGTTGTAACCGGCGTCGGTGAGCAGCCATACATCGTCTGTTTCAGGACGTTGCTTGATGTTGCAGACGGTGGTGAGTACGAGCCCGGCGTCGGCGATAACACTTCGACCTGGTTCGAGAAGAATTGTGACCTCATCCAGCAAGTGTTCAGCATTGGCGGTCCTGGCCGATTCACGAGCGACACGCAATGCTTCAGTTAGGACCGCAGAAGGCTCGAGGTCAGCTCCCAACATCTCCCGTTCATGTCGAGGTAGATCGTCAGCCTGGGTTCGATCGCGAAGGTAGTTGACGGGTATGCCTCCGCCAAGATTTATGTGCTCCAATCGGTGGCCTGTTTCGCGGTGTATCGTCACAAGATGTTCCCACATACTCTTGAAAGCGTCAGCGAACGGTTGAACGTCCGGCGTTTGCGAGCCCACGTGAATATGAATGCCGCAGACCTGGATTAGATCCGGATGCATAAGGCTGCGACGGAATGCTTCGAGGACTTCAGAGGAAGAGATACCAAATTTGGAAGTTAATAGAGCCGTCTGCAATCCGAGGTGAGAACGGGTTCCAATCTCCGGAACCAGCCGCAACGCCACTCGCGCAGGAGCTACTGGAGTCCCATTGGATCGCGACCGTTTGACTGCGCGTTCGATCAATTCAATTTCGTAAATAGAATCGACATTGATTGCATATATTCCGGCGAGGATTGCAGCATCCAGTTCTTCGTCCGTTTTGCTTGTGCCATTGAAGATCATTTGCTGAGGCTGAAAACCGGCTTTGAGCGCTTTAAAAAGTTCGCCGCCGCTGTTTACTTCAACATCGATACCGGCCTCGAGCACAGTTCTAAGGATCGCCATGTTTGAATTTGCCTTCGACGCGTAGCAAAACTTTATCGGGCGATCGACTGCGTGAGCAGCTTGTTGGAGGCGCAGAATGTTTGCACGAATTCGCGATTCTGAAAAAACAAAAAGCGGCGACTTAAACTGACTGACGAGATGAAGTGCGTCAACTCCGTTGATCTCCAAATGACCTGAATCCGACACTTCAAGATAATTTGGAATGGACCAGGCTGGCCGTTCAACCGCTATTCTTGATGACATGTAAGACGTGTCTCCCAATTACAAACCAGCGCAACCCGACAAACCCATACTTGCAGGTTGCGCAGTCATGGTAGAGTGCGGCTACACTCGAATTAAGCAGCCGCAGATCGAGTACGCAGCGTTTTTAGAATATCGCGGACCTGTTTCAAATGACGCCGCTCGTGATGAGCGACCATGGTAATCGCGGCAACACCATCGATCATTCCAAACACGGGATGTCGCATGGAGATCTGTCGGAATCGTTTCCCCTCTTGTGCCTCGCAGAGCGTTTTAAGTTGGTCGCGTAAGTAACTATAGCTGCTCAATGACTCCTGCTTCGGTTTTGTGTTCAGAGGTTTCACCAACTTCGGCGCTTCAACACGAAACAATCTCAACGAGACAAGTTGCATCGGGATAAGCCGCTTAAACACAGAAACGCGCGCCGCCGGGCGGTCCAAACCCTTTTGCAGTTCCTGAATTACGGCGAGCTCAACGCGACTGAGGTGGTCAATGACCTCCGCGACACTCCATTGATCGGCTGTTGGACGTAAGCTGAAAAGTTGATCGTCGACTTCGCTAAGTTCCGTTAGGAGCTCGTTATGAGCGTTATCAAGCGTATTCAACAAGCGACGCATCCGAATCCTATTGGCGTGTGAAGTTGTACGTGATAACGCCTGTCACTCTGACGGGCTCGCCCATAAGTGTGGTGGGCGAGAACCGCGCCAACCTCGCTGCAGTGACGGCCGCTGCATGAAGCGCTTGTGGACCGGAAATGGCTTTCGCTTCGGCGACGAATCCCTGCTCATCAATCAATACTTGAACAATCACGGTACCCTGCGCGTCGCCAGGAGGAAAAGCGGGCATAGGTAAATATATTGCTTTCCCGTTCAGGACTCCTCCTGAGATCGGTTGCCGCTTAGGTTGCTGATCCGGCGTGGTTTCGACCACATCGGGTGTTTTGGGCGGCGTGCCTGGATTTTCAGCTTCACCTTCAGTTCGCTTGTTGTCAGTAGGAGTAGCTGGCGTGCGAGTACCCTGAGGTTGTGGAGCAATACCAGGGTTCTCTCCGGTTTGTGCGGCCGCCATCGCTACAGGTTCAGCCGATCGATCCGGTAGAAGAAAGGAACTGAGAAACTTTTCCTTCAATGCCTCGTCTTTTTTGGTATTGAGCGCCACCAAAGCATAAAACCTTTTTCGCGTAATGTATGTTTGAGCGACGCCGCTGAGATCGCCGATCGTCAATTGATATTCGCGCCCATTGTATCCGTGAAAGATCGTATTACGATTCAGCGTCAGCTTTACGGCGGCTTGAGTGGTGCGCGCTTTGGCTGGGAACCAGTCTTTGAAGGCATTCACATACGAATTGAATCGTTCCAGCTCGGTATATGCAGCCGGATTGGAACGAATGCCATTCAAAGAGACGACTGCGAACACGGCGCCCTTTGGATCCGCTGCCATGTATAGCCGGCTCGTTAATTGCATTTTGTGGTATTGAAACTTCGTACTCTCGACAGTTTTCCCTTTCGGGATTACAACCGAGAACTCTTCACCGTCCGGCGTAAGAGTTTCCCATTCCGACCAGTTGACATTGCTCTGTCCGGCAGCTGAAACCGCAGCTGTGAGGATCAAACCGAGCGTCGACCATCGAAGTGAATTATTGAAATACATTGCTTTTTCTCCTGAAGAAGCGAGTTGATATCGGCCGGGTCGTCAAGCTGTTCGCGACTCTATGCTGCCGCTCTGCGAGTGTCAAGAGGCGTCACGAGCGATAAAACTGAGAACTATGAGAAGACAAAACCCACAGATTGAATTCGATCACACGAATCAGAATCGTGGAACGTTTCTGTCTCTGTCACAGCTCCGTTGACCACTGGCCGACCTACACACGATTGCGGTCCCGTTGAATCAGAACACGACGCAGAATCTTCCCTGATGCTGATTTCGGAATTTGATCAACGAACTCGATATAGCGAATCCGTTTGTGAGGTGCGACACGTTCCGATACGAATTCCAAAATGTCGTCAGCGTCAACTGGCTGGCGCAACACAACAACCGCTTTTGGTACCTCACCAGCCTCGTCGTCCGGAAAGGGAATTACCGCAGCGTCAGCAATATGGGGATGGGTCAACAGAAGCGCTTCCAGCTCAGCGGGAGGCACTTGAAATCCCTTGTACTTTATCAACTCCTTTGCGCGATCGACGATAAAGAAGTGTCCATCGCTATCCGCATACCCAATATCGCCCGTGTGTAGCCAGCCATCGGTATCGATAGTTTGGGCTGTTGCGTCGGGCCGATTCAGGTAACCCTTCATTACCTGTGGTCCACGCACGCAGATTTCGCCTCTTTGCTCGCGTCCAACAGGTTCACTAGTCTCCAGGCTGATCACCCTGCACTCGGTGTTCGGTGCAAGTACGCCCACTGAACCGAATTTGATGTCTTCGAAATCAGATGGCGAAGAATGCGTCACCGGACTAGTTTCCGTCAGCCCGTAACCCTGACGAACCTGACAGCCAAGCCGCTGCATACACGCGCGCGTCAGTTCTTCACCAAGCGGAGCAGCTCCAGAAAAAATCGTCTTCAAATTTGGCAAGCGATAATTGTCGACGATCGGGTGTTTGCTGAGGTTCAGGACAATCGGAGGAACCAGGTGCGCAAGGCTCACCTTGTATAGCTGAGCAGCTTTGAGGAAGGCTTCGAGATCGAAACGCTGCATCATTACGATCGTCGCGCCCTTGTAAAGACCCATATTCAGCACGACGACCAATCCATAGATGTGAAACAGAGGCAGTACGCAAATCAAGGTGTCTGTCTCGAAAAAATAATTGAGACCTTCCATCTGACAGAGATTCGCGACCAGATTGCTATGCGTCAGCATCACGCCCTTGGGAAGTCCAGTCGTGCCTGACGAGTAAGGAAGCGCTATGAGATCCTCTCGTGGGTTGATCGAAACCTTTACAGGTTGCGGTTCGCTCACCAGCAGTTCCGCAAATGGCGTCGCACCCGCGGCCTCACCAAACACAAACACCTCTTCAACGTTTGATTCCTTTGCTGCCGCCAGAGCTTTCTCAATGCATGCAGGAACAGTGACGAGAAATCGTGCCCCCGCGTCTTTTAGTTGCGAAGCAATCTCGTGATCCGTGTACAGCGGATTGATTGGAGTCACAATCCCGCCCAGTGAAGCAACGGCATGAAATGCGATTGCGTACTCGGGGACGTTGGGGCTCAGAATTCCAAATACCTCGCCTTTCGAAAAGCCGCGCTTCATTAATCCAGTTGCCGCGCGGCGAATCTGATCGACAAGTTGCGAGTAAGTAATTGAACGTCCGGTAGCGGCTTCTATGAGCGCCGGTTTAGCTGCAAACTCATCGGCGTGTCGGAACACGAATTCGGTCAACGACAAATCTGGAATCAAAACGTCCGGATAGGGACTCTTTATGATCATGTGATCGGAATATGGATGTGAATAGGACTAATTTGCATCGGCCCCATGTTGGGATCTGCGTCAACACGGGCGTGTTCGGGCGCCTAACATAACAGCGTGACCGCGATCTGTAAAAGGTCCAATGGTCTGTGAAACGTTTATATTGTGTGTTATTGATGCGGATGGATTCCACTGGTGTTTCGTCTACTTTGTCCGTCGCCGAAAGGGACTGTGACCTTGTAGCTGTCGCCACCTGAGCGGAGTCGCTTTCGCGATATGCAAATTCACGAAAGCACTGATTTTCGATCTGCAGAATTCTTCAGGTACATTTTGACCTCGGATGCAGCCATTAAACGTCATCTGTCTTGCGACCTATTTCAAAGGCGTCGACTTCATTCGCGAATGCAAGGAGCGCGGATGTCACGTTTATCTGATCACAAAAGAAAAGATGCTCGGTGAAGACTGGCCACATGACAGTCTCGATGACGTGATAGCCGTACCCAATGATGCGGGGCCTGCACTTTTTATCGACCTCGTCGCATTTCTTTCGAGAAAAATGAAAGTGCATCGGGTCGTCGCATTGGAAGAGTTTGATGTCGTGACCGCGGCGCTAATTCGCGAACACCTTTGTCTGAAAGGCTTGAACAGTTCGCGAGCGAAGGTCTTTCGCGACAAACTGACGATGGCTGTTTACGCGCGAGAGGCGGGTGTCTGCGTGCCGGAATTGGTGCCGCTGATAAATCCGGACGACATCCGGGAATTCGTGGAAAGAGTTCCTCCTCCGTGGGTGATCAAACCACGTTCGGATGTTTCAGCCATCGGTATCGTCAAAGTAGAGAACCCGAGTGAAATTTGGCAGGTAATAAATCAAATGAATGAAAGAGAGAATCTTCGGGAACGTTCTTCATACTACGTTCTCGCGCGCTTCATCCCCGGCGACGTCTTTCACGTTGATTCATTGGTTTGTAATGGTCGCGTGCGATTCGCAGGTGTTAATCAGTATGGGCGGCCCCCAATGCAGGTCGCGCATCACGGCGGCACCTACGTCTCGCACACAGTTGAGTATGGATCGTCTGACGAGAAGCGGCTGGAACAGATGAATCGGCGGCTGATCAAAGGCTTGCGATTGGAGTATGGTGCGACCCATGCGGAATTCATAAAGGGACCGGATGGCAACTTCTACTTTCTGGAGATAGCGGCTCGCGTCGGAGGAGCCTACATTGCCGATGTGCTTGAGGCTGCATCAGGAATAAACCTTTGGCGCGAGTGGGCAAAAATCGAAATTTCAGAAGACAGGAGCTCGAGAACGACTATTAAACCACTGCGTAAAGAGTATGCCGGGATTGTGCTGTCACTTGCGAAGCAGGAGAACCCTGACACATCTGCCTACAACGATCCGGAGATTGTGTATCGAGTCAAGAAACGTCATCACGCGGGGCTAATTGTACGTTCAAAGCAGTTAGAAAGAGTGCTCGAGTTGTTAAGCCTTTACTCACAAAGATTTGAGGGCGACTTTGTGGCTGTTGTGCCGCCGCCAGAGCGACCAGAGTGAAGTTGCTCATTCGCGATGCGAACCCCCGATTGAAGATTAGTTGGAACCCTCGTGATTTGTGGTTGGGAACGGGTCAAGCGGAGCGCGACCCCTTCCTGACACCACATTAGAGGCGCAGGTCACAATTCTTTCAATGACCAGATCTCCACGCTGATCTCTTCTGCATAATGTAACAGCGGCTCAGCTTTGGGCGTAGGCAGATCATCAGCCTCGATCATCGTTGATGACAACGAGTTCAGAGTCGCTTTTTGCAAGGGCCACGGCGCGTGGTGAATTCGTGCTCTGTATAAAGCGCCATCGTCTTCAGTATAGAGGCAGTATCGTTCGGTGAGGAAAAACTCCAGGGAACCAGGATGCGAGTACTTGAGTGTTTCGCCAATTTTCCACGATGCCTGAAAATCAGCGGACGGACCATCTACTCGCGCCAACTCATAATCGATCTGACTGCCTGATTGCTCGAGCTCAATCTCTGCCTTGAAGTAGGGAAGACGAAACAGCGTCCTGGCCGCGAGAACCGCCGCCGGGTGATTACAATCGAGGGAGAAGAACCAGACACCGGGCAATCGATCGTAGTGAACGTAAGTGCGGACGTTCAGCTCGTGCATCGCGCGGAAACCGGGCACTGCCGGAACAAACGGCGGCAAGGCTCGGATGTCCCACATCGTGAACGGCGTAATTGCGATCCATGCGGTACCGTCAAACGTGTCAATTTGAAGTTCCGTTGGAATCAACGGACGCAGCAGCTTCTCGTCGATGCGCCAGTGCATGAACAGAAGCTTTCCCCACGTTTGATGCATTATCGGCTGGCCATGCGGGCGTTCCCGCATAGCCAGCCGTTCAAGATCTGTTAGTTGTGACTTCACTTGCGGACCTTAACCGCAAACTACCAGCTTTTTACCGCAAATATTTGTCTAACCAGTCAAGAACTGTGTGATACCAGAATTGTGAGTTTTGCGGCTTCAGTACCCAGTGGCCCTCGTCGGGAAATACGAGGAGCTTGGAGTCGATGCCCTTTGTTTGGACGGCCGTAAACAGTTGCAGCCCTTCTGCAAAAGGAACGCGATAATCGAGCTCATTGTGAATGATTAGAATTGGCGTATTAAAGTTCTTGACAAACTTGCTCGGCGACCAGCGACTGTACATCGCCGAGTTGGTCCATGGGGTTCCTTTGAACTCCCAATTCGGAAACCAAAGCTCCTCAGTCGCGCCATACATACTCTCGAGGTTGTACACGCCGTCGTGCGAAACGAGCACTTTAAAGCGGAACCGCGGATCATTGTTGTGACCTTCAATCCAATCGATCATGTAGCCGCCATAGCTCGCGCCGGCAGCGCCAATTCGATTGCGGTCAATAAATGAGTTGCGACGAACAACTTCGGCGACACCATTCATAATGTCGGTGTATGCCTTGCCTCCCCAATCGCCACTGATCTCATTTACAAATTGTTGTCCATACCCTGTTGAGCCGCGTGGATTTGGCATGAACACGATATAACCGGAATTTGCAAACACCTGCGGGTTCCAGCGGTAGGCCCAATTGTCGTTCCACGCTCCTTGTGGTCCACCGTGAATCAAGACTACCAGAGGATATTTCCTGCCACTGTCGAAATTTGTCGGTGTTAGGACAAACCCGTGAACCTTTCGGCCCAAAGCTCCCGTCCATTCAACTTCTTCAGCTTTCTTGAGATTCGCGCGATTCATCAAATCGCGATTTACAAATGTCAGTTCTGTGACTCCAGTCCCATCTGCATTTGCAGTATAAATCTCTGCTGGAGCAGCCATGGAACTGCTGGCGAAAATTAGTTTGCCGTCGGCGGTGATCTGTAGGTTGCCCGCGAAAATACCAGCAACGACTTTCTGCGGTATGCCGCCTTCAATGGGGATACGGAAGATAGGCATCTTGCCGCGCTCGTTAGCTGTAAAGTAAATGTAATCATCGCGTGGTGAGACAGCTACTTCCTCAACCTGCTGATCGAAACTCCGCGTAAGTTCCGTGCTGACACCAGTGGAACGGTTGTACGCCATTAATCGCCACCTGTCTGCTTCAAATCCAGCAGTGGCTTGTGAGCGATAGATGATCAATTTGCCGTCGCGCGTATAAATCGGACCAGCGTCGTATCCACGATTGCGAACCGTAATGTTCTTTGCACTCCCACCGCTGACAGGCACTGTGTAGATGTCGCTGTTAGTGGAAATGGCCTCAACTCTGTCTGGGTTCCGTAGGTATGCGATCTCGCTCGAATCAGGTGAAAACGCGTAATCGACGCCTGTAGCCGCAGCGTAGGGTGGAGAATCGAAATCCCCTGTCGTTATTAGTCGCGCAGCTCCACCCTTGCTGGATACAACAAACACATGCGTGCGTTTGACGTCTCGCCATTCATTCCAATGACGAAACAACAAGCGGTCGACGGTATGGGCTTTCACTTTGCTTTTTTCTGCCAGTTCGTCTTTTTTCTTATTGCACTCATCATCGCGGCAGTCGGGATACACGTCAGAAGTGAAAGCGATCCACCTGCCGTCCGGAGACCAGACTGGTGCGGCTGCATCAGTCGAGATCTTGGTGATCTGATCTTTATTGTCTCCGTCGCTGTCCATCACCCAAATCTGTCCGCCCGTTGTAAAAGCAATCTTTTTGCCATCGGGAGACCAGCGAGGCGAGGTCGCGGAACGATCGCCGCTGGTTAGTTGTTTGAGATCGCCACCCGAGATGGATACGACATAGATGTGATTGACAGCTCGGTTGGCGTCAAAGTTCACGTCGCCGATTGTAAATGCCACGCGACGTCCATCGGGTGACACTTGCGAATCGCCCACGCGGCGCACTTTGAGTAAGTCTTCGATGGTGTAGGTGCGAGTTTGAGCAGGGGCCTGAACCCATACGAACAGAAGGATAGATATGGTGACGACAAAGCGCTTCATACGGAACCTCTCGAAGTAAATTTGAAGTGTCTCAGCGGGAAAGCGTGAGTATTATTGCATCACGAGTTCACTAGTCTCAAATGCGGTTCAGCATCTTAGTGCTACTTTCAGTACTGTTCTCCTTACTCGCGAAGGATCCTGCTGTTCCTGTTAGGCGATAACTTAAAGCGTCATGATGACTGTAGGGGCGGAACTCCGTGTCCGCCCCATGGGTGAAAGGCGGAAAAAAGACTTCCGTTACATCCAAACGTTGGACTGCACTGCGCTACCGCAGCCACTGCAGACCCAAAGCGAATTAGTTAACTCCATGTCACAATCGACGATTAACCTTATTTTTATTTCTGTGTCATTGTCTCCACCGGGTCGAGCTTGGTCATGCAATGATTTGAATCCAAGCTGCCCATTCACTTACAAGAATGAATTCGTGTATATAGAGTTCCCCCCAGAAACGGTGTAACCGCACATTCCAACCCAAAAATGTAAACTAATGATTGGTATCATGTCGCGCTAGAGCGCGTATCTGTACGCTCGCTGCTAAATGATCCGGCCTCTTATCATCACAATACTTCGATTCGCACTGCGTATCTACTTTCAGCGAATTGAAGTAACTGGCGTCGAGAACGTGCCGCTTAAAGCGCCGGTGATTTTTGTACTCAATCATCCAAATGCTCTCGTCGATCCTGTTTTTCTTCTTTGCCTTGCTCCGCGGCGGGTATCGTTTCTCGCAAAAGCGCCCCTATTCCGAATGCCCGTCCTCGGATACTTTGTCCGCGCAATGGACTCCTTGCCCATTTACCGTCGTCAGGATGAAGGCGAGGACATCTCAAAAAATCAGGAGACGTTTGTCGCTGCGCGAAGGCTGCTCGCCCGGGGAGGAACAATTGGTATTTGTCCCGAAGGGGTGTCTCACGACGCTCCCGGTTTGAAACCAATCAAGACGGGTGCAGCTCGCATCTCGCTTGCAGCACGATCCGCAGGCGATGTCACCGAATTGTGGATTGTTCCGGCTGGTCTCTATTACACCTCAAAAACAAGCTTCCGCAGTTCGGCTTTGCTCTATTTCGGAAAAGGAATCCGAGTTGAGCCGGCCGAACTGGATTCTGACGGCGATCCGCCGCGGTTAGCTGTTCGGGAACTCTCCACCACGATCGAAAAGAGTCTTCGAGATGTTGTCCTCGACGCGCAACACGATGAAGCACTGCACACCATCAGTCGTGCCGAACGGATATTCTCGTCCGACGAAAACGAAAACGGTGATGAAACATTGGCAGACGAACTTCGCCTCCAGCAGCGGTTCATCAAGGCTTATTCGGTTTTAAAAAAAGACGAACCAGAGCGGGTGCGACGGCTGGTAATAAGAATGAGGCGTTTTGAAGAGGAGCTAACTCAAGCTGGAATCGATCCAGAAGATTTGTCGGCCCCAAGTTCGACCGCGGCAGTATTCTCCCACATTGCCACACGGATTTTATGGTTCAGTTTTTTGTTGGCGCCGGGTATTGCCGGGACTATCCTACACTTCCCCGCCTATTGGCTCGGCGGATATCTCGCTACTCGACTCTCCCAGGACGCGGAAGATGTCATCTCAACAATCAAGATAATATCGGCGATGCTGCTCTTTCCACTTACATGGTTGTTTGTAGCGATCGCGTTATACCCGATCACCGGGTGGCTGTTTGCCACCGCCTCGTTATTGCTCATCCCGATTGCCGGCTATGTCGCGATCTTGTTTTTCGAAGAACTAGACAGATCTGTTGGTGCGCTTCGAGCTCTAACATTTTTTCTTCTGCGCAGGCGCTTCTTCGTGAGGTTGCTGGCGGAACGCAAAGCGATAAAGAGCGAGATCGTTTCACTGGGGGAGATAGGGGCCAGCGCGGAAAAGTAAAATTGAGTCGACAAACAAGGTGCTCACGTAAACTAAAGGGGGGATTCCTCGTGCATCGAGCCCGAAATCTTTTTATTTTTTCCGAGCTTTCGCCTTTTTCGCGGTTGAGCCTTTAGCGCTGGATGAAGCTTTGGTTCCAATGGCGCTTCTTTTCTTGCTATTCGCTGATCGGACCGTTCGACCCTTACGACCCTCACTGCGCACTTTTCCAGCCGACATTAATTGTTCATATGCTCCCCTTACGACATTACGAGCAACCTTCAGGGATTCTGCGAGCTCACGTTCACTTGGAAGAAAAGTTCCGGCCGCCAGGGTACCGGCATCGATCAAGTCGTTGAGCTGCTCCCGGATCTGCCTCGTCATAGATTCAGGGCGCTTGCGATTAACACGGACATTTAGTCTCGTCACGTCTATTCACTCCTTCCAATCGGTTGTTCAGGGGGTTCACGTCGATTCTATGCAGCGGACAGATCGCTGTCAAACAACTTATTTGTCGAATATGAAAAGGTTAGACCACCGTGAAGTTGTTGTGATAGAGCGGGTCAGGGTGCAGGCGAAAGAAGGTTGTGCTTTTTGAGGATCTCGACCGCCCGGTCCACCGGGAGAGCATCAACTGTATGGCCCCTGCCCGTAATAGTGACGGCTTTAAACATCGAATTGTAGATAGCCTCTTCAGTCGCTTCTATCACGGCGAGAAAGAGCGGAGACATCGCGTCGTTACTTAAGGGGCTGATGGTTCCTGGGGCAGTTTTACCTGCTGGAACGGATCGAATCCGTAGGTCCAGTGCCGTCGAAAAAGCGATTGCGTAATCGCCACTGCCATTGCTGCCGGCTGCGCCGGTCCGGGCCAGCCCCATCATCGCCCTCGCTGCCATCCGCCGGAGATTCAGGCTACTGGCCGGAGCGTCGGTGGCAATTACGATTATTACTGACCCGTCGGCATCGTCTGGTCTGCTGGTTTTCTTTCTATCGTTTTCTGCTGATCTGCGCGATAATTCCTCTTTTAAATAGTAGCGACCAAGCTCCGGGCCGATTGGTGCCCCGTTTATTGTAAGGATGCCGCCGAAATTTGTTTGCACAAGGACGCCCACCGTATAACCCCCGATCGACTCCGGAAGTTTACGAGACGATGTGCCGATTCCGCCTTTGAAGCCGAAGGCGACTGTGCCTGTGCCAGCCCCGACGGCCCCTTCTTCAACAACACCTGACGTCGCACCCTTGATTGCGGAAATCACATCTTCTCGGGTGATGTGACGACCGCGGATATCATTGAGGTAGCCGTCGTTTGTTTCGGCGACTACTGGATTTACTGACTGCACGTCCTCGTTCCCCTGAAGCGCCAGCATGTAATCGAGAACAGCATCGGCAACTCGAGGAACACTCAAAGTTGAAGTCAACAGGATTGGTGTTTCTATCTCGCCCAGTTCGTTTACCTGGGTCGAACCGGCAAGCTTGCCAAATCCATTGCCGACAAATACCGCTCCCGGGACTTTCTCGCGAAACAGATTTCCGCTGTGAGGCAATATCGCTGTGACTCCGGTCCGAATGCCATCTCCGCGAATGATTGTGGTGTGGCCCACCTTCACACCACTGACATCCGTAATCGCGTTCAACGTACCGACAGGAAGCACTCCAATCCTAATGCCGAGATCTCGAGCGCGCGGTCTGGTTTCTTTGGATTTCTCTTCACCTGGCGTCTGCATTTGCACATCTGCATTGGATCTGCGGACAACTCGCTGACGTTGAGCCGGCATTGCGAAGACAACGGCGAGCGTTACCAGCACCAAGCTCGTTCTTGCGTACGGCATAGTTTTGATCCCGCCCTGACAGAATCCCGCTACTGAATTCTACCCCAGGCACTGGTCTTCCAATTGTCAATCGCATCTGGCGGCAGAATCCACGGCGGCAATGGCATCAAGAGCCAATCTGCAAGAGCAAACACATACGGCTCATACATCATTCGCAATTCGCAAAGTCGTTTCTCCGTTTGATCACCATCAGCCATCTCAATGCCTTTGTCGCGTAAAAGATCCCGCAAGCGTCTTAGTTCTTCGGATGTCAACCGGCCACTGCAAGAAGATGGCGCACTCGGAGCCGTTCTGAACACTTGTGCAATATCGACAACTGCATGTCTGGCCATGGCAAATGTCATACGTGCTTGCCACACTGGAGCGTTGTCAACTCCCACTATTACCAGCGCACACGTATCGAGCACCGTTGTTAGCGCCCGCAACCACGATTGATTGTCATGCTGAGATCGAAAGTAGCACAGCACCGGATACGAAAGATGGCTCTCAAGCAACTCGGCTGACCATCGTTCCCACTCGCTCAAGAGGCGATTCAAGTCAGCAAATGAATCTTCAGCTCGATGTCGTCTCAGCAGTTCTACAGCGCTTGACGGTGAGCCCGCGCGAGCGTCAAGAAGTGAAATGCTCGCCTCGCGTCGCGAAAATGCTTGATAGAGAATAGGAAGATAGCTAATCACAATTGCGAAGAGTCCGAGGCCGTTGCCACCTTCGATCACTACCAAAAAGCGTCCGAACCCATATAACGGCGTCACATCGCCGTAGCCGAGAGTAAAGAAAGTGACGCCGCTGAGATACAGATAAATGGTGAATGTTGATTCGCCCAAAGTACTCAGTTTTGCGCCGGTCGCCCAGAACAACAACGCGTACCCGACGATCAGTCCCGCAGCCCAGACAATAAGCAATAGCAGGAGAGACAGTGGGCCAAAGAGTCCCAGGTATTTCTCGTGCCGTCGTTCATTTGCGACGCGCTTCACTAACGTAGACCAGGGAACCCAGATCACCGTGTAGAAAATATTCATTAATCTGATGCGGCGGGTAACTCTTCGCGGCAGAATGATTGTTTCGAATACATCCCACAGAATGATAAGGATCAAGAAGAAGCCGGCAATAAAGGTGAAGATCGTCATTCTTGTCGTGTCGCAGGAGCCTGGTTGATTACGTCGAGAATGTAAGCGATTATTCGAGTCCAGCACAACACAAGGTCTCCACAACACACATCCATTCGGCCTGACTCCAAAACTTTCCCTAAATCAAGTGTACTTCTGCGGTATGATGTGCCGCTCGGCATTTCAGCCCACACGGGAGAACCCAATTTGAAACTGGTCACCATTGATTGGTTGATTATTGCCGCATATTTTGTTCTCTCACTCCTAATCGGTCTTTACTACGCTCGCCGTGCTGGTCGATCAACCGCTGAATATTTTCTCTCGGATCGCTCGATGCCCTGGTGGTTGGCGGGAACCTCCATGGTTGCGACGACGTTTGCGGCCGACACTCCTTTAGCAGTGACAGAGATGGTTGCGCGTAACGGCGTAGCTGGTAACTGGCTTTGGTGGTCCTTGTTGGCCAGCGGAATGTTGACCGTATTTTTCTTTGCGGCCTTGTGGCGACGCGCTCGCGTTTTGACGGACGTCGAGTTTGTGGAGTTACGCTACTCCGGAAATCCCGCAGCGTTCCTGCGCGGCTTTCGAGCTCTTTACCTGGGTCTGCCAATAAATTTGATAATAATGGGCTGGGTTAATCTGGGTATGGCGAAAGTGCTCAGTGGCACTCTCGGCCTTGCCAAATGGCAAGCACTGGCGCTGTGTCTTGGCATCACTTTCATCTACTCAATCCTGTCAGGGTTCTGGGGCGTGGTTGTTACAGATGCGGTGCAGTTTGCCATTGCGATGATTGGTTCAATCGGTCTCGCTGTTTTCGCAGTAAAAGCAGTTGGCGGGCTGGAGCAGTTGAAGACACGACTCGCGTCCGTAACACCAATTGGGTCTACTGAAGTATTTGGCCCAGGCGGCGCAATCAAACTGTTGCCTGATGGTTCTGCCATCTGGATGTTGCCTCTGTTAACGTTGGCAGTGTATCTGGGCGTAAATTGGTGGGCGTCATGGTATCCAGGGGCGGAACCGGGTGGCGGCGGTTACGTGGCGCAAAGAATCTTTTCTGCGAAAAACGAGAAGCATGGAGTGCTCGCGACACTCTGGTTCAACATCGCACACTATGCATTACGACCTTGGCCCTGGATCCTGGTAGCGCTCTGTTCAATGGTTTTGTATAACGGCACTACAATTAATCCAGAGACGGGAAAGCCCGATGCCGCGTTCGGTTACGTGCAGGTGATGAATGATTACCTGCCGATTGGCTTCCGCGGTCTTTTGTTGGCTTCGTTTGCCGCTGCGTACATGAGCACTATCTCTACGCAAATGAACTGGGGCGCCAGTTACATCGTCAACGACTTCTATCGTCGATTTGTGCGACGCGAAGCAAGCGAAAAGCATTATGTGTTTGCTGCGAGGATGGCGACGCTGCTGATCGTGCTACTTTCAATTGCTGTAACTTATTACATGAACCGCATTACCAGTGGATGGGAACTGGTGTTGGCTTTGGGCGCAGGCACTGGTCTGGTTTACATTTTGCGTTGGTACTGGTGGCGAATAAATGCGTGGTCGGAAGTTGCCGCCATGGCTTCGGCTCTTGTCGTATCTCTTGGTTTGCGATACTTCGCGCTCGTCGACACCACAACGCCGATTGGTTTTGCCCAACAGATAATTATCACGGTAGCTGTTACAACGGCCGTCTGGCTCGTCACTACATTTCTGACAAAGCCAGAACCAATCGAAAAACTCACTGACTTTTATCGTCGCGTACATCCCGCTGGAAATGGTTGGCGCCGGGTTGCCGCCGCAGCGGGAGTGCCGGAGCGACGGGGTGAAATCGTGGCGAACCTATTTAACTGGTTTTTGGGCGTCACTATGGTCTATGCAGCACTTTTCGCTATAGGTGAGTTGCTGTTCGGCGGATGGACTAAGCTGCTCGTTCTCAGCGCCCTGGCAGTTATTGCAGGTATCGCGCTCGTCTGGAATCTCGACCGGACCAACTGGGCCGGACTGGCTGGTCCCGGGACGACTGCACTCTAAAACGGGGAGATAATCTCTCAAGCAAACACATGACGGTTGCCAACCCTGAAACGGTTTTCGCTGCTGACCTTGGTGGCACTCACCTCCGCGTAGCACTCATCGATGAGACGGGCAAGATCCTGAAACAACTGAAACAGGAGACACCAAAGGAGGACGCCGCGCAATTCATTGTGCTGGCGTTGGTCAACGCCGCTCGCGAATGCCGAAGCGAAGCAAACATTCCAGAGCAGATGATTGCTGCCGCTTCAATCATGGTTCCAGGTACTGTTGATAGGAACAATGCGATTGTCGTGCAAGCACCGAACCTTCCGTGTCTTGATAATTTTCCCTTGAGAGCCGCTTTGCAGGATCGCTGGCGTTGGCCCGTCGTACTTGAAAACGACGCGAACGCAGCAGCTATGGGAGAGATGTGGCTTGGTGCGGCGCGTGGCTATCGGAATGTAATCTGCATCACTCTTGGCACAGGTGTCGGGGGCGGAGTCATATTGAATGGGAAACTGTGGCGGGGAACCGACGGCTCCGCGGGTGAGGTTGGACATACAACAGTGGATCCTTTCGGCGGGCAAAAATGTAAATGCGGCAACACTGGATGTCTGGAGATGTTTGCGTCTGCAACTGCGATCGTCCGCATGGCCAGGGAAGAGTTACCGCAGTATCCCGATTCAAGCCTGGTCGGCCTTGCGTTGACTGCAAAGATCGTTTACGAAGCAGGCCATGATGGAGACAAACTTGCTCTCAGCGTGTTCAAGCGAATGGGAACCTATCTGGGAGTGGGACTGGCTAATCTCATTAATTTGCTGAATCCTGAGATTATCGTGATCGGAGGTGGGGTCGCCGACGGGTGGGACTTGTTCGAAAGCAACATGTGTCAACAAATTAAGGAGAGGGCGTTTCGGTCGCTCTCGAAGAATGTCAAGATCGTTCCCGCTGAATGTGGAGACAGCGCAGGACTACTCGGGGCTGCCAGGCTGGCGTTTGACGACATGATTGCAAGACAATCGTCGTAGCCTCGTAATTTTTCTGCACTAAAAGATGCGATTGAATGACTGCACTAATAATTCATGGCCATTTTTATCAGCCGCCACGTGAGAACCCCTGGACCGGGGAAGTTGAGCGCGAACTGAGCGCGGCCCCGTATTACGATTGGAACGAGCGAATCCATGATGAATGCTACGCGCCAAATGCGTTCGCGCGACTCCGGGATGATCTCGGTGAACGAATTGTAAGCAACTACGCGAACATCAGTTTCAACTTCGGCCCTACCTTATTATCGTGGCTCGAAAAACATAGACCGGCCACATACGAAAAAATCCTTGTTGCTGATCGCGACAGTGGCCAGCGGCGTTCAGGTCATGGGAATGGGATTGCGCAGGCATACGGTCATGCGATTCTGCCGCTTTGTAATGAGCGCGACCAGCTGACGCAGGTACGGTGGGGACTTGAAGACTTTCGCTATCGCTTCGATCGCGACGCGGAGTCGATCTGGCTACCCGAGACTGCCTGTAACGACGAAGTTCTGTCGCTGTTGATCGAACAGAGGCTCCGTTTTGTAATTCTCGCTCCTGATCAAGCGCGTCGAATGCGAAGCTCACCTGATTCCGAATGGATTGATGTCAGCAAAGGTCGAGTTGATACCTCACGACCGTATAAGTACACAAATAAAAATCATCACGAAGGATCGCTGGCAATATTCTTCTATCATGGCCCGCTCGCGCGCGGAATCGCATTTGAGCGATTACTAACTTCCAGCCGTGGGTTGGTGGACCGGTTCATTCAAATCAGCCAGTCAGGACCGCTGGTGAACGTTGCGACTGATGGCGAGACGTACGGACACCACTTCAAATTTGGCGATTTGTGTCTCGCGCATGCTCTGGAGATCGAGGCAAAGGAGGCACGATTCCATATCACGAATTATGGCGAGTACCTCGATGAGCATCCACCGGAGTGGGAGGTCGAAATTGACAATGGTCCGGATGGGCGAGGTACGTCGTGGAGTTGTGCGCACGGAACTGGCAGGTGGTCACGGCACTGTGGCTGTCATACAGGAGGTGAACCGAATTGGAACCAGCAATGGCGAGGGCCGTTGCGACGTGCATTTGAATTCTTGCGTGATGAAGCTGCCGGCCATTTCGAAAGTGTTGGCGCTGAACTATTGAAAAATCCGTGGGACGCTCGTAACGATTTTGTGCAACTGCTGCTCAACGCGTTGCAACCACCGGAAGCGTTTCTACAACGACACGCACGCGGCTCTCTTTCTCCAACAGAACAGAAACGCGCCCTGACTCTGTTGGAGATACAGCACAATGCATTATTGATGTTTACAAGCTGTGGCTGGTTCTTTTCCGATTTGGGTGGTCTCGAGACGGTTCAAGTGATGCGGTACGCTGCTCGAGTAATCGAGCTCCAATCAAGACTGGGCCTACCTACGCCAACAGATGCCTTTCTGGAATTGCTGGCCGATGCTAAAAGTAACATCGCAGCGAAGGGAAACGGCGCCGACATATTTCTACGGTTCGCAATACCGGAGAATTTACTTTCGTTGTTTACGAGCAATGCCACTCAATGACCGACAAGGCGACAAAAACTCGTGTGGGCCACACTCCTCGTCGGCATGCAAAGGTGATCACAAATGGTTCCGGTTTGAATGCTTCTGATCTAAATCAACTTCTCTCGCTGCGCCATCACAATCCCCATCAGATTCTGGGTCCACACCTGAATGAAGCAGGCCTTACGGTCCGCACCTTTCGGGCGGACGCCGACGCTGTAGAGTTGGTAATCGGGACGAGACGCCCGCTGTTGATGACCCGAATTCATGACTCCGGGCTTTTTGAAGCAACTGTTCCCGAATTAACCACAGTTCCTTCTTACCGCCTGCGCATTCGTCAGCCGTCGGGGCACTCCATTACGTCAAGAGATCCATACGCGTTTGACGTCACAATTGGTGAACTGGATCTACATCTTTTTGGAGAAGGAAAGCACGAGGAAATCTACAAGAGACTCGGAGCCCACGTGAGAAAGATAGGTCGGGTTACAGGTGTCTCATTCGCGGTGTGGGCTCCGCACGCGGATGGCGTAAGTGTGGTCGGGGATTTCAACGGATGGGACGGTCGATGTCATCAAATGCGCAGGTTGGGTAATTCCGGAGTGTGGGAGCTGTTCGTTCCTGAATTAAACAAAGGAGCCTTGTACAAATTTGAAATCCGAAGGAAGAGAGGCCTCGCGTTTTTAAAAGCAGATCCGTATGCACAATACACGGAAGTTCCGCCACAAACCTCTTCGATCGTTTACAGCTCGGATTTCAAATTTACCGACGGCAATTGGATGAAAGCGCGTGCGCGTCGCCAACACTTCCGGGAGCCGCTATCGATCTACGAAGTACATTTTGGTTCGTGGCGACGGAAGATGGAAGATGAAAACCGACCTTTCAGTTATCTGGAAATGGCGACAGCATTGACGGAGTATGTGCTGGAAGTAGGATACACACATGTGGAGTTTCTGCCGTTGAAAGAACATCCGTACGGACCGTCGTGGGGATACCAGGTCAGCAATTACTATGCGCCGTCTGCCCGATACGGCACGCCCGACGATTTCCGATACCTGATTAATTACCTCCATCAGCACGGCGTTGGCGTGATCGTAGACTGGGTCCCGGCGCATTTTCCCAAAGACACATGGGCGCTTGGGAGGTTCGATGGATCTGCTTTGTATGAACATCTTGACCCACGCAAGGGAGAGCATCCGGACTGGGGCACTTATATTTTCAACTACGGACGCAATGAAGTTAGAAATTTCCTGATGGCGAACGCGCTGTACTGGTTAAATGAATTTCATCTTGATGGTCTACGAGTTGATGCCGTGGCTTCGATGCTTTATTTGGATTACAGCAGAAAGGAAGGCGAATGGCTGCCGAATAAGTATGGTGGTCGAGAGAACCTCGAAGCGATCTCGTTTCTTAAGGAGTTGAACGAGGCAACTCACCGGGCATGTCCCGGTACGATGATGATTGCGGAGGAGTCGACGTCGTGGCCTGCTGTTAGCCATCCCGTTTACGCCGGCGGTCTGGGCTTCGATTTCAAGTGGAACATGGGTTGGATGCACGATACCTTGAAGTATTTCCAAACTGATCCTTTGTTTCGCGCCGGCACTCACAATGCATTGACATTTGGTCTGTTGTACGCCTGGAGTGAAAATTTTATTCTCCCCTTTTCACACGATGAAGTGGTCCACATGAAGGGATCACTGCTCAACAAGATGCCGGGCGACGCCTCACAGAAGTTTGCGACGCTGCGTGCACTGTATGCCTATATGTGGGCGCATCCCGGCAAGAAGCTGCTGTTTATGGGTGGGGAGTTTGGACAGTGGCGTGAGTGGAATGAAACAGAAAGTTTGGACTGGCATTTGTTGGACGACGGCTTACATGCCGGTGTTCAAAAACTAATCAGAGATCTGAACGCAGTTTATGTATCGCAGAATTGCCTCTGGCAGGTAGACAATGAACCGGCGGGATTTGAGTGGCTTGATGTTGATAACGCTCTTGAGAACATCGTCGCATTTGTTCGCCGTTCTTCGCCGGATGGGCGAGACATAGTGTGTGTTGGTAACTTTTCTGCGGTGCCGCGAAATCGTTATCGATTGCCTTTACCGGCGAAGCGAAAATACAGATCAGTAATCAACACTGATGCAGAAGTGTACCGCGGAAGCGGCAGTGTTCCGATTGCTTCGATCAGAGCAGAGGAGGTGCCGGCTAAGGGACGTGATTTCTCCGCAGTCCTGGATCTGCCCCCGCTCAGCACCGTCTGGTTTCTAGCGACTTAAGCCAATGCTCGAATGGCGTGTTTATGGTTGATTGGTCCAACATTCGCTCGCAATTTCCAGTTGCGTCCGATTCCTGCTACCTCAATTCGGCAGCGGCTGGTCCGCTTGCAAAAAGAACAAAAGAGGCCGCCACTCGCTTTTACGATCAGATGATGCGGGATGGAGACGTGCATTGGGACGAGTGGCTGGCCCGTCGCGAAAAGATACGCAACCAAGTTGCCGATTTCATCAACGCTGAACCTGATGAGATTGGATTTACAACCAATACCTCGAGTGGAATGAACGTCATCATCGACGGCCTCGAACACCACGGTGAAGTAATATCGACGGACCTGGAATTCCCGGTATCAACCATAACCTGGATGCATCGTCGAATTCCTGTGCATCTTGCTAAATCACTCGATGGTGAGCTTCAGGTCGAGGATTTGCGCGCGGCGATGAACACCCGAACAGGCATTATTTCCATCAGCCATGTTCAATTCTCAAACGGTTTTCGATCACAAATTGAAAACATTGCTGAGATCAAAGGTGGTCATGCTTTGGTTGTGAATGCAAGTCAGTCCGCTGGAGTGTTTGACATCGATGTGAAGCGAATGAAGATCGACGCTTTATGCGCAACAGGTCACAAATGGATGCGGGCAGGATACGGTACCGGCTTTGTTTACCTCAGCAGAGAGCTGCAGAGCCGGACGCACGCGCGAGCGATAGGCTGGCTGAGTGTGCAGGATCCGTATGCAATGCGAAATGATGAGGTGCATTTGCGGCACGATGTGGCGTCGCGATGCGAGTTGGGATGCCCGCACTTCGCCGGCATATTTGCGTTAGGAGCTTCGATTGAGTTCATGCAGTCGATCGGAATCAGGCAAATTGAAGAGCGTGCGCTACACCTTAACCGCACGCTGACACAAAGCTTGACCGAGCATGGCTATCGCGTTCTCTCTCCAATCGATTCTGAACAGAGTCGTTCAGCTGAAACTCTGGTTGCGGCAAACGATCCGCCCGCTCTCGTGAAGAAGTTGGCGGCGCTCGGAATAGTTGTTACGGAAAAACCCTCCGGCATTCGCGTCTCAACAGATCTCTTCAACAACGAAGACGACATTGACCGTCTCGTCGATGCTCTGTCACGGATATGAGTGACGAAGTGACGCGGTCACTTCCGACTCTTTTTTTTCTGTTTGGCCTTTTTGGAATTTGCGACGAGCGGTTCGCCTGCGAAACTTTTGCGGGTGAGAGTTACGAACTTGTGCATGATTGGCGACTCATAACCACCTGTCAACTGCGCGAGTCCTAACTCCCAATTGATCTGTGCTCCTTCGATCCACCAACGCACCAGCTTTCCCTTTTCAACATCTTCACGCACTGATTGTAAGGGCACGATGCCGACGCCCATGTCTTCCTCCACCATGCGCCTAATTGCTGCCTGTCTGCTCAGCTCCATTGTCACCCGGAGTGAAACGCCGGCCTGCGCAAAGAATTGATCAATTAATCTGCGGGTATTGCCCCCGCGCTCACCCAGGATTAGTTTCTCACCCGCCAGCGTGTACGCACTTACTGTCCGCTGTTTTGACAGCTTGTGACGTGGTGATGCGATGGCGACCAGCTGATCGTCACTGAGTCGTTCAGTCTGTATCCCGCGAACATCGACGGGGAGAGATACAAAGGCGATATCCAATTCCCCGGCGAGTATTTGCTCGACCAGGGTTTCACTCGTTCCGGAAGAAACGCTTACTTCGGCGGCAGGATGTTGGGTGCGAAGCTCCTTGAGGATCCTGGGTAACTGGTCAGTCAAGACCATCGCCGAAGCACTGCCAATTCGTAAGCGGCCTCGCTCAGCTCCTGTCAGTTCCGCAAGCTCGTCAATCGCGGCATCATGCTCACGCAGAATGTGTCTGGCCCTGACGAGCAGGTGTTCTCCCGCTTCTGTGAGAATTACGTGTCGTGGAGCGCGCACGAATACGCGAGCCCCCACTTCATTTTCCAGCTGTCGGATCTGCATGCTAATGGCAGCCTGCGTTACATGTACCCGTTGTGCACCAGCTGTGAATGTGCCGCATTCAGCGATGGCGACAAATGCCCGGAGTTGTCGAATTTCCAAGTGAGTCTCCTCGATATCAAGCGTGGTTATTACAATAATAAAATCTTTTAGTTTCCATTATAAGTCAGCGTTACCTAGAATAATCAACAACAGGACCATTCTTAAGCGATTATTTTGACGAATGAACGCCGCACAACTGACCTTCTGATTGGCCGCCGGATACAGGTCCAGCGGCCTGTCGTGGGTGTCGATGGAGGAGGTACGAAGACTCACGCAATCGTCCTCGACCTTCAGCAACGGGTGATCGGTGAAGGGCGCGCAGGACCATCAAATCCGCTTCGTGTGGGTATTGCGCCGGCAGCAGCCGCCGTGCGGGAGGCGATCGAAAAAGCGTGCTCAATGGCAAAGGTGCGGGTCACAGATCTCCTCGCCGCTGAGATTGGTCTCGCCGGCGCGCGACGGAGAGAATTGCGCGAACGCATGCGAGAAGCGCTCGTGAGCATGGGCATTGCGGATGTTGATGTGGTTGCAGACGCCGATATCGCATTGTACGGCGCGACTGACGGTGCTCCCGGACTTGTAGTGATTGCCGGAACAGGATCCATTTGTTGCGGCATCAATGGCTGGGGAAAACGTTTCTGTGCCGGCGGCTGGGGACCGATAGCGGGCGATGAAGGAGGTGGAGCCTGGATAGCACGCCGCGCATTACGTTCTATCGCCTATGCTTCTGATGGAAGAGGACCTGAAACTGAATTAACGGAAGCGGCTTGTTCCTATTTCCATGTCTCAGCCGCCGACGATCTCGCTACCGCGATCTACGGCCCTTCAATAACTAATGAGCGTCTCGCCGGATTTGGACGTGACGTGATTGATGCAGCAAAGCGCAAAGACGCAGTGGCCCAACAAATTCTCGGCGAAGCAGGCATTGAACTTGGCATTGCGGCTGGCGCCGTGATCAAAAAATTGCAAATGGAGCGAGAGCGATTTCAGGTTGCCTACGTAGGAGGCGTCTTCAATGCCAGTGGAGATCTTGTACTTGGTCCACTGCAAGCAGAGGTGGGGAACGTCGCTCCGCGTGCGTTTTTTGCTCCGCCACTGTTTGCTCCAGCAATCGCTGCTGCCAGAATGGCGCGCGAAAGGGTTAATCACATCGCACTCGCCGTCTAAACGTTTCGTTAAATGACCACTGAAACCGGCGATTCACTTCCAATCAGCGAGCAGGAAAATCCTCGCACAACGAACCTAAGTTCATTACCAACGCGCCGCATACTCGAACTGATGAACGAGGAAGATGCGTTGGTTGCCGCAGCTGTCGGATCTGTAATCGATCAAATTGAACAAGCCGTTAACGTCATAGCAGACAGGTTAAGAGTAGGCGGCCGACTCTTTTACATTGGCACGGGAACGTCCGGTCGAATGGGTGTTCTCGATGCGTCGGAGTGTCCGCCGACCTTCGGTGTTCTGCCGGACATGGTTCAGGGAATTATCGCCGGTGGTTACGAGGCGTGCTATCGTGCAGTAGAAGCTTCTGAAGACGATTCACAAGCAGGTGCAGGCGATCTACAGCGGCGTGGCTTCGCGAAAGGCGACGTGCTGGTGGGAATTGCAGCTTCCGGTAGCACGCCGTATACCGTTGGCGCAATTTCGTATGCGCGCTCAATCGGCGCTTTTACCGTCGCTTTGACCTGCGTTCCTGATTCGCCTATTACCCGCGTAACTGAATTGTCGATCATTCCCGTTGTTGGTCCCGAAGTAGTTGCGGGCTCAAGCAGGTTGAAAGCAGGCACTGCACAGAAGTTGGTGCTCAACATGGTCTCCACCAGCACAATGGTCAAACTCGGCTACGTCAGCGGCAATCGCATGACCAACCTTCAACCGCGCAACAGCAAATTGCGAGAACGTGCCGTGCGTATCCTGATGGCCGAACGAAACCTGGATGCGAGGGAAGCGCAACTTGCTCTCAGTAAGGCCGGGTCTGACACGCGGGTTGCTCTCGTAATGACTGCAACTGGTTGCGACGTTCTTACGGCGCAAGACTATCTAAAGCGAGCAAATGGCGTCGTCACCAGGGCGATCGAATCGATTCACGAAGCCAGCGCTTGATGAGACTGAAGACCTCATAATGCAACTCCACACGCTCGACCTGGTGATCATTGTTGCCTATATGGCGGGTGTCACTGCGTTCGGATGGTATTTCGGACGCAAACAAAAAGACATCCGCGACTATTTTCTTTCAGATCGCGATGTGCCCTGGTGGGCCTTGGCCGGTTCGATTGTCGCTACCGAAACCTCAACCGTCACCTTCATCAGCGTGCCCGCCTTTGCATTTGCAGCGAATGCTCGCGGCGAAGGCGGTAATTTCACTTTTCTACAACTCGTGACCGGCTACATGATCGGCCGACTCGTGATCGTTGCCCTGTTCATTCCGCTGTACTTCAAAGGCGAACTGTTTACAGTTTACCAGGTGCTTGACAAGAGATTCGGTGGCCAAGTCAAACGAACAGCGGCGTCATTGTTTCTAATCACCCGGTCACTCGCCGATGGCATTCGCTTGTTTGCTACAGCGCTGGTACTTGTCGCCTTGACGGGCTGGTCCGATCCCACCTCTATTTTAATCATCGGTATTGTAACGATTCTTTATACGTATCTCGGTGGTATGTCGGCCGTGATCTGGACCGACGTCATTCAACTGGTGATCTACATTGCGGGCGCACTTGTCGCTGCAGCGCTCCTGCTCACCAGAATTCCCGGTGGTTGGGCCGAAGTTGTAGCGGTCGGCAATGCAAATCAAAAATTTCAGTTGTTTGATTTCACTTTACAGATCGGGCGTAGCTATACATTTTGGGCTGGCGTTATCGGGGGTGCGTTTCTGACAACCGCGACTCACGGCACTGACCAACTGATGGTGCAACGTTATCTGTGCAGCAAAAATGCCAGACAGGCAACGGGAGCTCTGCTCGGCAGCGGTGCGGTCGTGTTCGCACAATTCGTGTTGTTTCTTCTCATCGGTGTCATGCTTTTTGTGTTTTATAGAGACTTTCCAATCCTGCCTCCAGATGTCGCGACCAGAGCTGATCGAATATTTCCTCACTTCATCGTGACGCAATTACCGCCAGGTTTGACGGGATTAGTCATCGCCGCGATCTTTGCCGCGGCAATGAGTACACTCTCATCGTCCCTGAATTCTTCAGCGGCGACTGCTGTAACCGATTTTTACCGTCCGTTGTTCGCTCGTGATCGTTCGGACCGCCACTACTTGAAAGTTTCCAAAGCATTGACCGCAACCTGGGGACTGGTACAGATTGGTGTAGCCATACTTGCCATCACGATGCAGCAACGGGTTGTAGATTCAGTGCTCTCAATCGCATCGTTTACTAATGGACCGATATTAGGAGTCTTCTTCCTCGGATCTCTAACTAAACGTGTCGGCCGCATTGGCGCACTGACCGGAATTATCGCCGGCATTCTGACAATGATAATTGTCTGGTACGGGTTACAGGTGTCGTGGCAATGGTACGTGTTGATTGGATCTATAGTGACATTTACGGCCGGTTATATATCCAGCCTGATTTTCGAAAGGCCGGAAGCAGTACCACATCAAGCATTAACTCAAGAACAACAATGAAAGTCTTAAAAACCGCAATACTACTTTTTATTGTTTTTACATGGCTCGGCACGCCGGCGCGCTCGATTCAAGCTCTGGGCGATTCCGTTGAACAGAAAAAGGCGATTGCGCACCCTGCCGCATATTCTCGTCAACCATCAAAACAGGCACTGGCATGGGCCAATCGAGAACTCAGTCGGATGTCGATTGAAGAGAAGATCGGACAACTCATCTCCGTGGGTGTGAACGCCACCTTCCTCAATCAGGATAGTGATGCTTTCCGCAGCTTGAAACATCAAGTTATAGACAATCACGTGGGCGGGATCATACTGTTTCGTGGTCCAGTGTACGAGTCTGTCGTGCTGGTTAATCGTATGCAGCAACTCGCTCGTTATCCGCTGTTAGTCTCCGCAGATCTTGAAGCTGGTGCGGGAATGCGTTTCGACGACACGGTCAACTTCCCGTGGAATATGGCTGTTGGAGCAACGGGTAATCCGGAATACGCTAGAAGGCAGGGTGAAATTACAGCACGCGAAGCGCGAGCGCTCGGCGTGCAACAGATCTATGCGCCTGTTGTCGATATCAATAACAACGCCGCAAATCCGGTGATCAATGTGCGTTCGTACGGTGAAGATCCTGCAGAGGTCGCACGTTTTGCTGCTGCGTTTACCGCAGGCGCCCAAAGCGCAGGCGTAATTGCTACTGCCAAGCATTTCCCCGGACACGGCGACACAGCGACCGATTCCCATCGAGGACTGCCGGAGATAGATGTCACTCGTGCACGACTGAATGCTGTTGAGCTTGTACCGTTTCAGGCGGCCGTTAGTGCCGGCATAGGAGCCGTGATGGTGGGCCACATCGCGCTGCCACAGGTCGACCCGACATCAATTAAGCCGCTGCCGAGGAACATAAAGAGCAAACCTTTGGATACAGATGAGGCAGGAGAGATTATTGAGGAGAAGGCAACTATGCCGGCGACGATGTCACCCGTCATGGGTGCTATTCTCCGGAACGATTTAAAGTTTCCTGGTTTGATCGTGACCGATGCCCTGAGCATGAGTGGCCTTACAATCTACTTCACGCAGGAAGAAGCGGCTGTGCGCGCGCTTGAAGCAGGCGCCGACCTCTTGCTGAAACCTGCCGACGTCGACGCTGCATTTCACGGTCTAAGAGAAGCAGTTCGCACTGGCCGATTGAAAGAACAGAGGATTGACGAGTCTGTGCGCAAAATACTTGCCGCCAAATACGATCTCGGTTTGGTGAATGAACGGATTACACCGCTCGACGCGATCGATCGCGAGGTGGGTGGAAAAGACGTGCTCGCGCTGGCAGGTGAAATCGCCACGCACGCGATCACTTTGGTTCGCGATGAAGACAAATTTGTGCCCTTAAAGCCGGGTGCGCGTGTATTCAATCTTGCGGTTACAAATGGCGATGACCGTTTGTGGATCGCAAACGCCTTTACTTCGCAGTTGACACAGTCTGGCCGAAAGATTGAAACAGCGGTGCTCGACGATCGTTCGTCTGACGAAGAAGTGCAAAAGGCCGTGGCGCGCGCGAAGTCAGCCGATCTCGTCATTGCGTCGCTCTACTGTCGCGTCCGAACCGGTCAAGCTCGCAGTGTTGCGCTTCCGGAGCCCGGTGCTCATGCTTTGAATGCGCTGATCGCCGAGAAGATTCCCATTGTCGGAATAAGCTTTGGAAACCCCTACCTCCTCCAGAGTTTTCCAGGCTTGCGGACCTATTTGGTCGCGTACGGCGATATGCCGAGTCTGCAACAGGCAGGAGCTCGGGCTATCGCCGGTGAGATCGACATTACTGGCCGACTGCCGATCTCGTTACCCGGCTTATATGCACGCGGAACAGGAATTCAATTAAAAGCTCAACGATAGAAATGGATTTAGGATTACATCAGTTGCTGCATCAAATCACTATCTCCTTCATATCCGCAAATTTAAACAAGCTCACGGCGCTCATCTTAGTTGGCCTGATGGTCTCTGGTTTCGCGCCGGGTGTGACTGCTCAGATAGTTCAAGTCAAACCAGAGTCGGTTGCCGTCTCAACCCCGCAACTCTCGCGGATGGACGCTGTCATTCAGGAAGACATTGCGAAGCGTCATTTGCCTGGCGCGGTGGTTTTGATTGCACGTCAGGGAAAAGTTGTGTGGCGGAAAGCGTATGGCGATCGCGCCGTTGAGCCTACGCGCGAACCGATGTCGACCGATACGATTTTTGATCTCGCCAGCCTCACAAAAATTGTTGCTACTGCTACTAGCATCATGATTCTGGTTGAACGGGGCAAGGTGCGGTTGGCCGATCCTGTGTCTGTCTATATTCCTGAACTGAAAGGTGAGGGAAGGGAGCGAATCACTATTGAAGAACTTCTGACGCATCGTGCGGGTTACGCTCCTGACTTCGATTTACATCAACAATGGACCGGCTATGACGAGGCTATCAAGCAATTGATCAAAGAGCCCGTACGAAACCAGCCCGGCACTCGTTTCGTCTACAGCGACATCGGATTTATCGCGCTCGGTGAGGTAGTGCATCGTGTTAGCGGTCTAACACTCGATCAGTTTGCGAAACAAAATATCTTTGTCCCACTGGGAATGAAAGATACCGGGTTTCGGCCCGCGGCGATTCTCAAGCAAAGAATCGCACCGACGGAAAAACGTCGAGGACAACTTAGGTATCTGGGAGATTCTCCGGCCAATGCGGGTGCAGAAGGTGAAGTGTGGTTGCGCGGAGAAGTTCACGATCCAACTTCCTATCGCATGGGTGGAGTGGCTGGACACGCCGGACTTTTCTCCACTGCAAGCGACTTGGCGATTTACTGTCAGATGATTCTTAATCATGGCGTTTATCGCGGTGTAAGAATCATGTCGCCGCTGACCATCGCCGAAATGACGAGACCCAGGTTGGTCAATGCAACCGGCGGCACACGCGGTTTAGGTTGGGACATCAACACAAGTTTCTCCAGCAATCGCGGTGACGTTTTTCCTCTTGGCTCATTCGGTCACACAGGTTTTACTGGAACTTCCATCTGGATCGATCCTGCAAGCCAAATGTTCGTCCTGTTTTTAAGCAACAGGGTACATCCCGACGGTAAAGGCGACGTTGGTCCGTTACGTGCTCGTGTGGCGTCGATTGTTGCCGCTTCAGTCACCGACTCCACCACGGTCGATCGTGCGCGAACACAGTATGCGGCTTACTACTCCGCTACTGTTATGGCGATGGAGAGTTTGAGGCGAACTGATACTGCCAGTGTTGTGCCTGTTCAGACCGGAATCGATGTGCTCGAAAGTGAACACTTTCAACAGCTTGCCGGTTTGAGAATTGGGTTGGTTACGAATCATACCGGTAGAGATCACGAAGGCCGGCAAACTATAGAAGTTCTCAATAAGGCAGCGAGCGTCAAACTCGTCGCTCTTTTCTCGCCAGAGCACGGCATACGTGGCGTAGTTGATGAAAAGGTTTTGGATTCAAAGGACGAAGCAACAGGACTACCCATTTACTCGCTGTATGGTGAGACGCGTCGCCCAAAGCCCGACCAACTCAAAGACCTGGACGCGATTGTCTTCGATATTCAGGACATTGGTGCACGTTTTTACACCTACATTTCGACGCTTGGGTACGTCATGGAAGAGGCGGCGCAGGCCCGGCTTCCCGTGTTCGTTCTTGATCGACCGAATCCGATCGGCGGCATAGCGGTTGAAGGTCCCATAGCTGACACAAACAAGCTCTCGTTCACTGCTTACCACAACATTCCTGTCCGTCACGGATTAACTATCGGCGAGCTGGCACAATTGTTCAATGAACAACGGAAGATCGGCTGCGATTTGAGAGTAATCAAGATGAAGGGTTGGACACGCGACATGTGGTTTGACGAAACAAGTCTTACGTGGGTGAACCCTTCGCCTAACATGCGTAGTCTGAACGAAGCAACCCTGTACCCCGGCGTCGGGCTGCTCGAGACAACAAATGTATCGGTCGGTCGGGGAACTGATACGCCATTCGAACTGATTGGCGCGCCGTGGATTCAACCCGAGTCTCTCGCCAATTATTTGAATGACCGCAGCGTTTCAGGTGTGAGATTTGTTCCCGTGCGGTTTACGCCCAAAGCGTCGACTCATAAGGACGTGGAGTGTGGCGGCGTCAATTTGATTATCGTCGACAGAGCGCAATTCAGTCCGCTTCGAACCGGAATTGAAATCGCGGTCGCACTCAGGAAACTTTATCCAAATCAGTGGAATATCGATAATTACGGGCGACTGCTTGTGAATGCAGATACATTGGCCCGACTGAAGCGCGGCGAGTCGCCGGAGCAGATCATGCAATCATGGAACACCGCGGTAGAAGAGTTTCGCCAGGCCCGAAAAAGTATTTTGCTCTACGACTGACTTAAGAGCTTCCGGTCTCCAGTTTGAAACTTTGCTGGATGAGTGTGACTCGATTGGCTCATTCACCGTAAACTTTCAAAAGTTATCACCCATTCTGAAGAACGCCCCACCTGCAATCAAATCACTTAAGTTTGCATCTGCGTGTCAGTAATCGTCTGCGCTCTCAACGTTTAGGACTGAATAGCACGAGGCAGCGATCCTGTGTAAACAGGGCGCTGCCTCGTTTGTGTAGTAAGCCAGTTAGAACTGCAGTTTCAATGCGAACTGAATGACACGCGCCGACTCACCCGTTTGAACAATTGTCTGCGTCGAAGGTGGCGCCACCGTTGCACAGCATGCGGAGGC
Organism: Pyrinomonadaceae bacterium; assembly: GCA_046262775.1. Classification (GTDB taxonomy): domain Bacteria; phylum Acidobacteriota; class Blastocatellia; order Pyrinomonadales; family Pyrinomonadaceae; genus PSRF01. The sequence continues at coordinate 8,019 of JBHEMC010000024.1, read as the reverse complement.
GAATACGCTCGAACGGATACTTGGTGAACCTGTTGAAGCATCTCGCGGATTGTCAAAGTTAGGATGGTTGAAAGCATTGAACATTTCAGTTCGGAATTGAATCTTTATACGCTCTGTTATCGGAAACGTTTTGATAAATCCGAGATCCACGTTCCAGTAACTTGGCGCAGTAAAGATGTTTCTACCGGCACCATTCGTTCCGGGAGCAGGTATGCAGAACGCTTGCGTTAGATCGACTCCGCAAGGCAGCGCATTGACTGGTTTGAACAATACTGGGCCAGCCAGCGGCAGTCCCGGAAGTTCCTGCAGATGTGCTGAGACTGGCTGCTGTACTCCGGCACGACCTTCGTGACTACCATTTGAAGTGAAAGCCCCACTCCGTACCGCGAATGGTTCGCCTGTCATGTACGTGTAGATCGTGTTGATTGTCCATCCACCCAACACCTGATTAACGATTCCATGTGACGAGCCAAGGAAGTGCCGTCCGCGGCCGACGGGTACTTCCCAAACTGAAGCGCCAGTGAAAACGTGAGTGCGATCGAAATCAGAACGTGCTCGCTCTTCGCGGAAATCGCGTATGTCCGTTGGCGTTCTGGAATTGGTTGTCGACAAACCGCCGCCGGAAGATGCACCGACAGGATCAACGGATTGATTATCGATTGATTTGCCAAACGTGTAAGCCATGCTAAGCCCAAGGCCACTCGAGAAGCGGCGACGCAACGTAAATTGAGCTGCGTGATAATTCGAGTCACCACTGTTGTCGAGATAGGTAATGAGCGCGAACTGTTGATTCGGTCTTAACTTAAGGCCCAAGGTGTTGTCTTCAATTCGACGTGCAAAACTTCCTGCGCCGTTGATATCGAGTTCGGCCGTCGTCGTCCCCGAATTCAGGAAGCTTGCAGCCTGAGTGGCCGTCAAACCACCTTGCGTTTGCAACTGGCTAAGTAGCGGGGGTGCAGCACCAGTGACCCCGACTGGACAACCTGTACCTGAAGGTGTGCAACCTTTTGCGCGATTCTGCTGCATGATCAGGAACGAGGGCAGAATTCGATCCGGGTTCACCTGGTTTATGTCATACGCCATGAACAAGTGTTCACCGCGACGGCCGATGTATGCAGCCTGCATCACCAATCCCCACGGCAGTTCACGTTGCAAACTAATATTCCATTCGTGAACGGTGGGTAATTGCATTTCGGGTGCGAAAACGGAAATTGGCGGCGAGTTCGCGCGCAGTTGTTGGGGTGGCGTTAGAAGCGACGAGGGCTTCACCGCGGGGGCCGGAAGCTGCGTAGGGAAACCACCAGCCAACGTTTTGTTGATATCAGGTGAATTCACACAACCCGCGGTAATAGAAGAAAACGCGCCTGTAGACGTCGAATAAGAAGTCGTACAACTTTGGACGAGCCCGGGAATTCTTCCTGCCGCGGCAGTTACCTGGAATGAGGAGATGGTATCGAACGCGATCCCATACCCGAGCCGGATAACGCTCTTACCGTTTTCGCCGAAAAGGCTGCGGAGGAAACCTGACTTGAAGTCAGGGCTGTACGCCAAACCGAGTCGAGGTCCAATGGCCCAGGCAAAATCGCCTTGGTACCAATGGTCTGCCTTCACGAAACTTACCGCACCGGGTCGATTGACCTGGGGAGTTGCGGGTAATGGTGTACCGGCAATGGGCGTAGCAGCAACATACACGTTTGCATTCGGTGATGTGTTTGCGGGCGGATTCAATTCCCAACGCGCGCCATAGTTGACTGTCAGATTCGGGCGGACTTTCCATTCATCCTGGAAGAAAAAGTTGTATTGATCGAGGTTGTGCTTCTCCGCATATAGCGTAACGTTTTCTCCCGTCTTGAATGGAAGGAACACATCGTCATTCAGGTTCGCAATAAACACCTGATTCATTGAAGCGGGCAAGCCGTAAAGATTGTTAATGAGACTGCCTAAGTTTGTCTGATCAGTTGAGTTAATTCCTGGAGCAACAGCAAATCCGGAGTTGCCTGTCGTGCCAATAAACGCAGGTCGCGTGGTAGCGGAGAAGGTAACACTGGGAGTCACGTTGATCCCGCCGGGCTGTCCCCGCTGATCCACGTGGCGGTAAAAGCGGAAATTGATGCCACCACGAAAGACGTGTGCGCCGCGCACAAAGCTTACGTTATCCAATACCTGAGGGGTGGTGACCCAGCGTGCTGTTCGCGGAGTGTTGATGTACGGCTCGTCGAGTGTGTTGAAGTTAAATGGCGGGACATCAGGCCATGCAGGATTTGCTTCGCCCTGCGTGAAGAGGAACCCAAACCGACCGTAACCAGCCGTTAGTTCGTTGACTAAACGCGGAGAGATAACTTTGCGGTAACCAATCGCCAAATTCGATGTGCGGCGAAACACTTCGCCCTGGGGCGGGTTATCAGGATAAATCTGGGGCCTGCCATTAAGCGGATCGCCTTTCAGTGTGTTGTAGTCAGACCAGAGATAGCGTGCGAACACGCTATTGTTCTCATTGAAATTATGATCGACACGTGCCGAGATTGCTGGTCCTCTGATTGCAGTTGGCGGATTCCATGCGTAAGTCGCGAAGTTCAAGCCGTCGCCGGCCGCCGCGAAGTTGTTCGGGTTTGGGAACGACTTAAGAATATTTGTAACCGTGCTGTCTAACGGCCTGGCGAGCGTGTTGTTAGTGCCGCGTGTGTCATAAGTACGAACACAGCGAAGCGACGTTGGGGTTGCGCAGAGTGGAACCAGCAGTGCGCCACTAGTTGGATTGACAAGAAGGGAAGAGTTACGAGTGATTGTTGTTCCACCGATCACCAGTGGGTTTGCAGGGTCGGGAACAAAGTAACGAAAGATTCCGCTACGTGCTTCAGCGGTGTAGGTTATTGGGAACCCAAAAGTTTGATCGATAGGCTGTGTGAAGTCGACTCGGTTGTATTGCCAGCTGCCAAAGAAGAATGTTTTGTTCTTGCGGATTGGCCCACCAACCTCGAAGCCGCCCTGGCCCATGCGGATGACAGGTTTGGGTCCTTTTTGTGCATTGGCGTACCACTCGTTTGAATTCAACGCGTCATTTCGAAAGAAAATAAAACCTGTGCCATGAAAGTCGCTGGTGCCGCTACGCGTCGCAATCGAAATCGAAGCACCGCTGTTCCTGCCTTCTTCGGCAGTTGCATTGTTTGTGGTTACTTTAAATTCCTGAACGTTGTCTGGATTAATTCGATAAAGGTTTGAAACAGGGTTGGGAACACTCGACTCATTTGCCTCAATCCCATCGATGGTGACGTTGTAGGCCCGGTCTCTCGATCCGTTAACGTGAACACCGGAACCCGCGCCGCCGAAGGAGCGTTGGACGACGCCCGGTTCCAGCAGTAGCAAAGTGAGGGGGTTTCGGCCGTTCAGCGGAAGTGTCTCTATTGCTTTCTGCTCGACAACGTTGCCGATGGTCGCATTGGCGGTTTGCAATTGTTCCGCACCGCCTGTAACGGTAACGACTTCCGATACCTGTCCAACTTCAAGTGCCGCGTCGACTGTTAACGGCGTATTCACTTCCACATGATTGCCGGTTTTCTGGAACTTTTTGAAACCCGTCAGTTCGATACTGACGGTGTAATCGCCAACAGGCAACGAGTCGAACGAGTAAACGCCAGCTTCCGTAGTGGTTTGAGTTTGCGTTACTCCGGTAGCCTCGTTCGTGACAGTTACTGCGGCTCCCGGTACGGAGGCCTGTTTAGCGTCGACCACACGTCCAGTAATGCGTGACGTACCTGTCTGCGCAACGATAGTTGTTGTTAGTGTGAGTAGAACTAATGTGGAGATGAGTAAGTTTGTGAGTCGAGCCATGCACTCCTCCTATGGTTAATGCGATCCGGGCAAAGCGTGGGACGCGTGAATACGACTAATGCTTGTCCGATAGGTTAAAAGGTGTGACCGATAATACTGACGTTCAGCTCAAAATCGTCTGAAACAATTATGATGGGCGGCAGTATAACGAGCACGGAATTTCCGTCAAGAGTTTTTGTTGGTCACAAAGGATTTATCAGCAGGACTTATCAAACTGATAAAAATCTTTAGCTACCATTATTCCTCCCGGGGTCATATAATTCGCGCTCTTCGACGAACCAACTACGCGCACAACCAGGCGGGATCACTTTTTATTCCAACTGTGTAAAGGAATGCCGGGCGATTTTTCATGCTCCTGCAAGGGAAATTAAAAGCACTGAACCAAATTCTGCCGGCGAAGTCTGCGGTGGCGATTGCCGTTATTCTACTGAGTGGCATTCTGGGAGAGCGCTCGGCGAGCCATGCAGGTTCTCCAGCTCCAACCTATGATCTGGTGATCAAGAATGCTCGGGTCGTAGACGGCAGCGGTAATCCATGGTTCAAAGCGGATGTTGCCGTTAAAGATGGACGAATTGCTCGCATCGGCCGAGTAGCCGATTCCGAAGCCTCTCGCATAATCGACGCCCACAACCAGATTCTTGCGCCGGGCTTCATTGACGTGCATACGCACGTCGAATCTATCTACAGTTTGCCCTCCGCCGAGAATTTCATCCGGATGGGAGTCACTTCACTCGTAACGGGAAACTGCGGTACGTCCACTACAAACGTCGCCGAGTTTCTCGGCCGCCTCAAAGAAAAGCCAATCGCGGTTAACCTCGCAACGCTTGTTGCTCATGGCTCCGTACGCCGGCGCGTGATGGGTACAGTCGATCGCCCACCGACCTCGGAAGAACAACGGCAGATGGAAGCGCTCGTCGAGCAGGCGATGAAGGACGGCGCCGTCGGTTTAAGCACTGGATTGATTTACGTGCCGGGGACTTACGCGAAGACGGATGAGATTGTAGATCTAGCGCGCATCGTCGCCCGTTATGGCGGCCTTTATGCCACGCATATGCGCAACGAAGGCGAAAAAGTAGCGGATGCGATTCGGGAGAGCATTGAGATCGGAGAAAAAGCTGGACTGCCTGTCGAGATCTCTCATTTCAAGATCAGCAATAAAAAATTATGGAACCAGAGTTTGATGACGCTCGGGTTGGTGCGTGACGCGCGTGCCCGTGGTCTCGTAGTTACCGTCGACCAGTATGCCTACACTGCGAGTTCAACTTCATTGGCGTCGCGTCTTCCGAGTTGGTTACTCGCGGGTGGTCTTGAAGAAGCAAAGAAGAGATTGGCTGATAAATCAACTCACGACCGCCTTGTCGCGGAGATGAAAGACTCGTTAAAGAGAAGCGGATTCAAAGATTTCTCCTATGCAGTGGTCGCGGATTATGAACCTGACCGATCCTTCAACGGCAAATCCATTGCTGAGATCACGAAGGAAGTCCGCGGCAGGAGCGACACCAACAATCAGATCGAACAGATCATTTCCCTGTATGAAGCCGGCGGGGCTGGAATGATCTACCACGGAATGAATGAAAACGATGTCAGGCGGATTATGCAGGAGCCGTTTACCATGATTGCTTCCGACAGTGGGGTCCGCCAGCAAGACGAAAGCGTGCCACATCCGCGCGGTTATGGAAATAATGTCCGCGTGCTCGGCCATTATGTGCGGGAGTTGAAACTGATTTCGCTGGAAGACGCCATTCGCAAGATGACGTCCTTGCCTGCACAAACTTTTGGTTTTCGGGATCGCGGTTTAATCCGGGAAGGGTTTGCTGCTGATCTCGTCATATTCGATCAGAACACGGTCGCGGATCGAGCCACCTTCGAAAATCCACATCAGTTTCCAGTGGGAATGAATTTTGTAATTGTTAACGGACAAGTGGTGTTTGCCGACAACGCCATGACTGGCGCGCTTCCAGGCGTGGCGTTAAGAGGATCTCGCGCGACTGTTTGATTATATGTAGCTTGCCGCGCATGGATGCATCGTGTATAAATTTTGCCCAATCGTAGGCATGAATCTCCGGTGATCACTTTACGCTCGTCCAACAATCTGTAATGACGTTTTAACTGGTCTGTTTCGACAGATCTCGGTCACGGCGTGTGAGACGAATCCGACATTCGATCTCAAATGTTCCAACAAAGAGGAAACTAAGCTATGAGACAGCATCTGACATATGGACTGTGCAGCCTATTTGTAGCACTCCTGATTTGCTTTGCCTGTAATCCTATGGCGTTCGCGCAGGAAGAGACGGCTGCTACCGTGACGGGCCAGGTTACTGACTCGACCGGCGCAATCATCAGTGGTGCGACCGTCGTTATCACCAACAATGCAACGAATGAAGAGCGGCGTTTGCAAACAAATGATCAGGGTATTTATTTCATCACGCCGCTCAAGCCGGGAAACTACACGCTGAGTGTTGAGCAAACAAATTTCAAGAAATATATAGAGAGTGGCGTGACCCTAAATGCGAAGGATCGACGATTGCTCAATGTTGCGCTTGAGGCCGGTAACGTCAGCGAAAGTGTCACCGTCGTGAGTGAGCAGAACGTTGTGCAAGACAGTCCCACGCAACAGACACTTATCTCGGGAACTCAGGTCCTGGAGATTCCGCTCCAGAACCGCGATTTTACTAAATTGTTGGAGCTGGTTCCCGGTGTCAGCTCGAGCCTCGACGATGAAACCGGTTTTGGGCTTTCGAACCGGTTTGACGTTTCGGTCAATGGAATGCGGCGCAATGCTGTCAACGTATTTGTCGATGGAGTTTCGAATGTCGATGTCGGTTCTAACATTACACTGCTTTCGACACCCACAATCGATTCCATTAGAGAGTTCAAGGTGCTCACCTCCAATTACACAGCGGACGTTGGGCGCTCGGGCGGCGGAACGGTAACTGTGGTTACCCGCGGCGGCGAGAACAAATTTCACGGCTCCATTTTTGATTTTGCGCGGAACAATCGTTTCAACGCCAATTCATTCTTCAATAACCGCCGCGGTCGACGTGCAGACGGGTCACTGCTTGCCCCTGTACCTCGATTGCGCTATCACAACTTCGGGGGCACCTTTAGTGGACCAGTGACAATCCCTCGCTTCGGAGAAGGGGGGAGAGCGACCTGGAGCGGCAAGGACAAGACGTTTTTCTTCTTTTCAGAGGAGCAACGGCGCGTTACGCGCGGTATTACCGAATCCCTCGTCGTTGTTCCAAGTTTGGCCGAACGCAGCGGCGATTTTTCCACCGCATTGGGTCTGCCACTATTTCGCAACGCTGCCGGTACAGCGGCTTGTACGACTCCTGGTGTTGGCACCTGTACTGCGACCCCGATAACCGTAACCGATACTAACGGCGGAACAATCCAGGCGCGAGCGGGTATGGTCTTTCGCCCCACAGATAATCGGGCTTATGTTGGGAATCTAATTCCTTCCAGCGACTTCAGCGCGATAGCATTGTCGTTGTTGACAGCCTATCCGGCGCCTAACAGCGGGATTAACACATTTACCTTTTCGCCGATCAACGGTCTGAAAACGCGGCAAGAGACAATAAGAATCGACCACAATTTCAACCAAAACCACCGTCTGTTTGGTCGTTACACTCACGATCTCAATCTGACGCAGGAACCTGGAGGTCTCTTTGCTAACACCTCACTTCCGAATATCACTACGACAGACACGAGAATCCCGGGAATGACCTTTGTCGGATCACTAACTAGTATTATCAGTCCAACGATGGTCAACGAGGCGACGTACAACTTTTCCTCAAATCTCATTGGATCGCACGTAATTGGTAGAAGTCATAAGGACGAGTTTGCCGGATTAGGATCCCTGTCGGAGGCCTTTCCGGAGAATAACGCCAGTGTGATTCCTCAAATCTCATTCACGAGCGCGATTGCAAACATTAACTCATTGCAGGGCTTCAATATTGCTTACAAAAACCAGGTTGTCAGGGATGTTTTCACCTGGACGCGTGGAAATCACACTTTTAAGTTTGGTGGTGAGAACTCCTGGGAATCGAAGAATGAGAACGCCAACAATATCACCCAAGGCCTGTTTTCGTTCGCGGGAACTCGGTCGCGCGGAACTGCCGGAGCCATTAATTTGACCCAAACAGGGATTGCTTTCGCCGATTTCCTGTTGGGGCGCGCAGATAGCTATAC
>JBHEMC010000023.1:0-51799 GCA_046262775.1 Pyrinomonadaceae bacterium | reverse complement strand
TCCAGGAAGGTGGATGATAGTGAAGCTTGGAAGGCTGACTAGTGGATTGAAGCTAATTGAAGCACAATGTCCTTCATTATAGCACCACTCGTGCCACCAGCGGCGGCAACGAACCTGGTGGCTGACGATGTCAAAATGATCATCGCGCAGGCAGTGTCGGCTGCAGCGCAGCTCGGACACGCCGTCAATGTTGTGGTTACTGATCGTGAAGGAAATGTGCTCGGCACCTTCGCTATGACTGGCGCTCCGTCTACGACGACCATCCGCAGCGTAGGAATGGCCGGACGGGGTCTCGAGAGCATGGTGGTTCCTGCCAGTCTGGCAGCAACGTCGAAGGCCGGCACCGCAGCGTTATTTAGTACAGGTGGCAACGCTTTCACGACGCGAACAGCTGGTTTCATCATTCAAGAGCACTTTCCGCCGGGAATAAATTTTCGTCCCGGTGGACCGCTGTTCGGCGTTCAGTTCTCGTCATTACCCTGCGGTGATATAAAAAAGCCCGCGTTGCCGCTTGGGCTTTCTGGCGATCCTGGGGGACTACCGATATATAAAAATGGAGAGGTGGCAGGTGGTGTCGGCATTGAGGGCGACGGGATCTACACCGTAGATCGTAACCCCACTGATGTCGATCAACCGTTCGAGGAACTGATTGCTGCATCGGCGGTGCGTGGCTTCGAGGCGCCTTCGTTGATTCGTGGTGACAATATTTTGGTTGACGGTATTCGCTTGCCCTACACCAACGTGGCGAATCCGCCGGCGCCAGCGACCACACCCTTTGTCAGTCTGCCCGGGAGCGGCACGGTCACTGTCGTACTGCCGCCGTCAGCGTTTGTTCCAGCGACTGTTGGTGGTATAGCCGGCGAAGTCGATACGCGCTTTTTTCCATTTATCGGAGGTACATCTCCGGCAGGTCCAAATACACTTACTGCAGCGGAAGTAGACACAATCATCGCGCACGCGGCCCAACAGGCGAATATCACACGTGCAGCAATACGTCAGCCGCTTGGTAGTAATGCGCGAGTGACAATTGCCGTTGTCGATACTGAAGGACGTGTGCTTGGTGTGTTTCGACAGAAGGACGCACCAATCTTTGGTTTCGACGTTTCTGTCCAGAAGGCACGCACCGCCACTTTCTACTCCAATGCAAACGGTGCTACGTTGCTAGAGAACGCCGGGTTCGGATCTTATGTTGACAGAGCGCGAGCAGATGGGCTCCGACTGGACGGCTCGGTAGCATTCACGGATCGCGCAGGTGGTTTTCTGCATCGCCCTTTCTTTCCGGACGGCATCGACAATTCCGCGGCTGGTCCTTTCAGCACAGCAATAAGCGAGTGGAGTCCGTTCAATATTGGGCTGCAACTCGATCTAGTCAAAGCAAACCTCCTTGCGACTCTCGCAGGGACGCCGATGCCGTGCACCTCTATACCAAACCTGCCAAATGGGATTCAGATTTTTCCTGGAAGCGTGCCGCTGTACAAAAATGGAGTGCTCGTGGGCGGTATCGGCGTTAGCGGAGACGGAGTCGATCAGGACGATTTAATCAGCGCTGGTGGAGCAAATGGCTTTGCACCTCCGATCGCTATTCGATCGGATCAGGTATTTGTTCGTGGCGTGCGTTTGCCATTTTTAAAGTTTCCGCGCAGTCCGGATCTCTGAAGTCAACAACGGCGTCACATTGGTCTACAGTATTTCCGTATGAAGCTTTTTGAATGTCCACGACACTACCTCCTGTTAACTGCGGTCTTGTTGCCGCTGTCCATGATCGTGTGCTGGGGTGCGACTGCCGCACAGAGTCCTGGGCCCAACACTGGTGTGCTGCGGCTGCGCGTTCGCGTAAAGACTGGAGCAACCACAAAGGGCCTGGCGCGTAAACGCTTCTATCTGATCCGGGGATCGCTCGAGCAGAATCAGACTCTTATCACTGCAATCGATCAGCGCGAGTTCGTATCTCGCGACTGCTACTACCACGCCGCCGGCGCGAGTAGAGCTTTAATTGATTGGTTGAAAGAGAATGACTGCGAATCAGTTTACTGTCGTGAAATCGACATGGAAGCTGTGACAGGCCCCAAAGCAGTACCCGAGTTCGCAAGCGCCTTTGCTGTCGGTGAAAAACAATTCAGCGATCCACAGTTAGCGCGCAAATGGCTGACTACTAATATCCCTGAGAAACTGCGCGAGGGTTTTTACAAACAACGACAAGTTAGTCTGCAAGCTTTGATCACTCAAGTGGAACAATTGTCTGGAACAAGAGTGCTGTCTGGTATGACCGACCGGAATGGCACGGCCTATTTCACGGATCTTGAGCCAGGCGCGTATGTGTTATCTAACCTGCTACCGACTGAGATCGGGGACACCGCGGTGAGTTGGAATTGTGAAGTTCAGGTGAAGGTTTCGGATCTCGCGACAGAAAAACCGTATCAGGTGTCAAATCGGAAGGACAAAAACGTCAAGTGTGCTGGTGTTGAACGACCCCTGCCCGTCTGTGGTCCAAAAGTTACCGAATGATTATTCGTCCCGTTGCGAAAGTTATCGGATTATTGGGCATCGCTGTATCTGTTGCTGGACTTTCGATTCCGCAGACTCCTCGTACCCGCCAGCGGACAAGTCGCGCACCAAACGCCGCTATTGTCGACTACTCAAAATTTTCTCATGCGACGAAGAAGCACCAGGCTGCCTGCAGTAGTTGTCATAAGGTACCAACCGAAGGATGGCGAAAGACTTCCAGCTTTCCTGATGTAACGGACTTCCCTGATCACGCAGCTTGTGTTGGCTGCCATCGCGTACAGTTTTTCAAAGGGGCCAAACCGCCAATTTGCGCCGGCTGTCACACTCAGACCGCTCCTCGCGCAGCTAGTCGTCTCCTTTTTCAAGATGCGGCGAGGGAGCGCCAGTTCACGATAGAGTTTCCACACGACAAGCATCAGGACGTGATCGCGAACCTGAATCGCGGCCCAGAGTCGTCCGTCGCGTTCGCCCACACTTCCTACAGGTCAGAACCAGTCGTCGACGAAAAGGCCAACTACAACAATTGCTCGATCTGTCACCGGCAACGATCTCAGGTTCCGGTCTTGGGGTGGCAAGATGCGTTTCATCCGGATGCTGCAACATTCAAAAGCGTTCCGAACACGCACGAGATGTGCTTTAGTTGTCACTGGCAAGCCGCGCAACCTGTAAACGAAAATTGCGGAGGCTGTCATAAACTCGCGAATGTTTTCAAATCGACGGATGTGCCCGTCCGCATTTCCCTGAAATTCAAGCACGAAGGTGGGGGAGAAAAGAAGAACCATGTGGCTGAGTGTACGTCGTGCCACATTAACATTACTAAAGCAAGCTCGGTGCGTGGCCTTAAGCCAGACGTTCCAATCACTGCCTGCACGGAGTGTCATAACCACGACGGGCTGCGACAGGATTTGAATAAGGAACTCGCGGCACTCGATAAAGATCGGTCGTACACCTGCAGTTACTGTCACACTTCCAACATTGGAAAACTCGATCCACCCGCGAGCCATTACTTAATCGCGCAACGTACACCCGTGAGGCGGTCCGACATCAAATGAGAAAAGGCGACGATCAAGAGTCTCATGATCATAAAAGCCTTCGTCGATTAGTGAAGCTTCGACCGCAAACGGTGCCAGCGGCGTCATCAATGGTTTTTGTCATCTTCGCTCTATGGTGGTCGGCTTTTCACGTCGACCTTGCCAATACAACTGAGGCCCAAGGACCCGACCTCGACTATTCAAGATTCATTCACTCGAGTCAGCGGCATGCGTCGCTGGCTTGCACTGGGTGCCATGAACGAACTGCTGACAACAGTTCGTTGCCACGTTTTCCGGGGCATAAAGCGTGCACCGGCTGCCATCTCGGGCAATTCACGACACCGGCCGCTCCTATGTGTTTGATTTGCCATACGGACACCAGCAGCGGCAAACCACCTTTAAGAGACTTTCCGGGTACTTTCAAAGAAGCCTTCAATGTCAAATTCGATCACGCGCAACATTTGACGCCAGCCACTCGGCCCAAAAATGGATGTTCCGGTTGCCATACATTTCTGATCAATCGCGGTGTAGCATTAGCGATACCCGCGAGCCTCGGAGCACATTCGGTTTGTTATTCGTGTCACACACACACGAGCAAGGCAGCCAACGGAAAAGAAATTGCCTCCTGCGGGGTTTGTCACGATGAGAAAGCTTACAGCCGTACGACTACAAATGCTCGCTCATTTCGTTTGTCATTTAGCCATGCAAAACATAGCGCACGTGAACATCTGTCCTGCTCGGATTGTCATAGAGTAACTGCAAACCTTCCACAGTCCCGACAGGTAACGTCACCGGCAGGGTTCCAACACTTCCCAACCTCTCGTGGACAGAGTTGTGCTACGTGCCATAACGGAAAGCGCACGTTTGGCGGCGATCTTGGTTTTCGCGACTGTCGCCGCTGTCATAGTCGGGCAACTTTTGGTATGGCGGGTTAGGCTGTGCCGCCTTAACTGCACGCGAAATGTAAAGACCAACTCGCTTGTTCGTGAGGCTAACGCGACTCGGAATTCAACATGTCTATGCTACGCGAAAGAAACTGAGTGCGTAGCGGATTCAGGTTTATGCGATCACGGTGGCGGATGAACCATCCGGTCAACTCGAGCCAACGCTTGTTTGATCCCTGAACATTGTTTGTAACCTTGGTTTGTTTTTGCATTAAATAAAAAATTGACAGGTGTTTCGAATGCTATTTAAGATCCCGTCGCTCTCCACGACGCTTTCAACAGAGGACTCGACCAATGAAGATATTTATGCTTGTAGTTTTAGCGGTGGGCTTAATGGGCATTGCCGTTGGTTCAAAACATTCTTTGGGATTGATCAGCACGCAAGAGAAGGAGAGCAAGACCCAACCGAAACAAACAGTGCTCGCTAAAGATAGCCAGTCAGATAAATACGGTGAGGTCCCCTTCAATCATGAAAACCATGCCACGAAAAATTACAACCCGGAGGGCACCGCAGTTCTGACCTGCATCGAATGTCACCACACAGACCAACCCGTTGATTCACTTAAGCCGCCACTGAAAACCTCCGAACGGCCGGTCGTCTTAACGGCAGCAGTGTTAGAGACAGCTGATGCCAAAGTTGTCAAGACATGTCGCGCATGTCATCTGCAGGCAGGCGACGACAGCGCGACAATTCCAACCGTGCAGTATCCCGACAAGCCGGCGCCAACAAAGTTAACTAACGAGGTCGCGTACCACCTTAATTGCAATCTATGCCACGACAAGGCCATAACAGCACGACCTGCTTTGAAGGGTAAGATACCCGGCTCAAACGACTGCTACCCCTGCCACAAGCCAATTAGCTAACACTTTCGAGTACGCACCGGCAAAGCGAAACGACGCGCCTGATTCTTGAGTTACATCGCGACGAGAGTAGCGGTATCACTCGTGCCACCGCGCCCCAAAACTACTTCACCAGTAGCAAAGTAGCCCATTGTCGTTTGTCGTGGATGTGCTGAACGTGGCAGGAAGTGCAATTGGGTTGATCACTCGCAATTAATGCGCCTTTTGTCGACTCGTCAGTTCGACCGTTGTGGCATACGCCGCATGTTGCGCGCGGCGTTACTCGATCTACATTCGCGCCGAAAACTTTGTGGCACGTCGAACATGACACGTGACCTTCAGAGTCTCCCTCAAGGCCCGGAACAATTCGCACTCGCTGCACATGCATTGCATGAAATTGTTTGCTGCGCCATTTTTCGTCGCTGTCTGTGGGCAAGCGAGCTACGGCGATATTTTTGAGCGCCCACTCATCGTCGTCTATGGTTTTTGAATCCCATTTTCCATCAACAATAGGGTAACCAAATGTTCCTCCATGAGGTGTACGAACACGGTGCCCATTGTAAAGGTTTAGATTGCCATCGCTGTGACAAGTAGTGCACGAGAGGAGTGCGGCATGTGACGGATTGAAGTTAATTCCCTTGTGTTCAGAATGACAAGCAACGCATCCGATGCCGGCAGCCTGATGAGGTTCAATAACGGTGCCAACGAAATTGTTTGTGTGATGACATGAAGCACACCTGGTTTCAATTGGTTCAGTCAAAGAATGGCAAGTTGTGCAAGCGCCTGCATTCGCTGACTTTGCGATCGGGGGAAGAATACTCATTTGCGCAGCGAGGTGAGATTGGGAAACCGGTCCGGGTGCGTAGGCTTTTGCATACCAGAAAGCCCCTGCAACTGCGCACACGCCTACTCCTATCGTGCCCCAAATAAAAATCGCCACAGGCCAGCGCGATTCAAGATCAGACGTTGTAATCCAGTTGAATTGCGCCTTGCCGGAGCGACGCTGGCTCTTGGGAAACAGCGGGGATACCCGCATCATTTTCCCGGCCTCGCGAATTCTTTTGTCCCAGAAGATATCGAGCGCTTTCGTTGGCGCCAGTGGCGCTGCTCGAGGTTTCGGCGGCTTTTTGCCCGTTGCTATATCGGGTAGCTTACCGGTCTGTAAACTCGCGCTGCTCGCATCGATCTCCGGCGCCGTCATTCCAATGCGCATAGACACCCGCAAAACCAGCGCCTCGTCTGTTGTGTCGATCTCGATGCGGAAGGGCCCGACGTCGAGGATATCTCCTGGCGCGAGGGCCTCGTTTTCTTCAACGAGTCTTCCATTCAATTTCACCGGATTCGACGGCCGCAGTGGGAAAAGATAGTAACCGTCGCCAATCTGCTTGATTCCCGCTTGCACACGTGAAATAGCCGGATGATTTAGCAATACCTCACATTCAAGGAGACGGCCGGTCAATAGCCCTTCGCTGATCACGTTTGCGGGATCAGTGGGAAGGTCGTCGCGAATGACGATGTAAGTGTTTCTTGCCGGCATGTGCTACTTCAAATGGAAGAAGATGGCCTGTATGACGTGAACTGTCATCAACGCCAACATCAGGGCAGTAGACACGACGTGCACAGGAATCCAGATCCGTAATGACTTGTGCAAAAGGAGTAACGCGTCGATTCTGCGCAGAGTCACCACATTTTCCACCGCAGACAACAACAGTTCCCTTTCGTCATCTGTTGCCAACCGGGTTGTGCGCTCCTTGAACTCTTCCCTTGCCTCAGCGAGTACGGTTTTGAGTTCTTTACGCCCAACAAGCTGGCGCAGTAAAAACTTGTGCGTCGAAAAACGTTTGAAAACCTTCTCTGCGATTTCTTCGCGCAGCCACCCTTCACTTTTTTCCGTGATCTCCGCGTTTTCCTTGGCTAACTCGGCTTTGCGACTGGTGAGATCTTCGACCAGCAGTGGTTCTCCTTCAATACTCGTGAGAATTCTCGGAGTGATCAGATATGAAGCCATGCCAACAATCCCCGACGCGATAACGATGTCGAACACCACATACAACAGAGTAGTGAGCAATCCGCCGGTACGCATTCCGGCATGAAGCAGCAGAACGACGCCCGCTACGGCGCCCAGATACAAGTGGACCAGAAGCCAGTATCGCAACGCACCGGCGCGTCGTCTGTAGATTTGTTTCCGCAGCGGATAAGTCATGACACCCGCTGTCCCAAATAATCCGACGAGCCCGGTTACCCAACGCATTGTCAACCAGGTGTTTCCGAGATGCCTGTCGAAGCCGTATTGCCTTAATCCCCAAACGGCGCCACCACCCGTTAATAAAATGATGAGAATGCCTATGATGTGCCACGCACGCGCCAGCGGATCACTCTTATGAATATTTTTGCCGATAGCATGAGTATCGTCTTTGAATATGATTCCCTCTGTTGTTCCGAGTTCGCTGAAGTACTCGAGTGGATCGACTCGCACTAGCGCGCCGGTTGGACAATTCTCTTCACACGAATATGCCTGACGTCGTGAGCCGGACGGATTCAATTTTGTGTTTTCACAGAGATTGCATTTTATAGCGACGACGTCGTCGGTGGTTCCTGGTGTAGCAGCTGCATGCGTTCGAAAACTGAATAACTGAGTTACTGTTTTGAGGAAAGTCGGCGACTCTGGGGTAGGGGTTCGTGGCACCATCGATATCGCATCGTAAGGACATTGGGTGGCGCAGTCGTAACATCCAATGCAAGTTGCAGGATCGATATCAACTTGCCCGAGAGGACCGCGAAAGATTGAGCCGGTTGGGCAGCCAGTTAAGCACTCGGGATCTTTACAATGCATGCAGACCTGCGGCACCAGCGCGTGCTGACTCCGAATGGACTTTAACGATACTGGCCGTTTAATTTGAATGCCGCGTCTTAATAGACGCGACTGGCCGTGCACTTTGTGGCAAGCCAATGAGCAGTTGCCACAACGGATGCAAAGATCCATGTCCATGACCAACAGATTCGCGGCGTCTGCGATGCCTGTCGCAATTTCCTGTTCAGCAGAGAGTAGCGAATTGAAATCCCGTGTGGAATCTATGGTGGCGGGAAGGACGCCGTTGGCGTTTGAGAAGGCCGAAAAAAGATTGTGCAACTGCTCGCGCAACAACGGCAATTCAGCAAAACTGGACAAAGGTATTTCCAGTACTTCAGTACGAGCCATCAAGCTGGCACTGTATTTCCACGTTTGAGACTGACGAAGACCATCTAACCCAAGGCAATTGCCGGCACCCACAAAATCAACTCCGATCGACTCACCGATTCCCATGACGACGCCTGGCGACGTTGCGTCGAAGGGCACGCCTCGTGATCTACGTACCCATCCGCTCTTAATCACGATCAGCCTGTCAATAGGCTGTCCTTCCTGGTGAAGCACATGGTGTTTTGGATAAACCATGTATCGAGATGCAACCCGGAGTTGTTTTGCAAGCTCCGCGCTTAGGGGGCCGCCGCCTACTTCGCCAAGGTCCTCCAACATTCGGGAAAAACCATGCAGTCGATAAGTTTCATCGAGAGTCTGGCCGAATTTTGGGAGTTTTCGCAGTAAGCGCAGCGCCGGTCGTGTAACTTCCAGCACAATTGCCGCAGTTTCACCCGCCGTCACCGTCGCGTTACGTTCAATGCCGGCGAGCACCGCCATCTCGCCAAAACAAACGCCGGGCTGAAGCTGATTTATTCTTCGTTGTTGATCTTGATTGTCGGTGACCAGTACATCCAGCACGCCCTCAACGCCGATATAAAACGTGTTACCTCCCCACTCACCCTCTCGCATAATCTCTTCGCCGGGTTCGAAACGGAGCAAGCGAACGTAGGGACCTACCTGTTTGCCGTTTCCGTAGTCGCGCCCGCGAACGATCACATCCAGATCGCTCGCATATTTCGGCTTTCCGTTTTGTTCTTCGAAAAGCTCGGCAGTGAGTGGAAGAGTTTGGACTGCTTGGACCACCGCATCCCGATCGGTAATTTCGCGTGGCATCTTGTGGTTTATACTACGTCAGAGATCAAAGATAAATAAGGAAATCTATTTGCGGGGTGATACTCCGGGGCGATCACGTTCCACACACGGCAGTATTTAATCTTTAAATTCGAGTGTACGTACCCGAATCGCGGCGAGGGTGTTACGCCATTACAATATGCTAAACTGCCGCGACTTTTTTAAATACGCATTCAGAAATAATCTTTCAAATGACACCAGATTACTTTTATTCGCTTCCGATCGAACAACAAATCGGTCAGTTTTTCTTCATCGGCCTTCCGGGAACCGAAATAGACGATACAGCCCGCGCATTAATTGAAGAGATCAAGCCCGGTGGAATCATTATCTTCGGTCGCAACGTCGCATCACCCGAACAACTGCGAACTTTGCTTGACGCGGCTCGTCAGCTCATCCCAACTCCACCACTGTTAGGAGTAGATCAGGAAGGCGGACTCGTCGACCGCTTGCGCAAGATCTTTACGCCAATGCCATCCGCCCGCACTATTCGGCAACACGGCGATCTTGCCGCTGCTCGCGCTCTCGGGAGAATCACGGGCGAAGTGCTGCGCATGTTGGGATTTAATATCAATTTCGCGCCCGTCATGTCGATTATGACGGACGATCGGGATCTCCTATCCAATGGCCTTTACTCGAGATCGTTTGGACGGTCGCCTGGCGAAGTCCTCGGCTACAGCACCGTTTTTATGCGAGGGTTGCAAGGAGCGGGTTGTATTGGCTGTTTGAAGCACTTTCCGGGAATTGGAGCAGGCGAGGTCGATTCGCATGAGCAGATGCCGGTTGTGAGGTTATCGCATGACGACCTAATCGCCCAGGATCTGGCACCTTACATTGAACTGTTCCAACGTAAAGACGATCGCGTGCGATGCGTTATGGTGAGTCATGGGGGATTTCCAAACATCGACATTAAAAAGGAAATTACCGGAGGTTTACTAGAGCCGGCCTCGCTGAATTTCCATGTCGTGACAAAGCTACTCCGTCACGAACTCGGCTACCGGCATTTGGTTATTACAGATGATTTGGAAATGGGTGCTATCTCACGGCACTGCGAGATCAGGGAGGCGGTTACCCGAGCTTTCATGGCGGGTGAAGACATGCTTTTGATATGTGCGACGCCGGAAAAAATTCAGGAAGGTTATCGAGCTTTGCTTGCAGCCGCCCAGTCAGGCAAGTTGTCGCCCGAACGCTTACGAGGTTCGCTCAAACGTATCGCAGCGATAAAGAGTCTGGCACAGCCGCCGCTTCCTTTCAGTCGTGAGAAGTATCAGGAATTAGCGGATGAGGTTACGGCTCTAAACGCAAAACTGAATTACACATATGGAGGCACGATCAAGTGAAAGCGCCCAGATTGCTTGCATTGTTGGTGCTGTTGTCCGTCGTCCTCTCGCTGGCGTGCCGACGGCGTAGCGAAAGCTTTGTCATTGCCCTCGGGGACAACATTCGCACTATCGATCCGATCGGTTCGCCTTCAGTTGATGCGGCAAGCGAGCGAGTCCGGACGTTAATTTTCAATTCGCTCGTGAAGAAAAATGAGAATTTTGACTATGTCGGTGAATTAGCTACGGACATTAAACGTTCAGACGATGGCCTGAGCTATACATTTACTCTTCACGACGGCGTAAAGTTTCACGATGGAAAACCGTTAACGGCGGCGGACGTCAAGTACACACTCGATCTCGTTTTCAGCAGTGACTTTGCAAAATCAGCCAGCTTCTATGAAACAACACCCGCGGCTCCATCTCCCGGCGCGGTACCACCAGCAAAGCACAGTTATATCAAGAGCGTCGAGGCCCCTAACGCAAACACAGTCGTGGTGGCGCTGATAAAGCCCTGGGTTGGATTGTTGTCGAACCTTGTTCCGGTAGCAATCATTCCAAAAGACAGTTATCAATCGCAAAAAGACCATCCAATCGGAAGTGGTCCGTTCAAATTTATTCGCTACGATAATTCGCAGCAGGTGGTCGATCTCGAAGGGTTTTCGGATTACTGGGAAGGGGCGCCGCATATCCAGTCGGTGCGAGTCAGAGTTGTTTCTGACATGAACGCGTTGCAGGCGGAATTGCGGGCCGGCCGCGTGGACATGGCTCCGCTGCCAACCAGCTTGTCGCCCGACGCTATAAAGCAGTTGCAGCAGGATCCAAATCTCCAGGTGCTTCAGTTTTCCGGATCGAATCTCAACTTGCTAACGTTCAATACGGCTGAGCCGCCTTTGGATAACATAAAGGTGCGGCAGGCCATCTGTTACGCGATCGACCGGCAAAGCATGATTCAGAATCTGCTGCTGGGCTATGCAAAGATTGCGCACTCAATTCTTCCCGAAGACTCCTGGGCGTTTACAACGGGCCAGACGTACTCTTACGACCCAACGCAAGCTAAAAAACTTTTGGATGAGGCCGGCCTGCGCGATCCCGACGGTGACGGCCCTCAGCCTCGATTTGCCAAACCCATCGTTTACAAAGTCTCCGGCAGCAGCGTTTCTGGAAGAAACTATGCGGGAGTAATTCAAAATTATCTGAAGGATGTCGGCGTTCCCGTTGAGATCGTTACGGCTGAGCAGAATACAGTTTTCGACGAAGTCAGACGCGGTCACTATCAGATTTTCTACAGCCAATGGGTCGGTGGGAACCAGGACCCAATCTTTTATAAAGATTTGTTTGCGACGTCCGAAATCCCTTCCGAGACGCGAGCCTCAAGGAATCGGAGTCGCTACAGCAACAAGGACCTTGATGCACTGTTGGACGAGGCGGTTAATACGTTCGGTCGACCAAAGGCGTTGAAACTCTACACGAGCATTCAGGAGATCGTGAGTCGCGAAGTGCCTGTTTTCCCTTTGTGGTATCAGGCAAATATCGTGATTGCGCGCAAGAATGTTGGTAATATTCAGGTCAACGCCAGCGGCGACTGGGGTTTTGTTCGCAATATCACCTTAGCACGCTAAATTAACTTCACGCTAAATCAACTTCAGAATTGGAGGTTTGAAATCCTTTGAAACGAATACTTCTCAGCCTTCTCCTGTTAATTTCTGTTTTTTCAATTCCAGCGTTAGTACATGCGCAGTCGAATAAGGATGCAACACGTGACGCAACTCGCGAAAAGCTACGACAACTTCTTCAGAGCGTCGATCAACGAGCAGACGTTAATGCTACCTTGGAACCTAGTGCGAAGGAGCCTTATGTTTTCTCGGGATGGATGCGCAACGGTTTTTCAAACGTCGAGTCGCTTGAAATTGTGATAAGCGTCACGAAGGATGACACCATTGGCTTCCGCGTATACCCACATTACAACAACTCGTACATTAACATCGACAAGGTAAGGAACAGTTCAGGGCTCATGCGGAAATTGCTGAACATGAGCGACCATAACTTTCTTTACTGGGGCGCAGACGAAACAGGAGATATTTTCTCCGGCTACACATTTACGCTTGAATCAGGGTTTCCGAGCGAAGCGATCACAATTGTGATGCGTAGTATCAGGAATACCGACGGGTTCGTTGGCGAGATGAGACCATTCATTGATGGCAGTTACGCGCCCGCCAAGTGATGATTAATCAGCAAGGCAGCAGGTTAATTCCGTAGTCGATACAACGAAGCGTCTCCAGAATCTCGTCACGGCTGACCGCGCCCTCGCGAATCAGTCGTGGCGAGCCCTCAGTCAACTCTAACACCGTAGAGGGGGCAGCCGCCTCAACTTCGCCACCATCCAGGATCAAATCCAGACCCATAGGAAAATAGCCGGCTACTTCGGCAGCAGTACGCGCCGGTGCCTCTCCAGCGCGATTTGCGCTCGTCGCTGTCAATGCGCCTCCACAAAGCCGAATAAGTCCACGCAAATCGTTCCCATTTGGCAAACGAAGACCAATGGTATTCGTGTCACCGGTAAGTTCGCGTGGCAAGCCGGCGCGTGCAGGGCCGACAAGCGTCAAAGGACCCGGCCAGTGACGCTCGGAAACGGACACGAACAACGGCGACTCCTCCGCAAAGTAGTCAAGTACTTTTTGGGCATCGGAAATCAATAGCAGGATCGGTTTTGAGTCACCTCGGCCTTTTAGGTCAGCAACTCTTGATACCGCGTTACAGTTCCGAGGATCGGCTCCAAGCCCGTAGAACGTGTCCGTCCGAAAGGCAATAAGGCCCCCATGCGAAACAAGACCTGCCGCTAATCCGCGAGCTTCTTCTGTTTCCCTCAAAATCATCTGTAACAGGTTAACGACTATGTTCGATCCAGTTTGTATCAATCCTCGTTGTTTTCAATGAGGGAGCATCTAGTACGTTAGCGTCGAAGCCGGAAACGTATGGTTTCACTAACGCATATGACGATGCAAAATAAATCGGGATTGCCTTCGCTTCTTTCAAAGCCTGCGATTCCGACTCAACAGGCAGCATGTTGTCCGCCACTGGGATCGATCCTTTTTGTCTGGTTAAATCAACACTGGAACCGCTGGAATTGGCTTCGGACTGGAACAACAAACGAAGATTCGTCAACTCATCAGTTGTTTGCATCACCAGCCCTCGACGGACCACATCGAAGTCGCCAGCCTTCACCGCGGCTTCGTATTCATCCCAGTTTCTGATCACTACTTCCGTCTCAATTCCTAGAGTTGTGCGCCACATTGCGGCCACCGCTTGCGCCACCAGCCTCTGCTGATCGTTTCGGTTGACGAGCAGTCGCACCGTCGGAAATCCTGCGCCATTCGGAAAGCCTGCATCCGCGAGTAGCCTTTTGGCCTTTTGTATATCGAAGTCGAACGATTCTGTTTTGTTTACAACCGGTGCCTCCCCCGTCATCTCATCAGGGAGAAACTTTGCTGCCGGTTCGGTCGCGCCACCCAGATCATCGCGGCTAATGCGCTCACGGTCTATAGCGAGCGCCAGAGCTTCACGGACTCTCACATCATCAAAGGGCGAACGGCTCAGATTGAAACTGTAATAACTCAGCGCCCCAAATGTTGATCGGCGAAAGTCTTTGTATGGAGTCAGCAGTTTTAATGCCAGCGGCTCAAATGGCGCGCTTGTGATCGCATCAACCTGGCCCGCCCGATAGGCTGCCAGCGCCTGTTCTGCACTACCGCTATTTACGAATGTCACGCGCTGCAACGAAACAGACTGTCCATCCCAATAGGATGAAGCTCGTTCCAGCATTACGCCATATTGATCGCGGCGGGAAATTTGAAACGGACCATTTGAAATCAATCCTGCGGCATCGATCTTTTTGGTGGCGTTAGGTTCATCAATCTTTACAGGACGAAAAACAGAATGAGCGACCAATGAGGGGAAGTTCGCATCGCCGTGCTGCAGGTGAACTCGCAACACGTGATCGCCAAGAGCTTCGGCGCCAAGACCGCCCTCTTTGTGCGCCGGAACCTGCTCAGCCCCGGCCGCTTTTTTTTGCTGCGGTTCAGTTACAGCACCTACGATGTTGTTCAGCAATTCAGTATGAGGAGCAACCTGCCCAATCTTCAGCGTACGCTTCCACGATCGCACAAAGTCTCCCGCCGTAACCTTTTCACCGTTGGACCATTGGGCATCGTCCCGAAGATAAAAAGTCCACGTGCGGTTGTCGACCGACGATTCCCAACGCGCCGCAACTCCCGGTATGGGCCTCAGTGTTTTTGGATCGTATTCGGTCAATCCCTCGAAGATGGCCCTGACAACATCTGTGTCAGGCGGCGCCGCAGCGAAGGCGGGATCGAATGTCTGGGGCAAGCCGCCGTCGCTCCATCGAAATTCCTGAAAGTTTGGAACGACAACCGCACCGTAATACGTTTCGGGATCGCGAACAGCCAGACATCCGGCGTGAGAAAGCGACAGACTCAGAAGCAGGCACCCGACGATCCAGACTCTAAAACATCTCGAGCGCGCTTTCGTCATTGCGTAGCGTCTGCACTCCTTTTAGCTGCAAGTTGCGCCAATTGAATGTAAACCTGTTTAACTCGTGTTCGCGTCACTTCGAAACCATCTGAAGTATCAATTAAGTAGTCAGCGAATTTCTGCTTCTCTTCCTGGGAAAGTTGAGCGTTGATTCTTTCCCCAGCGGCACTTTCGCTTAGACCATCACGCAACATCAAACGTTCAAACTGAACCTGTGGCGTACAGTGTACAACGATCAATTTGTCGAACCTCTTGTAGCCTCCAGACTCAATCATGAGTGCGGCGTCGACGATAGCGATGCCATTCGGATCTTCGTCTTCCCAGATTCTGAGAACTTCATCCTGTCGGGCAATGATGTACGGATGAAGAATCGCATTCAATCGGTTTCGTTCATCTACATCCGCAAATACCAGCGCACCCAATCGAGACCGATCGAGTGTTCCGTTGTCATTTAGGAATTCCGAACCGAAAGATGCGACGACGGCGAACAGACCGGGAGTGCCGGGCTCGACAACCTCGCGCGCCGTTTGATCTGCATCAAGAACATGACAACCAAGCTCAGCAAAGACGCCGGTGACGAATGATTTGCCAACGCCGATCGATCCAGTTAAGCCCACGCGCAACATAGTGCTCAGCGAGTTGGTGTTTGCGGACCAGTGAATAGGTAATCGAGAATTCGCGATCACTCGATTCCGCGCCGCGACTTTGCCGCCTTCAGCGTGTTCTGCATTAGCATGGCGACAGTCAACAGTCCAACGCCTCCAGGAACTGGCGTGCGCATCCCCGCAACTCTGTCTGCTTCTGCTGGATTAACATCGCCTACGAGCGTGTAGCCGCGTTTGGTTATTGCTTCAATGCGCGTGTCAGCCTCTGGACCAAAAAGTTTTTGTATCTCCGCGGGATCAGTTACCTGATTCATTCCAACATCAATCACGACAGCTCCAGGCTTGATGTGTCCACTCCCGATGAGACCAGCGCGACCGATAGCCACAATCAGCAGGTCAGCCTGACGAGTTGTTGCGGCTAAATCGAACGTCTTCGAATGACAGATTGTAACCGTGGCATCTCTTTGCAGTAACAACTGCGCCATTGGCCGTCCGACTATCTGACTGCGACCCACAACGCAGGCATTTGCACCGCTAATCTGTATCTTATTATGATCGAGTAATTCAATTATTCCAGCCGGCGTGCAGGGCACGAAAACTGGCCGACCCATCGCCAGCTTGCCAATATTGACCGGGTGAAAACCATCAACGTCTTTCAAAGGGTCGAGTGAATCGATTATCGCCGATTCATCAATATCAACGGGCAATGGGAGCTGGACCAAAATTCCATCGATATCGCTGCGCGCATTAAGCGCCGAGATGAGGTCGGCTAGTTCAATCGACGTGGTCGTCGCTGAAAGCGCATGGTGCTCTGAACGAATGCCGACTTCGTCGCAAGCACGAATTTTGTTTCTGACATAAACCGCTGATGCGGGATCATCCCCAATGCGAATTGCGGCGAGAGATGGTCTAATGGCGTGCTGTGAAATTAAGGTTCTAATCTCCGCTCGAACCCTCTGTTTGATTGCAGTTGCAACGACGGCGCCATCGAGGAGTTGCGCCGTCTTCATGCGAGAAGGTGTTTCCATGTTTTCTGAGATCATTCTCACCAGGCTAGTAATGGGCTAGTAATGGCATGATAGGTTACAACGAAGGTCTCGAAACAGGTAGCAGCCGAGGCGAACGCGCCGCTTTGGTAAAACTATCGCATCTCGCTCATAATTCAGTTCCATGCCTGCGCCACTTAAGATTATCTTTCTGTTGGTCAGTTTAGCATCAGTTCTCTCACGGGAGGCCAGTGGTCAATCCGCTGCAGAGCTGCAACACACCGTGCGGCTTTCGGTCGAGTCGGAAAACTGGCCGGCGGCGCTTCAAACCATCGATCGAATCAGGCAGACAGATCCTGGCCTCTTCCTGTCTGGCCAATACGATTATTTAACTGCTCGCATTGCAGAAAAATCCGGTGACATTGCAACTGCTACGGCAAGCTATCAATCGGTCGTACGTCGAAATGCACCACTCGCCGCGTATGCCTACTGGCACCTCGCTCGTTTCGCGAAAATATCCGGCGATCTTGTGCAGGAGCGAGAACATCTACGCCGCGTTGTTGTATTGGTGACGGACGAACAGCTTCGCAACGTGGCGACCTTGCGACTGGCGAAGAGCTTCTTTGAAAGTGGCGACTTTGCATCGGCGATTGTTTCGATCCGTCCGCTTGTTTCTTCTAAAACAACTTCGCTGGCGCGAGAAGCGACTGCACTGCTCGCTGACGCCCTCTTGAAAGAGGGCAAAATCTCAGACGCAAGAGAGAATTACACAAGATTGTTGCTTCAAATGCCGGATGCGTCCAGACCCGACGATTTTGCACTTGCGGGAGTTCGTGCACTTGATGAGTTAGACAGAAGCGCGACCACTCCTGCAGCGTTGACAGCAGCCGATCACCTGACGAGAGCGTCCGTCTACCAGTTCAATCGTGATTTCTTGGGCGCACGTGTGCACTACGAGGCAGTTGCAACTCAGACAGTGCCGCCGGCAGTTACGGCTAATGCGCTGTACCAGATTGGCCGGGGATATTATCAGCAGGGCCAATATACAGACGCTTCAAATTACTTTCAGAAAACGTTTGATGAATCTCCGGAAACCAGCAGTGCGCGCGACGCGTTGTTGTACCTCGCTTCCGCAAACTTGCGGCTAAAACGACTCAACGAAGCAATCTCGCGTTACAAGCAATTCATTGAGCGCTATCCAGACGCGCCAAACCCAGAACGACCTTACCTGAATATCATCGACGCTTTGCACGAGGCGCAACGGTATTCGGAAGCCTTACAATGGATCCAACAAACTCGCGCGAAATTCAAAGATCAGATTGGAGGTGCACTAGCTGTTTTTGCCGAGATGCGGATTCATCTTGCCCAAGGTGCATGGAATTCCGCAGTCAATGACGCGGATGAACTAAGGCAGGTTAAAGATCTGGGCGGCACGCGTGTTTCTGGAGGAACAACCTTGGAGGAAGTCACTTTTCTCAAGGCTTACGCACTCGAACAACTTGGACATACCGACGAAGCTATCAGTACTTATTTTTCGATTCCAGAAGGACGGAATGAGTACTACGGCGAGAGGGCCAATCAGCGGCTGCTACAACTCGGGTCGAACGAAAAGACCCACCCTGCTGTCGAGAAGAGATTGGCAGATCTTGAGAAAGAAGGCATTAACGCCAGAGTTGCGGGCCAGGTCGAGGAGGCGAGAAGGATTGCCCAAATGGCGTTACGGCTCACGAGAGACCCGAAAGAGCGAATGGATCTGCTTGGCTTTGTACGCACCGCGTACGCGAACTTGCCCTCTTATAGAATTCCTGATTTTCACATTGTTCAGCTGACGAACACGCCTCAAGCTGAACTGTCGGCATCATTGCTGCAACTGGGACTCTACGATGAAGCGATTCCGCTATTAACTTCGCGGGCAAACCAGAGTGTAGGTGAAAAATCTGCGCCACAGCAGCCGGGACTTACAAATATCACGACTGATGAAAATTTTACGATGGCGTTCTATTCCCTGCGCGGCGGCTATACAAACCGAGCAGTCCACTTCGGCGAACAGGTTTGGAAGAATGTTCCGAAGGATTATTTACTCGAGCTTGCCCCGAAATCTGCGATTGAACTGCTCTATCCGGCACCGTACCGCGGATCGTTGTTAAAGCACGCGCCGTCAAGAAACGTGGATCCACGATTTGTGCTGGCAATTGCCCGCCAGGAGTCGCGCTTTCAAGCTGACGCAAAATCTGTTGCTGCAGCGCGGGGAATGATGCAGTTTATTGCGTCTACGGCTGACCAGGTGGCCGCGGATCTGAAGCTGTCACATTTTGTTCAGGACGATCTGTATGAGCCAGATACAGCAATCCTGTTTGCGTCGCAATATCTCGCAAGTTTATTTCAGCAGTTTCCAAATCAACCTGATGCTGTAGCCGGTGCGTACAACGGCGGCACAGATAACGTCATGCGATGGATTGCCCGTTCACGAACACAGGCGCCGGATCGGTACGTAGCTGAGTTTGGCTTTTCACAGACGAAAGACTATGTATTCAAAGTGCTGACCAACTATTGGAATTACCAGCGTTTGTATGATTCGCGTTTACAGCCGATTGGATAATTTGGTCCAAAATCGGACTTAAATACTCGACGTGGTGCAGTAGCATTGCTTAACCTGAACTTCGTTCGGATTATTCTGAAATGAAACGATCTATCTTATTGATTCTCAGCTTTGTCATGGCGATCGCCGCTGCCAGTTCATGCCGCCGCAACCACAGCAATGAAAAAAGGTATGAGCTCGAAGGAAAGGTAGTTATCGTTGAGCCAGACAAACATCTCGTTACAATTGCTCATGATGAGATCAAAGGCTACATGCCTGGGATGACGATGCCGTTTACAGTTACAGATGATGCGGCGCTGCAGATACTGGCGAACGGTGATCAGGTCAGCGCGACGCTTGTCCTCGATGGTTCACACTCGTGGCTCGAAAACCTGATTATTAGAAAAGAAAGTATCGACAGCTCGCCGGCGGCTTCAGGGGTACCCGAAGCGAAGGAAGGTGACGAAGTCCCGAATTATCGTTTGATGAATCAGGACGGGCGAGAGATTCGGATTCAGAACTATCGCGGTAAAACATTGCTCTTGACGTTTATCTACACCAAATGTCCGCTGCCCGAGTACTGCAACTTGATGAGCACCAACTTCGCCACGATTGATCGCGAGCTTCAAAAGGACCCGACGGCCTACGATCAGACGCACTTGCTTAGCATTAGCATCGATCCTGAACGAGACACACCACAGGTCTTGCGGAGTTATGGAGCGGCGTTCACTGAGCGGTACCAGGACGAGTCGTTTTCACATTGGGAATTCGCTACGGGCACTAAGGACGAGGTGAAAGGGATCGCGCAGTTTTTCGGATTGCGTTACTTTGCGGACAGCGATCAGATCGTTCATGGGTTGCGCACTGCGGTTGTAGGACCAGACGGTCGAGTAGTGAAAGTGTACCGCGACAATCAATGGAAGCCGGAAGAGGTCTTAAGAATTCTTACCAGTCTAGACAAACTGGACAAGCGAATGTCGGCACATTGAGGTGAGCTTCCGAACATTCGAGCTTCGTAGCTTTGTGCTATTTGGATCGCGCGCCCTCACGCCGCCTGGGACAGAGAGAGCTTAGCCGCAGATCGGTTAGCATTGAACCTGAATGCCAAAGTCTTGAATCTTTACCAGATCTGACACCGTTGTTCCGGTGGCCGCACCATCGCATCACCAGCCTTGCATTGGAAGGCTTCTGCAAATGCCGGCATGTTTGACAATGGGCCATTGACCCTAAACCTCGACAGCGGGTGTGGATCGGTAATCACTCGCCGTCGGGCTTCTTCGGGTCGAGTACTGCCGGACCATACCTGCGCCCAACCCAAGAAGAAGCGCTGCTCTGGCGTAAAACCATCAATTAGCTTTTGTGGCTTTCCAGCCTCCGCTTTTTTAAAGGCCCGATAAGCGACGGTCAATCCACCCAGATCAGCCACACTTTCGCCCACAACCAGTTTGCCTTGTAAGTGCAAGCCGGGCTCTGCTTCAAAGGAATCAAATTGTTTCACTACACAATCCGTGCGCTGACGAAAATTTGTAAAATCCTCTAACGTCCACCAATCAAAGAGATTGCCTCCAGCGTCAAATCGCGCGCCTTGATCGTCGAAGCCGTGCGTCATTTCGTGGCCAATCACTGCTCCCATCCCACCATAATTTACCGCGTCGTCAGCCAGAGGATCGTAGAACGGCGGCTGCATAATGCCGGCCGGAAACACAATTTCATTCATTAACGGGTTGTAGTAGGCGTTTACAGTCGGTGGTGTCATTCCCCACTCAGTCCGGTCGACGGGTTGACCAATTTTTCTGAGGTTGCGGCGCAGTTCAAATTCAGCGCCACGCCGTACGTTATCTGCATACGCATCACGACTGATTGCGAGTGCTTCATAGTTTTTCCACTTGTCGGGATAACCAATCTTCCGCGTATACGCTTCAAGTTTCGCTATCGCACGCGCACGGGTTGTGTCGCCCATCCAACTGAGCGTTGAAAGGTCGTCGCGCAACGCAGCGATGAGGTTCATCACCATTTTCAAAGCGCGTGCTTTAGTTTCCGCTGTAAATGTCTTTTCAACATAGAATTGTCCGAGTGCCTCGCCCAGCACCTCGTCGGTTACGGCCACACAACGCTTCCAACGCGGCTGCAACTCCTTGGTGCCGCTTAAGATTTGTCCGTTGAAATGAAAATCCTCTTGAACGAAAGGTGAAGACAAAAGCGAAGCCGCTGTGTTGAGGACGTGCCATCGGAGATAAGTTTTCCAGTTCTCGAGTGACTCCGACGCGATTAGACTATCTACAGCTTTAAAGAAATTCGGCTGACCTACGTTAACTACCGATATCTTTGGAATTTCTCTGTCGGTTAAATAATGAATCCAATCAAAGTGGGGGGTCAGTTGATTGAGTTCGCTGATCGTCAGCTTGTTGTAGTTTGCGGCAGCATCTCTTCGCTCGACTCTCGTTTTTGAAGCATCGGCCAACTTCTTTTCGAAATCGAATACGGTCGTGGCTTCTTCTGCCGCTTTCTCCCGTGAGTCACCGGCCAATTCAAACATCTTCGCAACGTGCTTCTGATATTCTTTGCGAATCCCCTCGGAGCGCTCATCATCTTTCACATAGTAGTCGCGATCCGGCATTCCAAGTCCGCCCTGAGCTGCTTGTGCTATGACGTCTGTTGACTTCTTGAAGTCCTGTGCTGCAGCGAAGCTAAACACCACGCGAAATCCCAAATTATGCATTCGCGCGATCTGATCCTCGAGGGCTGGCAAATCTTTGATCGCTGCTATCTGTTCGAACTCAGGAAGGAGCGGCTTAATCCCTGCAGCCTCAACTGTCTGCTCGTCCATGCAGCTCGAATAAAAGTCACCGACCTTCTGTTCTAAACCGCCAGGCTTAGCGTTTCGGTTCTTTGCAGATGTCTCGAGGATTTGGCGCAGCACGAGCTGGTTCTTTTGTGCGAGTTCTTCAAACTTGCCCCATCGCGCGTAAGCAGCCGGAATCGGATTTGAAGCTACCCAGCCACCATCTGCGAACTGAAAGAAGTTTTCACATGCTGAGGCGCTGCGGTCGAGATTTGCAATGTCGAATCCGTGGATGTTTTGAGTCTCGACAACAGAAACTG
The DNA here is from genome assembly GCA_046262775.1 of Pyrinomonadaceae bacterium. Lineage (GTDB taxonomy): Bacteria > Acidobacteriota > Blastocatellia > Pyrinomonadales > Pyrinomonadaceae > PSRF01. The sequence continues at coordinate 29,311 of JBHEMC010000023.1, read as the reverse complement.
CAACGTCGATCGCATTTGTTGCGGCAGCGCGACTCTTGTTGCCGCCCACGGCAAAAATCAATACCGCGGCTGAGAGAATTAGAACTGAGAAGAACAAAATCTTACGCATGAGAGTATCTCCTGTAGATTAGTCACTGTGATTATGAATGTTTTGATCTCACGCCCTTGTTCAAATTGGGCACGGCCCTTCCGGGGTAACCCCGGTGTTCGCGTGCTGAGGTCCTGATGATGATCGGTGAAAAAAATCTAAAGCGGACTTGCTGGAACTATTTCAGGGGTAACTGGAGCACAACAGGCACGGAGTGGATTAGAGTCATCAAGCTACCCTTTTATCTTCCGTATCTCTTCAGTCAGGACAGGAACAGCCTCAAAAAGATCGCCAACGATTCCGTAATCGGCGATGTCGAAAATAGGCGCCTCCGGATCTTTGTTGATCGCGACTATAGTTCCGGAATTTTTCATTCCTACGAGATGTTGAATCGCTCCTGAAATTCCCAGCGCGACGTAAAGTTTTGGTGCCACTGTTTGGCCGGACGAACCGATCTGGCGATCGATAGGCAACCACTCCGCGTCGCAGATCGGTCGGGAAGCTGCAAGATCTCCGTCGAGTACTGCAGCAAGCTTTTCCGCGAGTGCGAGGTTGTCCTTGCTCTTAATGCCCCGGCCTACCGCAACGATCACGTTCGCCTTTGTCAGATCGACGGCTTGTTTCACTTCCTGGAATGGCGTTTCGGGAATCATTCGCACATCACCGATCTCGACGTCGAGCATTTCGATGGCCGCGCCACTCCCCTTCTCGGCCTGGTCTGAGCGGTACGCGCCTGTTTGAAATGTCGCAAAAATGGGCGGCTCGCCGTCTGAACTAACATCAGCGTCCAACTTTCCAAGGAAGATCCGCCGAGTAAAAGTTATGGCGGTGTCAGCTATAGCCGCTCTGATACAGTCGCTGATTAATGATTTGCCAAATCGCGCGGCCAGTTTGGGAGCGAAGTCTCGCACCAGGTAGGTGTGAGTCATGAAGACGAATTCGGGATCAAGTTGCCGGACCACGCTCTCGATTGCGTCCGCGTGAGCGTCAGGCGTGTAGTCTGCTAATTTGTCATTGCGCGCGTGAACTACCTTATCAACGGCATAGGTCGCAACTTCATTAACGAGCCCCGAGACATCTGTTCCCAACATCACTGCAGTTACAGGCTGGTTCAATTGCTTTCCGATTACTTGGGCCGCCGTGATTGCTTCGAATGAACTTCGATTGACGACTCCACCACGCTGTTCAATAAAGACAAGAATTCCTCTGCTCATTATGTTCTCGAGATAAACCAGGGCATCAAATCAAACGTGCTTCAGTATGCAGTTTCTCTGCTAACGCGACCGCGCCTGCTTTTGCGTCGCCATTGCCGAGCAACTGCGTTTGCTTAGTTTTCGTAGGCAAGTAGATCTTATCAATGCGCTGATGTGATGGACGCTGAACAATATCGGGAGATGGCGCAACTTCTTTAATCTCCTTTTTCTTCGCCGCCATGATCCCCTTCAACGTAGCGTATCTAATCTGGCTGATACCGGACTGAATCGTTAGCAAGGCTGGCATCGGAAGGGAATACCATTGGTACCATCCGCTCTCTAACTCTCTTTTGACGCGCAGCTGTCCGGGGGACGCATCCACCTGGATTACGATGGTAGCGTGCGGCAGACCGAGGAGCTCCGCCATGATTACGCCGGTTTGTCCGTAGCCGAAGTCATCAGACTGGAGTCCAGTCATGATTAGATCGGGTTGTTCATCTCGAACTGCTTCGGCCAGAATGCCTGCGGAAGAATAGGGTGAAAGTTGAGCCAGGTCGTCTCCGGCGACGTGAATTGCGCGGTCAGCGCCGCGCGCCAACGCGTCTTTGATGACACTCTTAACGCGCTGCGGACCCATGGAGCAAACAATTACTTCACCACCGAGTTTCTCTCGAACGCGTAGCGCCTCTTCGAGTGCGTAACCGTCGGATTCACTCACCTCAAATGAGAGATCGCCTTCTTCGATCCACGTTTGATCCTTATTAATTCGCAGAATCGCATCTTTGTTCGCGACCTGCTTCATCATCACGATGATTTTCATTTATTGTTCTGACTACCACTGACCACTGACTACTGGCTAACTTTCATACCTCTTAAACAACAGGGCGGCGTTCGTTCCGCCGAAGCCGAAGCTATTCGAAAGGACATAATCGATCTGAGCGCTTCGAGCTTCGTTCGGAACATAGTCTAAATCACAATCAGGATCGGGATTGATATAGTTGATCGTCGGCGGCAGCATGTTGCGCTGTATAACCAGTGTTGAAAACACTCCTTCAATCCCGCCGGCCGCACCGAGCAAGTGACCCGTCATTGACTTCGTTGAACTTACGGCCACTTTGTACGCATGGTCGAGAAAGGTTCGCTTGATGGCCAGCGTTTCAAACTTGTCATTGTAGGGTGTTGATGTCCCGTGAGCATTGATATAACCGACAGCTTCAGGTGTTACACCGGCGTCTTCGAGCGTCTTTCGCATCACTCGAATGGCCCCGGAACCCGTTTCGTCAGGCATCGTGATGTGGAACGCATCTGCCGTCATCCCATAGCCAACTAACTCCGCATAGATTCGTGCTCCACGCCGCCGCGCAAACTCCAATTCCTCCAGAATCATGATGCCGGCGCCTTCACCAATCACAAATCCGTCGCGATCTCGTTCAAAGGGTCTGGAAGCTCGAGGCGGGTCGTCGTTGCGAGTCGAAAGGGCGCGCATTGCTGCGAACCCGGCCACGCTCATCGGCGTGATTGCCGATTCAGCGCCGCCACAGATCATCACATCAGCTGCGCGTCGCTGGATCAGTTTGAAGCTATCGCCAATCGCGTGGGCTCCGGCCGAGCATGCGGTTGCTGTCGCTGAATTCGGACCGCGTGCATTGTGTCGAATTGAAACCTGACCTGATGCGAGGTTAACGATTGCGGAGGGGATAAAGAATGGGGAGACGCGCCCAGGACCATCGTTCAGAAGTTTAGAGTGCTCTCTCTCAATGGCCCAAAAATCTCCGATGCCACTGCTGATGTAAGTGCCCACCTCTTCCGAGATTTCGTCGGTAATCTGTAACCCGCTGTCGCTCACCGCCTCTTGTGCTGCGGCTATTGCGTAATGAATAAAGGCCCCCATCTTGCGGGCCTCTTTCTTCTCGACATACTTTAGCGGGTCAAAACCTTTTACTTCACAGGCAAACTTAACCGGGAATTTCGTCGCATCAAACTTCTTGATGTAGTCTGCGCCGCTGCGACCTTGCATCAGCGAAGCCCAGGTTTCTTCGACGGAATTACCAACCGGTGTTACGAGGCCAAGGCCTGTAATCACGACGCGACGTGTCAAATTAAAGCTCCTTAAATCGCATTGATAAAACGCGACAGCTCGAGGCCATTCAATCCGTCGCCTCCGCTCGCTGGCAAATCACTACTTCTTATGCTGATCGATATAGTTGTAGGCGTCGCGTACGCTTTGAATTTTTTCGGCATCCTCGTCCGGAATCTCAATTCCGAATTCTTCTTCAAACCGCATCACCAGCTCGACCGTGTCCAGTGAGTCAGCCCCGAGGTCATCAATGAACCGAGCATTTGGTGTCACTTCGTTTTCGTCGACACCGAGCTCATCCACGATAATCTGCTTTACCTTATTCTCGATCTCTTGATCGGGCATTTCGTTTGCTCCTCTGTGAGTTTAAGAATCAACAAAACCTAGGCAGTAAGTGTCGCATGCGCCGCCTGCAAAGTTTCTGCATCTGCGACATTCAAGCAATGGACTTCACGACTAATCTGCCTCATCAAACCGGACAATACTTTGCCCGGGCCAACCTCGATAAAAGTACCAACTCCCTCGTCAATCAACCACTCAATCGACTCAAGCCAACGCACAGGCGACGACACCTGTTTAGTAAGTGCGCCACGCAATTCACTGGCGGACGTCCTTGGTCTTGCATCTACGTTGCTCACGACCGGAACCTTCATATCGACAAACACGATGCGCTCGATATCGAACGCCAGGCGTTCCTGAGCAGGCTTCATCAAGTTGCAATGAAACGGTGCACTGACATTGAGCTTTACCACCCGTTTGGCCCCGGCAGATTTCATTGATTCGCCGGCTCTTTCAACCGCCTCAGTATTACCAGCGATGACAACTTGATTAGGTGCGTTGATGTTTGCGGGAGAGCATACTTGCCCTTCCCCACTTACCTCAGCGCAGATTCGTTCAATCGTCTCCAAATCTGTACCTAGGACGGCAGCCATCGCTCCTGTGCCAACGGGCACCGCCTCCTGCATGTATCGACCGCGGGCACGAACGGTTTGCACCGCATCGCGCAAACTTAAAGCGCCACCTGTTACCAGCGCTGAATACTCGCCAAGGCTGTGGCCCGCAACGAACGAGGGCTCCGGAAACGCTGTTGCCTTCATAGCACGTGCCGCCGCAACCGATACAGTCAAAATCGCCGGCTGCGTGTTTTCAGTAAGCTGCAGCTGTTCTTCTGGACCTTTAAAACAAAGCGTCGATAATGAAAAGCCGAGCGCGTCGTCAACTTCTTCAAAGACCTCGCGGGCTTCACTAAATCCCTCAAACAACTCTTTCCCCATGCCCGCATGTTGTGAACCTTGCCCTGGGAAAAGATATGCAATTTTCAAAGTAGGACCACTCGCACCTTGATTCTCAATAAACACGGAATTGAACTCGCTTTGCAGCCACTTCCCTACCAGCGCATCAACACACCGCCCCATGTTACGCCACCACCGAATGACGCAAGCAGAACTACGTCCCCGGTTTTCATGCGACCACTTTCGACACACTCATCGAGTGCGATCGGGATCGAGGCTGAAGAAGTGTTTCCATGTACCGCAATGTTTGAATAGACCTTATCCAGGTTGACATTGAGTTTGCTGGCGACTGCTTCCGTGATTCGCTGGTTTGCTTGATGCGGAATAAACAGGTTGACATCTTCCGCAGTTAATTCTGCGTCTTCAAGCACTTCGCGGGAAACTTCGGCCATCGACCGCACAGCGACCTTGAAGAGCTCGTTTCCCTTCATCTTGAAAAAATGGTCGCCGGCCGCAAGCGTTTCCGCAGTTGGCCGCCTGCGGGTTCCGCCTCCCGGAGAGTAGAGCTGTTCCTCATACCTACCGTCTGACTTGATTCGGGCTGACAGGATACCCCGATTCTCGTCTACTGGACCTAGCACAGCGGCGCCGGCGCCATCCCCAAACAGGACGCACGTGTGCCGATCTGTGTAATCAACATACTGCGTCAGGATTTCCGCTCCGATCACCAACGCGTATCGAGCTTGTCCTGTCTGGATCATCGAGTTTGCAAGCGATAGTCCGTACAGAAATCCGGAACAGGCAGCGACCACGTCCATCGCAGCGGCGTTGTTGGCTCCGAGTTCCGCCTGAATAATGCAACCGGTCGATGGAAGAATTTGGTCCGGTGTAACAGTCGCACACAGAAGCAAATCGATATCAGCTGGGTCGAGGCGAGCACGTTCAATAGCCTGGCGGGCCGCACGCACCGCGAACATGGAAGTGTATTCACCAGGCGCAGCCTTACGCCGTTGCTTAATTCCTGTGCGGGTAGTGATCCACTCGTCGGAGGTTTCGACCATCTGCGCAAGATCTGCGTTGGTCAAAATTCCTTCTGGATATGAATGTCCAGTCCCCAGAACTCCGGCACGTTGTTTTGCCATTTAATGCCTCAGATATTGAGCGAGCGCCAATAGTATCCAGTAAAAATAGAAAAGCCAAACCAACCGTAGAACCTTAAGCTCGGCTCAGCGCCGCCATTTGGTGCAATGCGTTAGTCTCCTGGATTCCAAGCTCGATGCGTTCGCTTGCACGGTTCTCAGAAAACTCTTTCGCGCTCTTAATAGCGTTACGAATAGCGCGTGCGTTGGAACTACCATGTCCAATAACGACGATTTTGCTCACCCCCAGAAGCGGTGCTCCGCCGTATTCTGAATAGTCGAGTCGGCGTTTAATATTGCGGAAGGCCGGCTTTGCCAGCACAGCTCCGGCTTTCGTTACGGCAGACGACGTCAATTCGCGCTTGAGCATTGACAGCATGGCTTCGGTAAGTCCTTCAGACAATTTCAGCATGACGTTGCCGGTGAAACCGTCGGTAACAATTACGTCAACCATACCAGAAAAAACGTCGCGCCCCTCGACGTTGCCGAGGAAGTTTAGATTATTCAGTTGCCGCAGTAACGGAAGGGCTTCTTTCGTCAGATCGTTTCCCTTCGCCTCTTCTTCGCCGATGCTCATCAGTCCAACTGACGGTTTCGCAGTGCCAAGAACCGCTCGTGAATAAGCTTCACCCATCACGGCAAACTGAGCGAGGTGATATGCTTTGCATTCGGAATTTGCTCCCACGTCGAGCAAAAGCGTTGGGCGGCCAGATTTTGTTGGAATCAATGCCGCCAATGCCGGGCGATCAACTCCGGGAAGCGTACCCATAACCATCTTCGCAGTGGCCATCGCAGCGCCGGTATTTCCCGCCGACACAAATCCATCGGCACGACCGTCCATGACCAGTTTCGTTCCAACTCTCAAAGAGCTCCTCTTCTTACGACGGACCGAAGTGGCAACAGGATCACCCATCGCGATCACCTCAGGCGCTTCGACCAACTCTATTCCGTGGTCCCCGTTAGTGCGCCAACCACAGCGCCGAAGTTCGGGTTCCAGCAAATGACTTTTGCCGACAAGGATTACTCCGACACCAAAGTCTCGCGTGGCCGCGAAGGCGCCATCAATCTCAGTATGCGGCGCGTGGTCGCTTCCCATCGCGTCGAGAACTACTTTGCGCGTCAAACGCGCTTCATTCTTCGACTGATTCCGCAAAACGATTGAACTACTCTTGGTCTACCTGCATTACTTCGCGACCCTTGTAGTAACCACACTTCGGACACACCCTATGTGGCATACGCGGCTCGCGGCAATTCGGACATAACGTAGTTTGTGGGACTCGTAGCGCATCGTGAGCACGACGCTTATTACGCCGTGCTTTCGAATGGCGCCGTTTTGGATTTGGCATAAATACTCCGCTCGTATTTAGATTGGCAACTACAAAGACTTACCGTCGCTTTAGCTGTTTCAATGCGTCCCAGCGTGGATCGGTTTCAGTTTTACCACAGTCGCAGGTTATGACGTTCAGGTTCGCTCCGCACTGCGAACAGATACCTTTACAGGTTTCAGCGCATAACGCTCGCGACGGCACATTCAAAAGCACTTGCTCTCGAACGATCTCATCAAGATCGATGCCCGCTCCGTCAAACACTGAAACCGACAGCTCTTCTTCCATTAATTCGGCGTGGTAACTCGATTCATACGCCGGTCGACTTATGTACTCAACATCGAACTCTGCTTTAACAGGCACAGTAATGCGCTGCAAACACCGATCACATTCCACGCCGACCGAGATCTCGACCTTTCCCGAAACTACGACTTTGGCGCCGCTATTTTCAATATTAACCGTAACCTCTGCCGGCGCGCTCAACTCGGCATGGTCATCATTCAGGTCGAGCTCTCCACTGTGATAGACATGGGTAACGCTCCCTACGCCGTCTTTCAGATCTGCCAGCTCAATCCGCATTTCCGCTCCGCACAGAACCCAATAGTAAAATTAAGCGGTTCGTGCGCAAAGGGCTCATTATAGCGAGGGCGGGTACACTGTCAAACACAGATGCCAGGGGGCCGATCCCGTGGTCCCCACATTTCGTCGCTACAGCTAAGCGCATTTATTTTGTTGGGGTGTGTACGCTGCCGCAAGATCGAACGGGCGCAGTCGTTTCAGAGTACAATTTGTTCAGAGACCATTGACTCCATGTCGGAAGGGATGTGTCACCCGGAATGCTGGCTGTAACTGAATTGCGATTGCCAACGCATCATCTGATACTGCTAATCAGAATTTGGCCGCCGATCTCGTTAAGCAGCAGTTTGACTTGGCATAATGCGGTGTACGTGTAATTCGCTGTGGCGCCATTAGCAAGTATCTGCGCCTGGAGCCGGTTGTTGGTATGGTAAGTCCAGTTCGTCTTACTAAATGGATTCGGCATGCTCGATGGACCACCGGCAGCGTCGTGTGACCCTGTTCCAACTGAAGTGTAAGTCTGCGGGAATTCCGTGAACGGAATTTGAGGCTGGAGAATCGTGGCTCATTGCTTTGTGGGAGAAGCCAGCGCATCTTCCCGCAAAGCCTGCGCTATTCGCTTGTCACTGCCAGTCATCAGGCGATTACGTGATCGTGTTTGTTGAAAAAGAGGTGCTACGGCAGACGCTTTACCTGAGTCGGCCTTCGGTGAAGGCACAAGAGGCGATGAGTCGCCAACGGCTTTTTTCGGAACGGCGCCTCGGCTATTGCGCCGCACAATTGTGTTCAGCAGCTCGTGAGCTTCCGGGTAGTTCTCGTCCATTGCCAGAGCTTTTTTTAGATGCCGCGACGCAAGCGTATCCCGGCAAAGCTGGTAGTAAAGACAAGCTAGCGCATAGTGGGCTTCAGGTGAGGGCCGAGAATGCAATGCAGCCTTAAACTCACATATTGCCTGCGGCCAGTTTCCTTCTGCCACAAATAACCGTCCAAGACCGTAGTGGGCCGCAAATGTCGAACTGCCGTTTTCATTCGCTCGTCTCAACAAACATTTCGCCATTTCGAGCTCGCCGTCGTCGGCGCAAGTCAGTCCAAGCAGCAAAGAGATACGTGCATCATCGGGCGCGGCATCGTGTGCCCTGCTTAACTGCTCGCGTGCAGGTTTTATTTTTCCCTGCCGAAAGAAATGCTCTCCCAAAAATGCACTTAGAACGTATCCACTGCCGGAAAGAGCCGAAGCCTTTTTCAAAAGCTGAATACCGCGATCCAACTGATTGTCTTCAATGAGCAGGAATGCTTCGTTTATTAACTGCTCAAAATCGTACCTTTTAGCTCCCTTGTAGCCACTCAGTATTCGAAGACGGATGTCGTCGCGACGTACACTCTCCTGCTGCTCGGCTGCGTCTTTTTCACAGCGTTCGCTCCACAGTTTCTCGAGACGTTGATGCTCGACAACGCCATCTTCGGTCAACAGCGCGATCAATGCCTTGACCAAAGCACGATCAAAATAAGCGTTCTGTGCCTGTCGTAATAACAAATCCAATCCGCGCTCAAGTCGTTCTGTCAGGCGAGCAGTTCTCATCTCCACTGCCGAGATTCGTTCGAGCAAATGTTCGGCAGTCGTCACACTAGCCTCCCCAGCTTCGAATCGCGCGCCGGCTGGTTCAACCACAATCATCAGTCGGGTACCGCAACGCGTACAATAATCCTGACCAAGAGGATTCATTGCGAGGCATTTCTGACAGTAATGATTAACAGGTGCAGCCATTGATTTCAGTACTCATAGAATCCTTTTCCACTTTTCCTACCGAGCCATCCGGCATCAACATAACGTTTCAAGAGCGGACATGGCCGATATTTCGGGTCACCAAAACCTTCGTGCAGGACATTTAGTATCGCGAGACATACATCAAGTCCGATGAAATCTGCAAGAGTTAAAGGACCCATTGGGTGGTTCATTCCGAGTTTCATTATCCCATCGATGCTCTCACGCGTTGCCACTCCTTCATGCAATGCGAAGACTGCTTCGTTAATCATGGGCATCAGCACGCGATTGGAAACGAAACCCGGAGAATCGTTACATTCCAATGCAACTTTACCTAATTTTTGAATCACGTCTCGAACAGCTTCATACACCGCATCGGAAGTAGCCATGCCGCGAATCACTTCCACCAGCTGCATTACCGGCACTGGGTTCATAAAGTGCATCCCGATTACTTTGTCAGGACGGCGAGTTGCAGCGGCGAGTTTGGTGATCGAGATTGATGAAGTGTTCGACGCAAGGATAGCGTCAGGTCCAAAGCTGGTATCGAGTGACTTGAATAGCTCAATTTTTGTATTCAAGTCTTCGGTAATTGCTTCTATGACAATCCAGGCATCTGCAAGCTTCTTCAAGTCTGTCGTAGGTTCGATGCGACCGATGATTGACCGTTCTTCGCTCGCCGTTAATCGTTCTTTTTCAACATCGCGTTGCAGACTCTTACTGATGGCCGTCAGACCGCGCTCGAGAAACTGCTCTTGAACATCGCGCATGACCACACGATAGCCGGCACGCGCCGCTACCTGGGCTATTCCGTTCCCCATCGTGCCGGCGCCGATGACAGCGATTAATTTCTCCACAAACTTCTCCCGATAAGATTACCTGCACTCAGGTCTGGCTCGGGAAACGCGGGCGTCCTGCGCCCGCTGACCCAGTTGGGGGCGAGGACGCCCGCATTCCTTATCTCTCTATTGCCATCGCAACAGCGTTCCCACCGCCGAGGCATAACGATACGATCCCTCGACGCGCGTTTCTTCGTTTCAATTCATAAAGCATCGTAGTTAACAAACGTGATCCTGACTGCCCTATTGCATGGCCCAAAGCAACTGCGCCGCCATTCACATTTACTTGAGCGGGATCGAGCCCCAGTTCGCGTATCACAGCAACGGCCTGGACGCTGAACGCCTCATTCAGCTCAATAAGATCTACCTCACTTGTTGACCATCCTGTCTTCTTCAATAACTTTCTTACCGCCTCAACCGGCGCCATCATCACCAGCGATGGTTCAACTCCCGAAGTCGTTTGGGCTACGATGCGAGCCATAGGCTCAATACCCATCGTTCTCGCACGATCCAGCGATGTCACAACGACTGCCGATGCGCCGTCATTCACTCCTGGTGCGTTGCCGGCGGTCACGGTGCCACCTTCCCTTTTGAATGCCGGTTTTAGCTTGGCAAGAGCATCGAGGGACGTGTCTTCGCGCACGGTCTCGTCTGTATCAAAGATAAATGGGGCACCCCTCTTCAGAGGTACCTCGACCGGAACGATCTCATCTTTGAACTTGCCGGCCTTGATTGCTGACGCCGCTTTGCGGTGCGACTCAAGTGCATATGTGTCCTGTTCGGTGCGGCTAACAGAGTATTTCTCCGCTACTACCTCGCCGGTGCAACCCATGTGATAGTCTTCAAACGCACACCACAGCCCATCGTTAACCATTGCGTCGACGAGTACACCGTTGCCCAACCTATATCCTTCGCGTGCTTTTGGAATCAAATACGGTGCGTTACTCATCGACTCCATGCCGCCAGCAACCACGACATCAGTGTCGCCGAGTTGAACGCCCTGTGCAGCCATCATCACCGCCTTCAGACCAGAACCGCAGACCTTATTTACAGTCACGGCAGCAACGGTCGGCGGTAAACCTCCCCCCAAAGCAGCCTGACGAGCGGGATTTTGGCCCAGACCCGCCTGAATGACGCAGCCCATGATTACTTCGTTTACATCCTCCGGATTAAGACCTGCGCGTTTTACAGCCTCACGTACAACAATCGCACCGAGTTGAGTAGCAGAGAATTCCTTAAGCGAACCCAAAAACTTGCCCACCGGCGTACGGACCGCGCTGATGATTACCGCCTCGTGTATTTCAGACATATGAAACTCCTTGAATTCAACGACTATAGATCAATGTTAGATGTTGAACGTCGCGCCGTCTACTACAGACATGAGTTGACGCATGCCGGTTTCGGCGGAAACTGTCAAAGGCGCGCGGAAGTTCGGAAAAGCTACTGAACTGTGGGTTACAACTGCCGCAACTGCCAATAGAAATGCCAACCTCACGGGCGACGGTTGTTGATTTGAATTTGCTTATCAATCACTGCTCCTCAATCTCGTCTTGCGTGACAATGTTAGTGCCGGTTTCTTTTGGTTCTTAATATGAATTTGCGATCCACTAGTGTTAGACTGCCGCTGCTATTACAGTTCCCTATTTTACGAACATAATTGATCGAGCATGCAAGCACTGATTCTTGCCGGTGGTAAGGGCACGCGTCTTCGACCGCTAACGGTTTACACTCCCAAACCAATAGTTCCCATTTGCAACCGACCATTTCTTCTTTACCAGATCGATACGCTCAGACGAGCTGGTATCACGAATATCACACTCTCTCTCTCATATCAGCCAAACAAGATCGAGCATCTCTTAGGCGATGGTTCAGACTTTGGCGTTAAGTTGAAATATACGGTTGAGCCACAGCCAATGGGTACAGCGGGCGCGTACAAATTCGCCGAAGATCTGATTCGAGAACCGACTGTCGTGTTTAATGGCGACATTCTGACGGATCTGGATTTGAAGGCGGTAATCCGTGAACACAACGAAAGAAAAGCAGTCGCCACTGTCGTACTAACGCCCGTGGAAAATCCGGAAGATTACGGGCTAGTGGAAACAGAGAGCGATGGTCGTATTCGGTGCTTTCTGGAAAAACCAAAACGGGACGAAATAACGTGCAAAACAATTAATGCCGGAACATACATTCTGGAACCACGAGTCCTCGACTTTCTGCCGGCGGGTGAAAACTATTCGTTTGAGTACGGCTTGTTTCCGGATCTCCTCCAGCGCAAGGAAGCTTTTTACGCCCATGTTCCCTCACGAACTTACTGGATCGACATCGGAACGCCGATGCGATATCTGCAGGTGCATGCCGATCTTCTGGCAAACCGCGTCGGTCGAATTCACATCAAGGATCGTCGTGGACTGTTCGACGCAGCCACTGTCGCAGAGATCGACGATGTGTCGATGATCGGTGATGACTGCCAAATAAAACCCGGCGCGCAAATTATCAATTCGGTCCTTGGGCCAGGCTGCTTTGTTGAGGAGCGTGCGCGAGTTGAGAATTCAGTCGTTTGGCCACACACTCGAATCGGTACAACTGCCCAAATCGTAGGAGCGATCGCCGGCCGTGGCTGTCACATCGGGCGTGCCGCAGTTGTCGGTCCGGGGACCGTCTTGGGAGATAAAACGTCACTTACCGATTACACAATAACGGGAGCGGCTAAGTGACCTCTCCGCTGCCCCAGATTAAGTTTGGCACGGATGGTTGGCGGGCAATCATTGCGCGTGAGTTTACATTCGCAAATGTCGAACGTGTGGCGCAGGCTTACGCTGAGTTTCTCAAGAGCCAGCCCTCTGAACAAAAGAGATCAGTCGTCATCGGATACGATCGACGTTTCTTATCCGAAAGGTTTGCGGAACGCGCCGCTGAGATCATGATTGGTAATGGTTTCGGCGTTGCAATGTTTAAAGAAGCCCAACCGACACCGCTGATCTCTTGGTCAGTCAAGGATCTCTCGGCGACAGGCGGCATTGTTATAACTGCATCGCATAACCCGGCAACATTCAATGGATTCAAGATCAAAGCTCCCTGGGGTGGTAGTGCAACGCCAGAGACGACTGCATTGGTCGAGCAGCTGGTAGATCGAACAAGGCCCGTTCGAGGTGAAATGCTCGAGGACGGTCACGAGCTTCTTGAGCCATCGATAGCCAGGTACCGCCAACAGATTGCTTCCTGTGTAGATCTCGAGAAGATTCGAGCGACCTCAGGTGCGGTAATTGTCGATCCAATGCATGGCTCTGCAGGCACATGGGTCGAAAGCTTCCTCAACGGCGGCGCACTTCAGATTCAGACAATTCGGGCGTTTCGCGACCCACTCTTTGGCGGAGTCAATCCCGAACCGATCCGGCAGAATCTTGAGGCTTTAACAAGAAGAGTCGTCGAGACCGGCGCGATTGCCGGTGTCGCGACGGATGGCGATGCGGATCGTATAGGTGCAGTGGATGAACTAGGCAAAACGATGACTATGCACGACGTCGTTCCTTTGTTGTTGCTACACCTTTCACGGCGGCGAAAGATGGCCGGCGCGGTGGTTGTTACCGTTTCGCAGTCAGTTTTGTCCAAACGCATTGCGGCAGCCGAAGGGTTGAAGATTTACGAGACACCTATCGGGTTCAAACATGTCGCCGAACTCATGTTGAAGGAAGACATTTTGCTGGGCGCAGAGGAATCGGGTGGTATTGGCGTTAAAGGTCACATTCCCGAGCGCGACGGTGTATTGAACTCACTGCTGTTCCTTGAAGCCCTAGTTGCGTCGGGTAAGAGACCGTCTGAAATCATAAGAGAGATTCACCGGGAATTTGGAGAGTTTTACTTCGGACGGCGCGATGTTCATATGGCAGTCACCCGAGGCCAGGAGCTGGTTGACGAGTTGAAAGAAACGCCACCTGCTAAATTTGCCGGTCAAGACATTCGCGACATGCAGATACTTGACGGAGTCAAGTTCGTTTTCGCAGACGATTCGTGGGTCTTGCTACGGCAATCTGGGACCGAAGCAATGTTGCGGGTGTATGCAGAAGCAATTTCAATACCGGCGATGAATCTTCTTCTAGATGCCGGACAGGAGCTAACTCGGTGAACCCGCAATTCTCCCTACAGCAACGCATAGTGTCAAACCGCTTTGCGTAACCAAGCCTTCTACTCAATTCAATCGGCAAAAAGATCAGAGCAATATCCGAGTTGGAAAGCGTGGTACGCCGCCCCACTTGTCGACGCCATTCGAAAGGTTACGAAGTCCATCGAATCAGATACTTGCATCTTCGAGCGCCTCTTCAACAGCTATTGACGCAACGAAGCTTTCCTACTAAGCTGGACCACCCCTTTTTTAAACTATCCCCCTCGCTCAAACTTAACGAAGTGATCTTTCAGGAGGTAGTTTGCTATGGGTTTGGTAATCTTGATCATTTTGATCCTGCTTGTCGTTGGTTCTGTTCCGACGTGGCCCTACAGTCGGGGGTGGGGATACGCACCTAGCGGTACGTTGGGTTTGGTTGTCATCGTCGTTTTGATCTTGCTGCTGCTGGGAAGAATCTAGAAGATATTGCCGATTGCCAACTGCGGACCACAGATTGTTGTCACCGTTCCGCGACGCATCTGCGTTGAAGGCCGCCGCGGCTAATTCTCAATTGGTGATTGGCAATGCCAGAACTTCCGGAAGTCGAACATGTTGTACGAGCGTTGCGTGGCACAATTGTAGGCCGGAGAATCCTGGCCGCTCAACTAAAGCTGAAAAGAATCGCACCCGGAATTTCGCTCAAGGCGTTTGACAAACAACTTCGCGATGCACAGGTGGTAACTGTTGCGCGACGCGGCAAGTACATCCTCATCGAACTAAACTCCGGCTGCACGCTGGTCACTCATTTGCGCATGACGGGAAAATTTCTTTCCGTCCACGCAGAAGATCCTTTGCCGCCATACGCCCATGTTGTATTCCATCTAGACGACGAAACTCGATTGGTGTTTTGCGATATGCGTCAGTTTGGACGAATGACTATCGTGAAACGCAACGGTGCGCTTAAAGAATTGCTGCACCTCGCTCCTGAACCGCTTTCGGATCAATTCTCGGTCGAATACCTGCAAAATGTTCTGCGTAGATCGAAGCGCAGTATGAAACAGCTATTGTTGGACCAAACTCGCGTGCTTGGCTTGGGCAACATTTACGCAGCTGAGGTGCTGTTTCTTGCCGGCATTAACCCACTGAAAGAGGCGAATTCATTGTCGAGGCGCCGTTCCGTGAGGTTGCATGCTGCGATTCGCCAGATACTGGCGGAAGCCATCGAGTCGGGTTCCACCTTGCGGATTGATCTCGCGGATGGAAATGCGAGTTATTTCGGAAGTAGCGAACGCTTCTGGCGTGTGTATGAAAGAGAAATGGAGCCATGCGTTAATTGTGGAACAAAGATCCGACGAATTGTGCACGGTGGTCGATCCACTTATTACTGCCCCCGGTGCCAGAGTCACTAGAGTTGAGTGGCGTTGAGACTGGAGGCGTGGGTGAACCGCCCCTGCTGTAATGTTGCAGACTGATTTGAGTCTTTGCTGATTCAAGATCGTTGAATCTTGAAGAACCTGGGGATTACAAATTCTCAAGAATGAAGTCTGTCATCATCTGCCGCATGTGCTTTATCAGTACGGGATCAGTTACTCCATGGCGCGATTTTGGATAGACCATCAACTCAAACTGTTTCCCCGCCTTCTGTAATTCGTAAACAAACTGAATTGTGTTCGACATGTGCACGTTGTCGTCAATTGCTCCGTGAATTAACAGTAATTTTCCGTGCAGATCTTTAGCGGCATTGACTGGAGCACTGCGCTCATACCCAGCGGGATTGTTCTGCGGCGTCAGCATATAACGTTCGGTGTAGATGCTGTCGTAATTGCGCCAGTCCGATACGGTGCCGCCAGCGATGCCGAGTTTGAACGACTTGCTGTGCGTTAAAGCATAGCTCGTCATAAATCCACCATAACTCCAACCCCAAATTCCAATTCGAGAGCCGTCGACGTACGGTTGGCTCTTCAACCAGGAAAGTCCGTCCTCGAGGTCGCGCAATTCAAGCTCGCCAAAATTTTTATATACTGGCCACGTTGACTGCAGCCCTTTTCCGCTTGCCGTTCGATTGTCACATATCCAGATGATGTAACCTTTTTGTGCGAGCAGCTGGTGCCACATGTACGTTGTTGAGCCCCAGCCATTCCGAACCTGCGGTGCGTGTGGACCACTGTAGGTAAAGGACATTACGGGGTATTTCTTCGTCGGATCGAAACCAGGCGGCTTGATCATCATTGCGTCCATTGCGAACCCGTCGCGAGCCGTCACCTGCAGGAGTTGCGTGGTTCCAAGTTTGTATTGCTGCAAAACGTCGACCTTATTTTCATTGATCGTTCGAACAAGCGCTCCCTTGATGTCATAGAGTCGCGTCTGAGTCGGCGTGTTGACGTCGCTCCAGTAATCGATGAAGTAGTTATACGCCGGACTGACCTCGACGCGATGTGAGCCTTCATTGGTGGTCATGTCAGTCAGGCCTGTCCCGTCAAGTTTGATCCGGTAAAGGTGCGGCGCAATGTTACTGTTTTGGTTTGACGTGAAATAGATCATCCCGCTGTCAGTGTCAACGCTTTCAACCGATCGGATTTCCCACTGTCCATCGGTTACCTGGCCTAGCAGCTTTCCATCCGGTGCATAATGATAGAGATGTTCCCATCCGCTTCTTTCGCTGGTCCAAAGAAAAGTTCCATCGTGGAGCCAGAACGGATTATCATTCACAGCAACCCACGCCTTTGAAATTTCGTGAATAACGTTTGTCGACTTGCCCGTCCGCGGATCAGCGAAATTCAGATCGAGGAAAGTTTGTTCTCGATTCTGCGCCTGGTAGGTGAGTCGTTGGCCTTCTGTGTCCCATGCAACGCGCGAAATCAACAATTCGCTCGGTTGATATTTGAAATTGTCAACCCAACGAGTATTGCCGCCACTCACGTCAATGATACCGAGCTTCACGATTGGGTTTGGATCGCCTGCTTTAGGATATGGAGTTAATTCCAGACGCTGGTCGTATGGTATGTGATCGACCACCGTGAACTCCGGCACCGGCGATTCATCGAAGCGCAAATAGGCCAGCATGGTCGAATCAGGACTCCACCAGTAGGCGGCAAAGTTTCCACGACCATAGAGTTCTTCCTGGTAAACCCAATCCAGCCGCCCATTCAGTATCTTTGCGCTGCCGTCGCTGGTGAGGGCGCGTTCGCGTCGCTGCATTGCCAGATCTTCGACGTATATGTTGTTGTCGCGGACAAAACTTACCATTCGGCCATCTGGGCTGAAATCTTCACCAACTTCTTCTTGCGGGGTGTTAGTCAACCGTACCGCCCGGTCACTTCCAAACTCGTAATAAAAAAGATCATTGGACCAGTTGATTAAAACCGCCGACTCAGCGGGATTGAGGTTGTAAGAGCCACGGTTCGCGATCTGGCGTGCATCCTCCGGACGAATACCGGGAAGTGCGGCAAACGCACCCTGCATTTTTGCGCTATCGAAAAACGCAACAGCTTCACCGGTACGGGCGTCGACTTTCTGAAGTCTCGGGATATCACGGCGAGAAGAATCATTCGACAGCAGATAGTGCTTCCCATCATGCAGCCAACGAATGTTTGGCGTAGTGCCATTGAAGTTCACGCGCTTTGTGGGATCGAAGATGTTGTCGACTGTAAGTAGCTTTTGTTGCGAGGCCGCGGTGGATAGAGCCGACAGGATGGCAATCAGAGCGAGGGAAAATCTACGCATATTAATCAAAGGAGGATCTCCGTTTTTCTGCTTCTTCGTGTGAATTGTTATTCAGCCGCGGTTGTTGGCGTCATTTTTCTGATCAAAGGAGTCAATAGGGCAAGCAGCAGAGCCGCCAGAAGTGATATCGCCGCGAACGTGCCGAAAGCTTTTGAAAGGATTGCGGGCGTGTTCCCTTGGAACAGGCGAGTGGTAAGACCGGCAATATAGCTGCCAATGGCTATCGAAAGAAACCATACACCCATCATCATACCAACCATTCGCGTAGGCGATAATTTCGTGATTGTGCTGAGACCCACAGGACTGAGACACAACTCTCCCATAGTCTGTAAAAAGTAAACGGTTACGAGCCACATTGGTGATACACGTCCCATGCCGGTCAAAGTCGATGCGAACGCCACAATAACGAATGCAATGCCGGCAAAAAACAGACCGAACGCAAATTTTGCAGAACTCGATGGTTGTCGATCACCCATACGTTGCCATATGAAAGCGAAGACAGGCGCGAAAGCAATGATGAAGATTGGCTGGACGGATTGAAACCAACTAGACGGAAATTCCTTGCCGAAGATTGAGTTGCGGGTCAAACGATCAGCAAAAAGCGTCAGGCTGGAACCTGCTTGTTCAAATGTCATCCAGAATACGATTGAGAATAAAACCAGAATGAATATGACAAGCACCCGTCGCCGTTCATCTCCCACCAGTAGACGCGTCGTACCGGTTAGATATCCGGCGAAGTAGCCCACTACACCCCAAAACGGAATGGAGATGGCGCCACCTTCTCCAAATCTGTAACCAAACCCCGCGCCGATGATGGCCCCAATCGTGGCAAGCACAGCCGTTGTTGTATCTAACTGCGCCCTGTTAACTACAGCTATATCCGCCCGTTTAACCGGCCGTTTCCCGACCGCCTGTAATCTGTTACGACCCAGGATATATTGGATAATGCCGAGCGTCATCCCCACTCCGGCCGCAGCAAAACCCCAGTGCCAGCTCTTATTTGGATTCATACCCATCCCGATAATAAAGTTGCGGAACGTCGCGCTTTGCGCGAGAAGCCCAGTTACGAGGGGTGCCGAAAACGCGCCGAGGTTTATGCCCATATAGAAGATTGAAAACCCAGCATCGCGCCGTTCATCTTCTGACGGGTAAAGTTGGCCCACCATCGCACTGATGTTTGGCTTCAGCAGACCTGTTCCGAGTGCAATTAATATGAGGCCAGCATAAAAGTTCCACAGCGTATCAATGGCCATGGAGTAGTGGCCGCAGGCAATGATGATTGCTCCGATCAAAACAGCTCGTTTGGCTCCCAACAGTCTATCCGCCATCCAGCCGCCAATGAGTGGCAGATACCAGACAGACGAAACGTATGTCGCATAGATCACGCCTGCATATTTTTCGTCAAAGCCGAGTCCGCCGTCAGCAATTGTCTTAGTCATATACAGCGTCAGCAGCGCACGCATGCCGTAATAACTGAAGCGTTCCCACATTTCGGTGAAGAACAACGTCGATAGTCCTTTGGGATGGCCAAAGAAACCATGACTATCGGCAACTGTGGTCGGACTTGCTCCGGTAGCGTCCAGCGGTATGCTCATTAAGCTGTTCCTTTTCGCATTGAGAGTCGCTGAAGAACGAAAAAGTGGGGAGGGCCAATGGCTCTCGTTTCGCGGACCAGGCGCGTTATGACATGGAAGACGAGAAGCATTCAGCCAAAACCTGCCGGATGATGTCAAGGTTCAAGAGAAGAATTCGTCACAACAGAACTTCAGTAAGCGCAAGTGATTCCGCTAAAACAAAAAAAAGCGCCGACGTGGCGGCGCTTTTCGAAGTTGTTCTGTTGGATCCACCTATTCGCTGGCGATTGTTTGCGATTGATCATTTTGCGCTCGCAAATGAAACACTTCAATTGCCTGGTCCGGCGGTAATACGGGATGGAATGTCTTGCCGTATCGTTCCGAAATTACCTTTACATACTTTTGAGTTTCCGGATATGGAGGGATACCGTTGTACTTGTCTACTGTACCCTCTCCAGCATTGTAACCCGCGAGCGCCAATTTAACGTTTCCGTCAAAGCGCTTCAATAACCAACTAAGGTATTTTGTTCCTGCCTCTATATTCTCTTCCCGGTCGTTGCGATCCTTACATCCGAAGCGCTGCGCTGCTGCCGGCATCAACTGCATCAAGCCCTCAGCGCCGGCGTGTGAACGGGCATGAGAATCATACTTGGATTCCTGCCATATCACCGCATGGATGAATCGTGGATCGACGCCCTCGCGCTCACCTGCACGAAGGATAATCCAATCAAGATCACGGTCGCCAGAGCTGGGGATATCCGCAGGAATAACTTCAAAGTTCGTCGGACTTGCGCTCACGATAGGAGCAAATGCGCGACTAAAGAAAACGCCAGTTAAGTTTGTAAAAAGGAAAAGAGAAATGATTGCAAAGGGAGCAAACTTCACAGAGCGAAAGTGGGGAACATTCCGGGGAAACTTCATTCAGTACCTTCTCCATGTCAGCGATGACCTCCGTCATCTGGATTTCTTGCTGCGCCAACTATCGGGGCTGCGCGTGGGAACCGATGACAAAGAACTTGTAATCGAGGACCGATGTTCTGATGGACTTAATACTGTTCTGGTTGCTTTTTTGTTGGGGTGAATTTGCGCTAAGTCCTTATTTTCCATGTACTTAATTGGGCCATACTCGTCGGTCTTTTTGCGCACATCGTCATGCTGAATGAAACGATTCGCAACACAACCGTTGGTTGTCCTTGTTGCGTGGTGGTATCGAAGGCGCGTTGCGAGATCGGGTTCATTTCTTGACAGTGCCGGTCTACAGGGCTATAACACGTCGGACAAACGTGGTGAGTTAAGGCGACTTGCGGCCACGAAAAACAACCCGCTAAACAGCTCGGGCGGTCTAGCAGAGACATCCTAAAAACTTCATCCGATCATGAAGTCCCGCGTTGCTTGGCGCGGGACTTTTATCTTATTGCGATCAAGTTACTGATCAGATCGGTTTCCAACGCGCTATGCAGCCCTTCAAGGAACTTCTTCAAAGCGATGGGATTCACGTCGTTGATGGTGCGATGGGCACGATGCTTTACGCGAAAGGCGTTTACATCAATCGCTGTTACGACGAACTCAATCTCAGTAATCCAGATCTCGTTCGCGAGATACACGGCGAGTACATTCGTGCCGGGGCGGACGTTATTGAAACAAATACGTTCGGCGCCACAGCGCACAAACTGCAGCAATACGGCCTGGAGGGAAGCCTGCACGAGATCAACGCCACTGCTGCGCGCTTAGCTCGCGACGCCGCCGGACCGCACATACGTGGCCGGAGCCATTGGACCACTCGGTTTACGAATCGAGCCTTATGGACCAACTTCTTTTGAAGAAGCGAAGCAACACTTCAAGGATCAAGCTACAGGTTTGCTCGACGGTGGTGTCGATCTTTTCGTGCTCGAGACGTTCTCCGATTTGTCAGAAATACGGCAGGCCATCGCTGCTGTTCACGAACTCAGTGATCTTCCAATCATCGCTCAGATGACCGTGATGACGGATGGGAACACACTGTTTGGCACAACTCCGGAAGTGTTATCTGAACGCTTGGACGAATGGGGTGCGGATGTTATTGGTCTTAATTGCGGTGTCGGACCAGCCATCATTCTAAATGCGTTGGAAAAGATCCGGCCGGTTACAAAGCGGAAATTGTCTGCCCAGCCTAATGCGGGATTGCCGCGTGATGTGCAGGGTAGACAGTTTTACATGTGCTCGCCTGAATACATGTCGAAATTCGCAAAACGCTTCATTCAGGTCGGCGCGAAATTCATTGGAGGCTGTTGCGGTACGACGCCGGCTCATATCAAACTTATCTCCGATGCTGTCAGAGCGGCTTCCCCGAGAGCACAGCGGGTTGTTTTCTCGGGCGGCACTGCATCGCACGAAATATCGCCAGCCGGCGACAGTAAAGTGGTTGCGCCTGAACTGCGTTCGAAATGGGGAGCAAAGATCGCACGCGGGGAATTTGTGACGTCGGTCGAAGTTCTACCGCCGAAGGGCGTCGACGCCAAGAAGACGCTTGACTCAATACGATTGTTGAAGGAAGCATGTGTAGATGGGGTCAACATTCCTGACGGCGCTCGAGCCCAGTCTAGAATGAGCGCGTTGGCTACCGCCGTACTCGTAGAACAACAGATTGGGATTGAAGCAGTGCTCCATTATTGCTGCCGCGATCGCAACTTACTCGGAATGATGTCGGACTTGCTCGGCGCTGCAGCACTTGGAATTCGCAATTTGCTTTTGATTACGGGTGATCCTCCCAAGATGGGGCCATATCCAGACGCGACCGCGGTGTTTGATATCGACGCGATCGGCCTAACAAACATGGTGAACAAACTGAACCATGGTTTGGACATCGGCAACAATCCAATTGGTGAACCAACGGCCTTCTGCATCGGGGTGGGCGTTAATCCCGGGGCGGTAAATTTAGATGAAGAAATCAAACGGTTCGAATGGAAAGTTGAAGCGGGCGCTCAGTATGCGATCACGCAACCTGTGTTCGACACATCACAATTGCGCGACTTTCTAAAACGAATTCAACACGTGAGAATCCCCGTAATTGCCGGCATCTGGCCGCTCGTGTCATACAAGAACGCGGAGTTTCTGCACAATGAAGTTCCAGGGGTACGTGTTACGCCATCGATCATGGAGCGGATGCGCGTCGCCTCAAACACCAGCAAGGAAGCAGGTCGCGACGAAGGTCTGAAGATAGCTCGGGAATCGTTGCTTGAGGTACGCGACGTGATTCAGGGCGTGCAGGTCTCGGCACCTTTTGGCAACGTCAAGTACGCGCTCGAAGTATTTCGCGCACTCGACGATTACCGCGAGGTGGAGACTGCTGTACCCAACTGACATCGGCTTTTTTGCTTCGTAGAAGAGCAACGTAAAGAAAAGGCTTCTAAAAGATCCACCTCACTGACGCCGGGCTCATCAGACGCCTTTTTCGCGCATGGCTAACCTCCAAACCCGGGCATAGTGCGGACAGTGCTGCCCGAGAAAGTCATCAAAGCACCCACTCCAACTAAAAATCTCATTTTTTCCGTAGTTGATAGTTGCCGCCCTGCTAGCGAATATGCGGCTCTAGCGATCTGTTCATCGGTATAACCACCCTGCCTCGCGTGGTGAAAAGTTTCATGAGGGTCGCGTACATAGCGCGCGCCTGGGCAGACGCGATTTCCTGGGAGCTTGGAGCCCGACGTGGGTAGATCAAGCCCGATACGCTCAGCAGCTTGTATCTCTGCTAAAGAACCGCCAGCGAGCGCACGACTACCGGCACGCGTGATGATTCGGGCTTGAGGTGAAGATTGATCGGGGTTCGGGGCGACGAGGGCTTTGGACTCCAGCCACGACCATGCCTTCGCAAGCGCATACATATGTGATCCACGACCCAATGAACGTTCAGCACCCTGAAGCCAATTATCGCGAAGCCAAGATTTGCTCACCTGATAATTTTGAAGAACTGCCAGCGCCAACTTTCGATCGGCAATTCAGTTATCGTTTCGGATGTGAGACCCAAGTTACCTTCGTTTCTCATGATTGCCAATTATGCCTCATACTCAATGCAGAATATGTCAAAGGCAGAATTGTGCGGTTTGTGGCTGAAGTTGAAAAAACGAGAGAACGCTAACGCTAGCGCGCATATGGAACGTATGGCCAACGATCCGCGCTTCCGCGAAGAAATGCAGCGGAAAGAGGAAATAGAACTGGAGATGCACGCCATCAAGCAAGCCGCGCTGCTATGTGTTGCGCGCCTCACGATGGACCAGGCAATTCAGATCGCCAGCAGTCAGACTGCCGGCAAGGTTCTGGAGTGCAGTCTGAACGCAGAAAAGTGGGAAGCACAGGGAAAGCTGGCGAAGGACGGGTACGTTTTCTACTACGTAATTATCGGCGATGAGAATAACTTGGGCGCGACGCACGTCCTGATGAATGTCGATGGCTCAATCATCACGACGGAGAAGGACGTCCCCGCAAACGCCGCTCTGAACGGAATTAAACCTTCGCATTTGAACTGTCCCCTGGAGTGCGCCGACTCGTCGGCGCTTTGGCCAAAGTGGTGACAAGTCCCCGGACTCCAAGGGGTCGTTCTTAACTATTCATTACCTGCTGAACAGGAAACTATCGAATATCACCTTTCCGGGCGCATTTGTCTCAGCTTGCCAGGTTCCGCCCTTTAACTCGAACTGGATTGCTGAGAGTGGCACGGATGAACTCCAGGTTTCGGCGTATCGCTTTGTCCACGTGCCGGGACCAGTACCGGTGGTTGGCGCTGTCTCTATCACCACGCTGTTAGTCGCCGCATCGTGACGGATGCGCAAGAAGCGATGATTGTTTGCGTCATAAGGCAGCGTGAAGAACGTGGTTTTCACACCGCCGATCTTCTTTAGACCGATCAGATTGCCTTGGCTCACATAGATCCGATAGAGATTATCGACGCTATAACCCACCGTAAACATCGCATCCGCCTGAGTAGACGTTGATGCAGGCTGCACCAGCTCCACGTAGCTGTAAGCTCCGGTAAAGTCGTAGGCGTCGATGGTGCGGATACCGCGATAGTGCGAACCATCCGTATTTTGCAGCAGCGCTCCAATTTCCAACTGATGCGAGATTTCGCTGATCGGCATAGAGAGATCTATGAATTCGCTAAACAGACCGTTAGGCGTCCACTTTCCGCTGTCGAGACAATTGTCATTGAAATCATCCTGAATTACGACGTTCGGAGGTAGCGAGATGTACGTGTATCCATTAGCGAGCGTACCGCTCTCCCCGTCAGCATTCGTAACCTGTACGTCTACCGATCCGACCGCGTGAGCAGGAGTTGTAGCAATGATGCTCGTACTTGAGGACACTTCGACGCTGGTCGCCAACACGCCACCGAAGCGTACGGCTGCCCCAGTTAAAAATCCGGTGCCCTGAATCGTAACCTGCGTTCCCCCTGCCACCGAGCCCGAAGCCGGACAAAGGGTAGTTACAGTTGGAGGCGCAGGTGGTGGTGGAGAGGTCAAGCCAATTCGAAGTTATCGAAGATGACTGTGCCAGGCGCATTGGTTTCCGCCTGCCACGTTCCAGCTTTCATTCCAAACTGGATCGCTGAGAGTTCTACTGATGCGGTCCAGGGCTCAGTATAGCGCTGCACCCAGGTTCCGGGTCCGGTATCAGTGCCCGGTGCGGTCTCGAAAACCACGTTATTGTTGGTTGCGTCGTGCCGAATGCGCAGGAAGCGGTGATTCATGCCATCGTACGCCAATGTGAAGAGCGTAGTCTTGACTCCGCCAGTCTTCTTTACCCGATTAGATTCCCGCTGCTGACGTAGATCCGGTAGTACTCGTTGACGCTGTAGCCGATGGTAAACATGGCATCAGCATTAGTCGTGGCAGAAGCAGGCTGCACTAACTCGACGTGGCTGTAGCCGCCGGTAAAGTTGTAACTATTGATCGTGCGAATACCGCGATAGTGAGAACCACTCATATTTTGCAGTAATGGCCCAATCTCCAGCCTCTGGGGAAATCTCACTGAGCGGAAGAGACAAATCGCTGAAGCCGCTAAACACATCGTTCGCAGTCCATTTCAATGTGTCGAGAGAATTGTCATTGAAGTCGTCGAACAAGATCGGCGGCGAAACATTGGAAGCTGTGACGATCCGATTACATGAACTGGCGTTGCCTGCGACATCGACGCTCTCGATCTCAAAGCTTCCATTCGTCGAGTCGATGAGTGTCCCTGTGACGACAACTTCGCTGGTCGTGCCTGGGGTAAAGGCTGGAATGCTCAATTGAACGTTATCGTTGCGCACCACGCGAATGGCAGCGAGCCCAATGCCTGTATCCTGGACCGTGATATCTCCCGAAGGAGGAGGTCCGGGTCTTGAGTCCGCCACGGTGCAACTCGGGGGTGTCGTATCTGAGGGTGGAGTTGCAGCGCAACCAGATTGCACGCCTGTCATGAGCAACGAGAATGCTCGTACGTGGCCAGTGTCGAGCTCTTCCGTATCGGTAACGTGAAGTTTCCAGGTTCCGTTTGGATTCTCTCCGCGAAACGCACTGAGTGGGTTGGCTGGCTTGACTGTGCCCGTAAAAGGCGCCACGCCCAGGCTAATTGGCGGGCCTGTGGTTTCATCGTCAAGTCGCGTTTGGCAGAAGTTATTTCCGCTGCCACAACGCCACCAAAAAGACCCCGTGTAGTACCTTGCGGAGAAGTCAGCATTACCACCAGATCGGAGTCAAAGGTATGGTCCAGTCCGACCGTCGTGGCGCCGATGCCAGTGGTGCATGACGTGCCGTCAAAACGGAAATCCAGATCCGTGATAGTTCCAGCGAAGTTTGTCACAGTAAGCGGAGCGTCAACGCCCGCCGGATCGGCATCCAGGATCGATACGGCAGGTCCTGTGTAACTCGCTGTTGTACTAGTCGGGTTGGGCGTTCCGGTTTGTACAGTGAAACTATGTCGTGACGTATCGATGCCGCCTCCGGTGTCCGCATTAACCACGAGCACGAAGTCTAATGTTGCGCCGCAGGCATCTTTACTCGGTAGAAAAAACATAACGGAGGTTGTGTTCGATGCAGTGCTTCCCGGTGCAATGTTCGGGTAAGCAGAGTCTGCTCCACTGACGATGGCTCCTGACGTGGAAGAAACCAGGGTAGCAGTGATATTTGTCGCCGTACTCGTCCCGGTATTGAGCAAGCTAACTGCGAGCGTTGCCCCCTCTCCGCGCTCGATGACTGCATTCCCGTTGCCGCCCAGGGATGTGGCAGGGACATTGGCGACCTTCAGACTCGGAGCGGCAACAACTGAAAATGGTTCGAGCGTGGCAGTGTTTCTCTGAGTTGGAGAATTGATACTCTCAGCGGTCAGTACTACTGAGTCGATTGTATCGATCTCAGCATCCTGCGGAATTTCGATGCTCAGCGAAGCCTCTTTGGTCTGGTTTGTTGCGAGTGAAAGTTGGGCTGGGTGAATGGTGCATACCCTTTATCGTCACTCGCGGTTAAACTAAACGTATCGGCTGGACCAAGATTCGTCACTTCAACTATATGTGTTAGCGATTGCCCCGGGTACATGTCTGGCAACTGCAACGCTGTAACCTTGACGCTCACCGGGTCGAACAATTCCGGCAGCCGTCTTTCCACTGTGTTGCCACTGGCGTCAGTGCCAGTCAGGTACACGCGGAAAGGCTCGGACGGAACAGTTACCTGGCCCTGAAACATTCGCGCCAGATCCACCGGTTGCGGTTCCCCGGGTTCCACCGGCCACGGAATCTCTTCCATCGTAAACGTCTGAAGGACAGTTTCATCGAGCGCTCGAAACTGAAACTGCGACGAAGCAAGCTGAGGCGCGTTGATATCCGCGGCAATCGTTGCGATTTGACCCGCGATAGGCGAACCATCGATTGGGAAGAACCCTTCGTGTCCCTCGCGGCCGCGTTGCTCTACAAACTTGAACGATTGCAGATTCATACTGCTTTCGCCGCTGATATCGATTGAGAATTCTCCCGAACTGCTGGCTGGAGCTGGGCCGGATGGGGCTTGTGGTGACGTTGGCGGCTCATACCAGACTCACATTGGGAAACAGGTCTTTGACCACCGCTTGTACTGCCATCTGGGTGATTGCAAAATGTGTGATACTGTCAGGCGCGCCAGGAAATTCGCGGCGCGTTGATGCGGTAGAAACGCATTCGCAGCAGGGGCAAAGTGAGTTAGGAGAGGCGCCGATAATCATGACAACGGTCAGGATTCCAACTAAGGGGGAACGATAGTTACGGTAAATCGTTGAGGGCATGACAAAACTCCTATCAGATGTAAGAAAGGCCCACTACAGTGGGGAGTACCGAAGACTCATGTAATGAACTGTTGAATTTGCGTAAGGAGCCGCGCGGCAGCGGCTGTAGCCATGCTGACCAAACTCAGTAGCTTCAATGGAGAGTGAAACTAAGTGATGATTACCAACTCCATCGAATTAGCCAGGTTTGGTTCGCGGCAGACAGTGGGAAAGCAGTTTTGGTTTGTAAACATATTTCTCACTCAGGGACGTCATATGAAATACATCATCAATACCGCCCTCATACTTCTCATGGTTTTTTATGCGCAAACTCATCCGACAGCAACGCTCAATTCTGTAAGCGCACAAAAAGAAGGCAGCAAGACGGAAGATAATGGCGAGCTATTTTGTCCGAAAGAAAAAGCGGGAGACGTTGCGGGAACAGTCAAGCGAGACGATTTGGAGCGGACCGATGAGCACGGCTGCACTCGCATGATGCGTGCGGCTGAAAATGGCGAAGTTGATACTGTGCGTAAACTGCTGGAAAGTGGCGCTCAGGTCGACGCTAAACTATCGTCGGGTGAAACGGCGCTGATCCTGGCTGCAAAAGAAGGACATCTCGAGATTGTAAGACTGCTGGTTAAGCGCGGTGGGAATGTGAACGCGGCTGTGAACGGTCCGCATACTGGTTTGGCGACGGTCTTGACTTACGGAATCCGTTCACGCAACAAACAGATTATCGAGTCTCTCATCGAGGCAGGCGCTGACGTTAATCCCCCTCAGTTTGTCGGTATGCCGCCGCTGGCCTTTGCTATTTACTTCACTCGTGATCCCGTTATCGTGAAGACGCTACTTGACCGGGGCGCTGATGTGAACCTCCAGAATTACGCCGGCATGAGCGCTTTGATGGAGTCGGCCCTGGAAGAAAACGTGGAATTGGTCAAATTACTGCTCGCCGCCAACGCCGACGTCAATCAGCGCAGCAACGACGGAATGACCGGACTCATGATCGCAGCCTCGAGCGGCTCTCCCGAAGTGGTTGCAGCTTTAATCGCGGCCGGCGCGGATGTTAATGCGCAAAACAATGCCGGCGAAACGGCGCTGTCGCTGGCAACGAAGAAGAAGCGAGACGCTAATGTCGCGCTGTTGAAGCGCGCGGGCGCACGTTAGTTTTTATTACCTACTCACACTCGAAACGCTCTTGGCGGAAAAGTTGACCATACAATGAAAATCCTGGGGTTCCTCAAGGGAATCAAATACAGTGCGCAGATCTGCAAAGTTCTGCTTCGCGACCACGGTTACTTTCAGAGTGTAGCCTGCGGTGAGTATCGCGACGAAAATGGCGCGTATATTCCGTGGCTCACTTATCCTGCAATTGAAGCACTGAAGAATTGGGAACACGACTCTGACCGTCACTTGCATTAATGCAACTTCAAAGCTCCATGC
>JBHEMC010000022.1:53208-53473 GCA_046262775.1 Pyrinomonadaceae bacterium | reverse complement strand
GGCCAGCCCCAACTGACACTGCACAAATTATGGCCGCGCAGTTCTTGGATTATGACAACGATGGTTTATTGGATCTCGTTGGCCTAACAACCCGAGGCCTCTCGCTATGGCGCAACGTTGGCAATGATTTCGTTCAGGTCGGGGCTCAGAGTCTGCCTTCGAGCGTTCGAAGTCTCAACGCAACGTTCGGAGGTACCGGGATGGTATCGTCGCACGCCGCACTTGTGTCCGGTGACATTGATCGCGACGGTGATGTGGATCTAAT
>JBHEMC010000022.1:0-53198 GCA_046262775.1 Pyrinomonadaceae bacterium | reverse complement strand
GATCTGCACGGTCGAATAAGCAACAAGAGTGCGGTGCAGGCAAAGATCGAAATGCGTGCGGGAAGTTTGTGGCAGAAACTTGAAACGTATGCAGTTTCTCCAGCGCCCGCACCATCTGACGTCGTGTTCGGTTTAGGACAGCATGCGGAGCCTGACGCGGTACGTGTACTCTGGCCTGCGGGCATTGTTCAGGCAGAAACAACGTTTCCCTCGTCCTCACGAAACATTGCTATCAATATAACTGAGCTTGATCGAAAACCATCTTCGTGTCCTTATCTTTACACCTGGAACGGTCAGCGGTTTGAATTCGTGACAGACTTCATGGGTGGCGGCGAAATGGGCTATCTGGAAGAACCCGGCCGCTATAACAAACCAGACCCGGTTGAGTATGTTCGTATCACGGGCGATCAGCTGAAAGAGAAAGACGGTACTTATCAAATTCGTGTGACAAACGAGTTGGAGGAAGCGCTGTTTGTCGATCAGCTTCGGTTGCTGGTCGTTTCACATCCGCAAGGAACTCAGATCTATCCTAACGAAGGCATGACGAATCCTCCCAAGCCTTACAAGTTGTTCCTGACTCGTAACGAGCGACCCCCTCTAAGCGTTATCGACAACAGCGGGAATGAGGTACGAGATCGTATCGTCACCCGTGACCGGCGCTATGTTGAAGATTTCAAGACTGATCACATTCGCGGTTACGCAGAGACGCACAACCTGACTCTTAGATTAGATCATGCCGACAAAGACAGACGACCGGAGACAACAATTCTGCTTTTGACCGGATGGACGGATTATGCATGGTCCAGTGATAACGTCGCCGCGTCGCAGGCGCGCAAAGAAATGGTTCCTCCTTACCTCCAGGTCAAAGACAAAAGAGGAACATGGCGCACAATCATAAAGGACTTCGGATTCCCCGTCGGTCGTCCACAGACAATTGCGTTGGATCTCAGCGGCAAATTTCTTAGTAAAAATCGCGATGTCCGTATTGTCACCAACATGCGTATTTACTGGGACCAGATTCTCGTCGCAGCTTCTGATACCAAGCCTGAGATCAATATTGCGCCGCTTCAGGCCGCTCGCGCATTGCTGCTGTGGCGAGGTTTTTCCGACGAGACAACGCCGGACGGTCGGGAGCCGTTTGGTTACGATTATGATCGCGTTTCGTTTCTCTCTCCATGGAAAGCGATGACAGGTTATTACACTCGCGAAGGCGATGTGTTGCCACTCCTTACTGCCAGTGACGACATGTTTGTGATCTCAAGACCCGGAGATGAAATCAACCTTTCATTCGATGCTCGTAAGTTACCGCAGCTGCCGGTTGGATGGACTCGAACGTTTCTTTTGTATGCCGATGGTTTCAGCAAGGAGATGGATCTAAATTCCGCGAGCCCGCATCATGTGGAACCGCTTCCATTTCACGGCATGAGCCGATATCCTTACAGCTGGCCCGAACAATATCCTCTCACCGCAGCGCGAGAAGAGTATTTGAAAAAATACAACACCAGATTTGTTTCATCTCCCATACCGTCGACCGCAAAACTAATTTACTTCTCCGCAAATGAACACAGATGAATGGTGGCTCTATCCGCATCTGCGCAGATCTTGGGGATGGACCTGAACGCTCATGTCAGATATCAGATATTCCGTAGCGGCCTGCCAAACTGATCTGGCAAACCCAATCGACAGGCAAGCCATGCGCGCGAATACCGATCGCATGCTGTCGATGATTGATTCAGCTGTTGCCGGTGCTGCACCCTTCCTGCCAGTTCGTCTGGTCGTCTTTCCTGAGTTTGCACATTCAGCCCCGGTTTTTGAAACAGTTGAAGAGTTGGCAGAAAAGTTGGCGGTACAAATTCCGAACGATCACACTGAACGTTTACGGCTCAAGGCGCGCGAACACGACGTTTACATTCAAAGTGGTTCCATGCTCGAAATCGATCCGAAGTGGCCTGGTCATGTTTTTAATACAACTTGTCTTATTGGACCAGAAGGTATGCTTTATAAGTATCGAAAGGTTAATACGTGGATTCCTTATGAGGTTCACACAAGTCCGCACGACCTTAATGGTTACGACGAACCACTGTTTCCGGTTGCCGATACGCCCATTGGCCGAATCGGTTGTGCGATCTGCTATGACTATTTGTTTCCTGAAGCAATGAGGCAGTTGACAGCAAACGGCGCCGAGATTCTCATACGCGTGTCGGCATACATGGATCCATGGGGCGCGACTGAACCGATGGATTGGTGGACAGTGATCAATCGAGCTCGCGCGATCGAAAATATCGCGTATGTGGCAGCGGCCAATCAGGGAGCAAGTCTAAAACACTATCCGCCCTATTCGTGGCCTGGCGGGAGTCAGGTCGTGGATTTCGATGGTCGACTGCTAGCGCAAGCGTCGCCCGGTCCAGGAGAACGTATTGTCGTAGCGCCGATTGATATCACTGCTCTCCGTCACGAACGGAAGACTCGTCGTGGCCACCACATGTTTTCCCACTTACGCACTGAGGCATACCCGGTTTATAAGAGACACTTGTACCCACCTGATGTAGAGGAAAGACTTCCAATTTCCTACGCCGACAACAACGACCGGATCGATAGAGTAAAGAGTGAGATTGACCGATAACAATCAATATTGACGCGGCGTGCGTGCGAATCTCTGAAGGGACGCTCATGATATCAACTGCTACAGTTTGACACTCACAACATGTATGGTTATTTTGCTTTTGTCTTCCGCTTTTGTATTGCCAGTCAATTGATTCCGGCTTACACAACTCCGAGATCGCTAATTCCAAGCTGGATGGAACATCTCAGTAAAGGTGCTTAGCTAATGTTTCTGTGTCGTAAGAACAAACCACTGCTAATACTCGTCATCGCCTCGCTCGCGTCTTTGACAGTTGCTCAGACGCCCGCACCAAAAACGGAACCACAACAGGGAATGGGTGTTTCGACCGGCACACCTCTCAATTATTCATCGAAGCGCACGGTCGGAATAACCGACGCAAATGCGCCGATGGTTTTTGAGGACGTTACGGCGAAAACCACTCTGAACAATTTTCGTCAGCGAAGTGGGGCGCCCGACAAAAATTACATCTTCGAGGTGCCGTCCGGAGGCGTAGCAGTTTTCGATTATGACAATGATGGATTGCCGGATATTTACCTGCTGAATGGATCTACTGTCGCTGCTCTCCAGGGCAAAGAGAAAGCGCCGCGAGCTGCGCTCTACCACAACCTCGGTCGTTGGAAATTTGAAGACGTCACAGATAAGGCAGGTGTAGCAAACGAACGTTGGGGCATGGGCGTGGCAGTCGGCGATTACGATAACGATGGCCGCGCCGATATGTTCGTTAGTAACTTCGGTGTCTCACGTCTGTACCACAACAACGGCGATGGAACGTTTACGGACGTCGCTGAGAAGGCAGGTGTCGCGCGGAAAGGTTGGAGCACTGGGGCAAGTTTTGGCGATTACGATGGAGATGGCCGGTTGGACTTGTTCGTTCCAGGTTACGTTGAAATGGATCTTAACAACTTGCCTCCAAGCCCGAGCGAAGCCGGAAAGCCTGGCGGCGTCGGCCAGAATTTCTGTCAATTCCGCGGTGTCCCGGTCATGTGTGGACCACGAGGTTTGACGGGCGAAAGCGACACACTTTATCACCAAAGGACGGACGGTACTTTTGAGGATGTCAGCGTAAAAGCGGGTGTAAACGACCTACAAAAGTACTACGGATTCTCGTCTTCATTCGCACACGTT
The DNA here is from genome assembly GCA_046262775.1 of Pyrinomonadaceae bacterium. Lineage (GTDB taxonomy): Bacteria > Acidobacteriota > Blastocatellia > Pyrinomonadales > Pyrinomonadaceae > PSRF01. The sequence continues at coordinate 49,450 of JBHEMC010000022.1, read as the reverse complement.
GATGATGATAATCTTCTTGATTTGATCGTTGTAAATGATTCAACCCCAAAACAACTTTACATCAACAAAGGTGATGGAACCTTTGAAGAGACCGGATATCCATCCGGTGTCGCGCTAAACGAGAATGGTCGTGAGCAGGCCGGGATGGGTCTTGCCATTGGTGACTACGACAACGATGGTCGTATCGATTTCCATATCACAAATTTTTCAGATGATTCAAACGTGCTATATCACAATGACGGAGAGGGTAACTTCACCGATGTAACTTTCCAGGCCGGGCTCGGTGAATTGACGATTCCGTTTCTTGGTTGGGGCACCAGTTTTCTCGATTATGACAACGACGGTTGGGAGGATTTAATCGTGGCGAACGGTCATGTTTATCCAACTGTTGACAAACACCCGTGGGGCACAACATACGCCCAGCAGTCGCTGTTGTTCCGGAATTTACGCAATGGCAAGTTTGAGAGAGTTGGCGCCGCACCCAGCAGTGGACTGGCTGGTGCATGGTGTTCAAGGGGGCTTGCTATCGCCGATTTCGATGGCGACGGGAAACTGGATGTTGTCATTAACAATGAGGATTCAGCCCCGACGCTTCTGGCTAACGTGAGTGCCTCATCAGATCATTGGCTTGGTTTACGGTTGGCAGGTGATCCGGCCAAGAAATCGCCACGCGACGCTGTTGGCGCGATTGTGTTTGTGTCGACAGGGAAGATAAGGCAGCGAAGAGATGTTGTTAGCGGCAACAGTTATGCTTCGCAAAGCGATATGACTCTCCATTTCGGATTAGGTGCGGCAACGACGATTGATAAACTGGAAATCAAGTGGCCCGATGGATTCGTCGAATCTGTTCAAGTCCAGGGCGTGGATCGAAAGATAACCGTGACAGAAGGAAAAGGTGTGAGTAAATAGTGGGTGTATTTCCTAAGATAACTCGCAGGCCTCGGTAATACTAATTTTCTCAAAGACACTTGTGAGAAGAATAGATCTAAAAACGGCTCAAGCTGCGCGCTTAAATACAATCCGCGACATCAATCGCCAGATTGTCCTCAATTACGTGCGTGAGCGTGAACCAATCTCACGTGCAGAGATTGCTCGTGAAACTGCATTGCAGCGCTCAACTGTGTCGGCAATTGTCGACGTTTTGCAGAGTGATGGCCTAATCGAGGAAATCGGCGAAGGCGTTTCGACCGGCGGGCGTCCGCCGACATTGCTTCGCCTGAAAACTGCCGGCGCGATTGCGATCGGCGTTGCGGTGACCCCTGCGTACACTACAGTTGCCACGAGCGATTTGTCGGGCAGAGTTTTACGCCAGGAGCGTTTCGTTACCGATCCAGACTACAAACAAACGTTCGTGAGAGTAGCCGAGTCCATTGATTTGTTCTTGAAGGAAAGTGGAATATCCATCGAATCTGTCGGAGTATCTCTACCTGGACTAATCGATCCGTCAACCGGCAACGCGATCTATGTTCCTTATTTTAATTGGCGAGATGTTCCAGTGGCTGACATGCTTGCGAAGTGCACTGGGCTACCCGTGATGATCGATAATGATGCGAATAGTGTGGCCCTGGCCGAGTTGTGGTTTGGAAGGCCGGAAGTTAGCGATGCTCGCGATTTTATCCTGGTACTGGTCGGCGAAGGTGTTGGCACGGGTATTATTTTCGATGGGCAGGTATATCGCGGGAAAAGAGGTGCGGCAGGGGAATTTGGGCACATGATTATCGGACAGCACGCACCTGTAGCTTGCTCATGCGGTAGCCGCGACTGCTGGGAAGCGTTTTCATCAGAGCGCGCCACCATTGCTCGTTACCGGCAACTCGCAAACGTAGGGAACGACAGTGCGATGATTTTTAGTGAATTGGTCGATCTTGCATTAGCGGGCGAAGTAAATGCTCGTCGAGCCCTGGTCGACACCGCCCTTTGTTTGGGCGTTGGAATCTCGAACCTTGTTGTTGGTTTCAGTCCTGAAGCTGTTGTTGTTGGCGGTGAAATCGTTCGCGCATGGAGCTTAATCGAGACCTCCCTCAAACAAACCACTGAAAATAGCATCAGGAGGGGCCTGACTTCCGCACGAATCCTGCCGTCAACTCTGGGTGAGCAACCGACACTGATGGGGGCGCTGAGCCTGGTGCTGGCGAGGAAGTTCGCTTCAGCTTTCGCGGCGTAGGAGCTAACTGGACTGATCCGCTTTTTTTAGACTCAAAGATTTCTCCACTCTAGATCAGAAAAGTATTGACTTGACCGCCAAAGTGCATTAAATACTTCGTTCGTTGTAACAACAAACTTTACAACCCAGACTTCTTTTCTGTTAGCGACGATAGAAACTAAGACATTAAAGCCAAGGCATGAGCGTTACCGCCCTGGCCTCAGCACCTGGTAAAAGCGCCAGCGCCTCTTTCCTTTACAAGAGCGCGCCGAATCCTTCTTTTAACTGCTTCGCGAGGTTCAGCTATGACGACACACCGGCGGATCGTACGTTCACTCTCCGGCATTAGTGCACTGCTACTTTTGCCTGCCTTCTTAGCCGTTTCAGCATCAGCTCAAACGAATAAAGGTTCGATCAAAGGAACTGTGACGGATCAAAATGGCGGCATTGTGCAAAGGGCCGCCGTCAGCGTCATCAACCAGGCAACGGGTACAGAGCGCACTGCTACAAGCGGTGACGACGGGACTTATGAAGTTCCTTTGCTGGATCCAGGAACATACCGCATCACCGTGAAAGCACAGGGCTTTCAAGACACTGTAAATGAGAATGTCATCGTGCAGACCTCCAGTACGCAAGTGGTGGATCTCACCCTTACGGCTGGACAGGTTGGTGGCGTTGTCACTGTAACCGCCGCTGCGCCACTCGTAGAGTCTGAGACGAGTGACTTGGGTAGCGTAATTACTGGCAAACAGGTCACTGATTTACCGCTACCACAACGAAACTTTACGTTGCTGGCAACACTCTCTCCCGGTGTGACGCGTCCTGTTGTTGGCGTACTCGGCGGCAGCGGAAGTTTTCAGAGCAATAGTCCAGTTGGTAGTTCAACAGAAGGAACGCGATTCAGAGAGTCAGGTGGTTCGGTTCTTGTAGTGAATGGCGCACGACCCACTAACAACAATTTTACCTTGGATGGTGTCGACAACAACGAAGGCCAGTTCGGTCAGATAGGAATTTTCCCGCCGCCTGACGCAATCGCCGAATTCAAGATTCAAACAAGCGTGCCGCCTGCAGAAGGAGGACGCGCTGGCGGAGGCATCATCAATTCGACGACACGATCGGGTGGCAACGGCGTTCATGGTACTGCATACGAGTTTTACCAGGGACGTGTCTTGAGCGCGCTTGGAAGGAACGAACGCGGTCAGGCGTTTATACCCAATAAGAATACCCATCAATTTGGGTTCACGGTGGGTGGTCCAGTTTTTCTCCCGCGACCTGGCGAGGGTGGCCCGATGCTTTACGATGGTCGAAATCGATCGTTTTGGTACGGGTACTACGAAGGCCAGCGGAATGCGACCCCGGCTTTCGGTGGCACCGACTTTCCGTTCGTCACTGTCCCGACTGCGCGCCAGCGCGTCGGCGATTTCAGTGAATTGTTCGGAACAGGAAACCGTACCTTCAATCTGACCAATGGCACGACAGTTACAGCGCGCGTGGGAACCGTATTCTGTCCGAATCTCACCCCCGCGCCCGGCAACGACATTCGAAACTGTGGCGTGCCACTCTCTCCCTCGGCTCTTGCAACACTGCAGGCATACCCATTGCCAACCGAGACTGGTCTGTTAGTTAATAACTACAGACGTAATCGCAAAGAGAAATACAATCGAGACGGCTGGGGGCTTCGGTTCGATCACAGAATTTCCAACAGCGATTCTATGTTTTTGGCTTACAGCAAAGACAGCAGCCTCCGGCTTCGCGATAATAATTTTCCACTCGGCTCCTCGCCGAACGGAAACGATCTTCCGTCCGGGTTTGGAGCGGGTGAAGAGTTTGGCAACTCCCGCGGCGTACGGCTTGGCGAAACACACACGTTTTCGCCAACCGTTATTAATGACTTTCGATTCGGCGCCACCCGCGTAAACATCGGCATCAATAACCCGGGTATCAATGGGGCTCTTGGTTTCGACCCGAATGTTTCTGCGCGGCTCGGACAGAATGGCGTCAATGTCTGCGGTCAATGTGAAGGCGTAGTCTTACTGGGCATAGAGGAACCGCTTTTCAATAGTAACCTCGAGTTTATCGGCGACGGAGGTCCGTTCTATTTTCTCTCGAATAACTTCAGTTTCGCTGATGGGCTAACCTGGGTGCGGAATGCACACACATTAAAGTTTGGGGCTGACTATCGCATCCGTCAGAACAGTAACTTCGATGGTGGTCGCAATGGGGGTATGAAAGGTAATGTCCAGTATGGATCGAGCACCGGCGGATTTCTATCCGGCAACTACAATGGGTTGATCGGAAACAGCGCAAATGACTCCGGCTCTGGATTGGCGAATTTTCTTTTAGGTTATTCACCGGCGTTCATTACGCGCGGTACACCTGGTGGACCATACTTCCAGTCGAACAAAGAACTTTCGTTCTTCGGACAAGATGATTGGAAGGTTAATCCCACACTCACGTTGAATCTCGGCCTTCGTTGGGATCTATTTACTCAACCAACAGAACGTTTTGATCGGCAAACCAACTACAATCCGGCGACCGATACGTTGACACGTGCCGGTGAAGATGCTGCGGGGGGGCGCGATCTCGTCAACTCCGACAAGAACAACTTCGGTCCGCGTATTGGTTTCGCGTGGAGCGGACTCAGGAGTGATAAGTCGATGGTGATCCGTGGAGGTTACGGATTGCTTTATGCTGTGGACATCCCAGGAATTCCCGGGATCCTTTCCACGAACCCTCCGGGTGGTGCGAACTATTCGTGCGGTCTTTCAAGTTTCGGAACTGCCGGCTGCCCGCAGTTGCCGGCGCGTTTCAATTTTGATACCGGCTATCCATTCCCGCCGGAAGTAAACAACATCCAGCCTGGTCAAACGTTTGCGGCAGCTGCCGGAACCAATCTCGTTTCTGTGAATCCCAACGTGCAGAACGAAATGTTTCACGAATGGAATATATTCGGGCAATGGGAGTTTCGGCCGAATTGGTTGGCGGAAGCGGGCTACGTTGGCAACCGTGGACGTAACCTACTCGTCGTACATAACATCGGCAATCAGTCGAGCGGAGGTTTTCCCGGTTCGCGTCAGGTAACAACGCATCCGGTAATCCAGGCACTTGATTACATAGGCAAGTCCTGGTACAACGCGTTGCAAACGAAGGTTGAAAGGCGCTTTACCCGGGGACTCTCCATCATATCCACCTACGTCTGGTCACACGCCGAGGACCTTTCACCCGGCGCATTCTGTGGCGGCGGTACTGGGCCGAGCACCTGCGGGTTCTCGAATCCGCTGCGTCCTGAAATCGATAAGGCGACAGCTGACTTCGATGTCCCACATCGATTTACATTCGCGGCAGTTTGGGATCTGCCATTCGGCAGAGATCGTCGCTGGGCCAGTGGTATCTCTCGTCCGGCAAATCTGCTGATTGGCGGTTGGCAGTTGAATACGAATATCACAGTTCAAAGCGGACCACCCTTCTCAATATTCTCGAATGGTGTACGCGCTGATATCGCCACTGCGCTTACGTCCGGTTGTAAGGCCTTCGAAGGCAAAATCTTTTGTCCGGCGACGACGCCGGTTTTTGCCAATGATCCAGGCGGAGCGAAGTTTGGCAACTCGCCCCGAAACGGTTTCCGTGGCGCACGGCAGGAATATGTAGACGCATCGTTGTTTAAGAATCTACGGTTTGCAGAGAACTTGAACGTACAGCTCCGGGTGCAGGCCTACAACCTGTTCAATCATCTAAACGGTTACAGGCCCGTAAATGATCTCGGTAATAACGATTTTGGCCGCGACACCGCAGAGCAGCTGCGACGTCAGCTTGAATTCGGCCTGCGGATCATTTTCTAGTACGCCAAGTCGCGGGGTTAGCAACAAACAAGCAATGGCGTGCGTCCGGCATTCAGGACGCACGCCATTGCTGTATTAGAAGGTTCGCAGGGGGCTGCCGCATCACGCTTAACTTGAGTTCAGGATGAAAAGTCGATAACTTGGCCGCGTCGTTTCCCCGTTCGTTATCTTTGCTTCGGCAGCCACAGTCGTTCGCGATCATTTAAGGTTCATGAGGACATGCGAGAAAGCTATCAAAGGCTCGCGCTTATTCTTGTGCATCGCCGTATTCGGTGCCCTTTCGCCTGCCTTGGCGCAGGACATTGCGAGCCGGTTGCAAACGGATACTGTCGCCCAGCTTATTGAAAGGGTTCGTTCAGGGTCGGACGAAAGAGTATTTGCGAAGGCAGCGGACATCGGAGGCGCGCTGCTGAGGGAAGAAAAGTTCGCCCAGGCCGCAGATCTGTTTTCCGTATTAGCAGAAAAGCAGCCGAACAATTCTCTCGTCATTTACAGCGCGGCTCTGGCGGCTTTTAACAGTGGTAGAGTTCCGGAGGCCGAGCAGTTCGCTCGCAAGGCTCTTAATGTTGCGCGCATTCAGAACGAAACGAATCGACTTGCGGACGCGCTGGTGCTTCTGTCTGTCGTGCTCGCAGTTCGGAAGGACGACGCCGGTTCGCTCGACGCCGCTCGAGAAGCTGTTCAAATGGCGCCGGCGAGCTTTGATGCTCAGTTTACTTTGGGTCGAGCGCTCTACGGAGCAGGAGATGACGTTGGTGCAGTAGCTGCTTTTCGTAAGGCAGTTGCCTTAAGGACCGGCGACCCGCAGGCACGATTCTTTCTGGCAACTGCGCTCGAACTCAGTGGAAATGATGACGCTGCGCTCGTAACTTACAAAGATCTGATTACACAGCAACCCGAGTACGCGCAAGGCCATCTTGGCGCAGGCGTGTTGCTTGCGAAAAAGGGTCGCGGTTCATTCAATGAGGCAATCGCTGAGTTGATGCGCGCACTCAGCATTAATCCCAAACTTTATGAGGCGCGGATCGCATTGGGGCGCGTCTTGTTGAGCAGTGGCAAGGTTGCTGAGGCCGTTGAGCACTTTCGCCTGGCCACCGAAATCGCTCCGAATAACCCGGAGCCACACTATCAGCTTTCGCTCGCATATCGGCGGCTCGGACGGAAACAAGAAGCTAACGCCGAGGCTGCTGTAGTGCAAAGAATCCATGACGCGCGTCGGCGCACTAAATTACCGGCAGTTTCGCCTGATTGATTCACGGCCGAAGCCCAGAACCACACATCGGATTTGACCGCACGTTCAGGATAATTTAGTTATTGGGACACTTAAGCCAGTGAGGATTGTACATCACAACAAAATACGTTTCGGCGGGGTTATGAAGCGACAGCGAGTTGTGGTGCGTGCGTTCATTCTGCTGACGATAGCCGGGGCTGTGATAACTGCCCAAACAAACACGGAATCCAGCCGGCGCCAGGCGATAAATCAGCCGAATGCGAATCAAACGCCGGCTACGTCCAGTAATGCGGCGACATTATTGAAAGCCGGCAGACTTCAAGAAGCTGAAGTTGCAGCACGAGCCGCCATGGCTGCAAATCCTGGTAATGCCGATGCTCATGCGCTGCTGGGCGTAATTCTGGGCCAGCGTGGAAGCAGTGACGAAGCTGAAAAACAGTTGCGCACTGCTGTTAGGCTCAATCGTCGATCAACTCTGGCGCTCACCAATCTTGGCGTTCTTCTCGTGCGAACCGGACGAGGCGATGAGGCAGTCGGCATGTTCGAAGAGGTCATGCGAATCGCCCCGAATCATAATCAGGCAGCTTACAACCTTGCTGTCTTGTACATGACCCGAAAGGATTATCAACATGCACTGCCGCTGCTTGAAACACTGTTAACGGCGGACGGCGGACCCGACCAGTCAGAAATCGAACTGCTGCTGACTCTGGCAGATGCTAATGCTCACGCCGGACGTAGTGATGAGGCTATACGCTTGTCGAAGATAATTGAACACCGCGCAGGTAGTGATCCTCGCGTTCTCTTCACGCTAGGTCTCGCTCTTGCGGATGCAGGTGTTTATGATCGCGCAACTCAACTGTTCCAGACGACGAACGTGTTGCGCCCTAATACCTACGAAGTGCTTTACAATCTTGGCATTGCGCTTTTCAATCTCGATCGAGTGAGCGAGGCGCGGCAGGTCTTGCAGCAAGCGGCAACATTGCGACCAGAAGATCCAGACGTTTTCTACCGGCTTGGCCTGATAGCTTCGGCGAGTGATGAGAGTGAAAATGCGTTAGGATTATGGCAACGTGCAATCAAGCTGCGCGAGAATTATCCCTCAGCTTACTTCATGATGGGAGAAGAGCTCGTTAAGAACAAACGGAACGAGACTGCCCTCTCATATTATGAACGAGCCGTCGAAGAGGATCCATCGCAGCCGATCTACCAAATACGACTAGGTATCGCACATTTTCGCGCACGTCGTTATGCCCAGGCTCGCGAAACATTTGAGCAGGCCAGCACTCGTTTCCCTACTAACGCAACGTTGTATTATTTGATTGGCTATTCAGCACGCGCGCAGGGTGATTTCGAAACAGCACGGAAAGCGTTCGAACGTTCAGTCGGGTTACAGCCGGACAACGCGGAAGCTTATGCAAATCTCGGATTTCTTGCTTCAGAAGGAGGTGAACAGATAGAGGCTGAGCGACTGTTGAGAAGAGCACTCGTGCTGGACGCGAATAATTACCCGGCTACGTATGACCTCGGACGCTTACTGGTAAGAGCCAAACGGTACGAGGAAGCGTTGCCACTTTTGGAGCGAGGCACGAAGCTTAGCCCTGCTGATCCAGGAGTTCATTATCAGCTTTTTCTGGCATACTCGCGGCTCAAGAAAAGAGATGAAGCCGAACGTGAGCTGGCGCGTTTTAAGGAATTGGAAGAAGCTAGAAAACAACGTGAAGGCGGAAGCGGTTCGCAAGAACCCCTTCCCGCACCTAAAGCACAGACAGACGTGAGGACTAAAAATGCAACTGGTCTACAAAAGCGTCCTTAATCGACTTTTTACATCTGGGAGTAAATGATCTTGAAAGACAGGAATTCGACGCTGATGAACTCACGAAGTAAGTTGGTTCTCGTCCTTTTGGGTGCGGGTCTCTTGGGCCTGTTTGTTACATACCAAACTGTTGATTCGCATAGCGCGCCAGAGCCGAATGGAAGCGAAACCTCCTCTTACGCTAATCAGATCTCTGCAACTTACGATTTCAAATTTGGAGCAAATCCGTTTGCCCCTGGTAACGCAACTACAACTACTGGCACGTTCATTCCGGGCGAGATGTTCATTGCGTCCAAGCGTTGCGGGAACTGTCATACCGACGCACACGCGCAGTGGCGACAATCCGCGCACGGCAATGCTTTCCGTGAGCCCTTTTACCAGAAGAATGTAAAAGATTTGATTTCTCAGAGAGGGATTGAATTCACCCGACACTGTGAGTCGTGTCATAACCCGGCCGCACTGTTCTCAGGTTCTCTCACAAAGAACTCAAAAGTGAAGCGTCCGTTCGATGACGATGGAGTGTCCTGCATCAGTTGCCATTCAATTCAATCAGTTAACGGTCGCGGTGTCGGCGGTTACGTCATGGGCGAGCCGGCCTTGCTCGTAAAGGAGGATGGAACTCGTTTACTGGCCGGTGTTACAGATCAGCAGATTCTCGACGACGTCCCATCACATCGTCGCGCGGTGATGCGTCCGTTGTTGAAGTCGCCAGAGTTCTGCGGCTCGTGTCATAAATCGCAGGTGCCCCGTGAACTTAATGACTACAAATTTCTTCGAGCATTTATGGTTGCTGACGAACTGCAACAATCATCATTTTCAAAAGAGTCGCCACACCCCTATTACGTTCGCGATAAAGAGACGTGCAATTCCTGTCACATGAAGCGTGAGCCGGCGCCGCTATTCGATGTCTCGGCGAAGAAGGGAACTTTGGTTTCGCACCGGTGGCCTGCGTCCAATACTGCTATTCCGACGTTTTATAAGTGGGCCGATCAACTCGATGCAGTGACTAAGTTTCTCGAAGACGACAAAATAGGGGTTGACCTGTTTGCATTGCGTCGAAAGTCTCGAGGCACGAGCGTTGAGCAGTTCATTGCACCGGTCAACCGCAGCAGTTTCAGCATTACACCGGGTGATCGCCTGACTGCCGAAGTCGTGATTACTAACAAGAACATCGGCCATTCCTTTCCACCAGAATTGCGAGATTTTTATGAGGCTTACGTTGAATTTGCAGTCAGCGACGATAAAGGTGCGGTCTTATATCGCTCCGGCTTCATTAAGCCTGATGGATACCTGGATGAATCCGCTCACAATTACAAAACTTATCTCGTGAAATCGGACGGAAGCTTTAACGACAAGCATCACATCTGGCGCAGTCGCACGTTCGCGCAAAATAATCAGATCAATTCCGGTCGCTCTGATGTGGTGCGTTACCAGTTCAACCTACCCGATGGTGCCAGCGGTAATCTGGTACTAACCGCGCGGCTGCGTTATCGCCGGTTTACGCGGGTCTTCAGTGATTACGCATTGGGGAAATCCGTGGATTATCCGATTGTGACTATGGCAACGGCTCAATATGCCTTACACATTGGAGAGAACGCGGCAATCACATCGGATGCTAACGACAAAGCTGCAGCGTCCGACTGGCGTCGGTGGAATAACTACGGCATTGCCTTATTCGATCAGCGACAGTATTCGTTGGCGATTGATGCTTTTACTCGTGCGGCGCAGTTGGATGAAAAATATCGACCCATGGCTCTCGTAAATCGCGCGATGGCTCATATTGAATTGGAGCAATACGATGAGGCCGCAAATATTCTCGACGGTGTAGTTAAAGCTAATCCGACGAACATGCGAGCCCTGTTTCAACAAGCGCGTATCTTCATGAGGCGTGGCCAACTCGATCAGGCTGAGACAAATATTCGACAGGTGCTCGCGGCTTATCCGCGAGATCGAATATCGCTACAACAGCTGGGCGAACTCTGCAAAATAAAACACGACTACGGCGCGGCGCTTGAGTGTTACCAGCAAATCCTCGCCATCGATCCAGAGGATCTCGGCGCGCATTACAATCTGATGCTCATTTACAGGAAGACGGGAAAAAACGACGAAGCTAAACGCGAAAGTAAAATCTTTGCGGATTTGAAGGATGATCCGTCGGCACTTCCACTCGCAAATCTGTTTTTGCGCAAACATCCGGAAATGAGCAATGAAAGCGTTTTCTGGCACGTACACGATTTAAATCGGACGGGCGGAGAATAGATAAGGAGCGATGAACGCCCGGCATGGAACAACTAGTGACTCGGTTTGGTGTAGGTACTCTATTCGTACTCTCTTTAACTCTTGCATTTTTAATCTCGGCGGTGGGCTCGTACCCGCAGCGCTCGGCAAAACGGATAAATCAACGAACTGCTGAACTATTCCGGCACGAGTGTGCCAGGTGCCATGGTGCGGATGGCGGCGGTGACACCCCGCTCGGCAATTTGTATAAATCGCCGGACTTTACCGACCGCGACTGGTGGAACAGGGAAGCAAAACTCACACGGTCCACGAGCCTGATTTCGATTGTTACCCACGGGCGTGGCTCCATGCCCGCCTTCGGTAAGAAACTGACGCGCAACGAAATCCGTCTGCTCGTCAATTACGTGCGACGATTTCGCACGGAAACGGGCCCCTCTCAGTGAAAAAGCGCGGTCTTGCGATCACGTACCAGCTTCTCGTCACCATAGCATGCTTCTGGGTTACATTTTATTCCATCGAGGCAAGCCAGACAGCCCCGAAAATAATTAAAGTTGAACCACCATTCTGGTGGGCCGGCCACACGATCAATCCGGTCCGATTATTGGTTCATGGAGAAAACCTCGCGGGAGCGACTGTAAACTCAACGTCTCGTTTGCTTACGCCCTCGCAGGTACGAATAAACAGCCGCGGTACCTATTTATTCGTAAGCGTAACAATCAATCCATCTGCTGGTCCGGGTGAGTATCCACTGATAATTGAGAATGCTCGCGGTCGCGCCACTGTTCCATTTCGAATTCTGCAGCCGCTCGACACCTCTACTCACTTTCAAGGCATCAACTCTCACGACGTAATTTACCTCATAATGACGGACCGCTTTTCTGACGGAGATCAATCGAACAACTCTCCCGCCAATGTTCCGGCGATGGCAAACGATCGCCGTAATCCACGCGCCTTCCATGGCGGTGACATCAGAGGTGTCATCAATCATCTCAATTATTTTAAGGAGTTGGGTGTTACAGCGTTGTGGTTAACGCCGTGGTACGACAACTGGAATAGCGTCAAAACGTGTGACCGGCCGTGGTGTCCGACGACCTATTATCACGGTTATCACGCGATCGATTACTACAGCGTCGAAGATCGATTTGGGGATTTGCACACTTTAAAAGAGCTGGTTGAGAAAGCTCATGCGCTGGGAATCAAAATCATCCAGGACCAGGTTGCGAACCATATCGGACTCCACCATCCATGGGCCACTGATCCGCCGCTCGAAAACTGGTTTCACGGTACGGTTCAGAATCATGAGGTAGAAAGATTTCAAAACAGCACGCTTTTGACGCCTTACGCAAATAAGGATGAAATCCGCAACACTATCGATGGCTGGTTCAGCGACGACATGCCAGACATGAACCAGGATGAACCTGAGGTTGCTCGGTACGAGATTCAGAATTCGCTCTGGTGGATCGGTGCAACCGGCATAGACGCAATTCGACAGGACACCATCCAATACATACCCCGAATATTCATTCGCAATTTATCAGTGGCTTTGCATCGTCAATATCCGAAGATGTGGATGGTGGGCGAGGTCTTTGAACGCGACGCAGCACAGACCTCTTTTTTTATTGGTGGCCATAGAGGTTGGGATGGCATTGATACGGAATTGGATTCAGTTTTTGATTTCAGCCTGTGGGCATTAGCACTCAATGTTTTTACCGGCCATGCACCAATGCGCGCTCTTCGCGATCAATTGAAGTACGACGCGCTTTATCCAGACCCTGGAAAAATCACTACACTCACAAACAATCACGATACGCCACGTTTCATGTCACTCGACGGTGCAACTCTGTCTGGAGCGATGCTGCATACAGCTTTCGTTTTGACGATCCGGGGTATCCCCCAGCTCTATACAGGCGAGGAAATCGCAATGCAAGGCGCAGACGACCCTGACAATCGACGCGATTTTCCCGGCGGATTCCCTGGTGACCTTCACAACGTATTCGATGCATCACAGAGAACGTCTGACCAACAGCGCATCTGGCAGTGGACACACGATTGGATCAATTTGCGCAAGAATCATTCGGCAATCATGGATGGTCGGCTGATCGATCTCTTTTATGACGATGATGTCTACGCCTACGCGCGACAGGATGCGCGGGAAACCGTCGTCGTAGCTCTCAATCGTTCTAACCAGTCAAGAGCCATCATAATCAAGCGAGACATCCTCGGTGTAAACACTGCCTTAAACTTGACTTCGCTTTTTGGCACGCGAACGAACGAACAACAAAAGGATGGCAACTTCGTGATCACTGTTCCACCGGCCACCGCGACTGCCTATGTCGTCCGGTGAATTGAGTTATGGCATTTCCAAGAGCCAGCGGGGTTCTACTTCATCCAACTTCGTTACCTGGGCCGTTCGGCATCGGCGACCTTGGAGATTATGCGTATCAGTTTGCTGATTTCTTGATCGCGAGCGGTCAGAGTGTATGGCAAGTCTTGCCACTGGGACCCACGGGTTATGGTGATTCGCCATATGCATGCTACTCGGCATTCGCCGGCAACACACTGCTGATCAGTCCCGAAAGGCTCGTTGAGCAGCGATTGCTTACAAAGGCGGATTTGGAATCACGACCGCCCATTGAATCGAGTAAGGTCGACTTTGCGCACGTGCATAACTTGAAAGACGAGTTGTTGCGCAAGGCATATCTGCAGTTTCGCACTGCGAGTAATCCCGAATTACGAAACGAGTTCCAACAATTTTCATTGCAACAGGCAGCGTGGTTGGACGACTACGCTCTCTTCCGAGCCCTGAAGGATCAGCACGGAGGCAAATCGTGGAATGAATGGGGCATCGCTCTGCTCAGACGCGACTTCGCTACTCTTGCGGGCGCGCGGGTCGACCTGCACGAGGAGATCGAGGCTCACAAGTTCTACCAGTTTCTTTTTTTCAAACAGTGGTTTGAACTGAAGAACTACTGTAATGATAGGGGCGTCAAGATCATAGGTGACGTGCCGATATTCGTCGCGCAGGATTCTGCGGATGTCTGGACCAACCCCGATCAGTTTAAGCTCGATGCCGACGGCAAGCCCGTTGTTGTTGCCGGTGTTCCACCCGATTATTTCAGCAAAACTGGCCAGTTCTGGGGTAATCCGCTCTACAACTGGAAACGGATGATTGCGGACGGTTTCAGGTGGTGGATCCAACGCGTCCACGCGACACTTGAGACTGTCGACATTGTACGAATCGATCACTTTCGAGGATTTGCTGCGTGCTGGGAAATCCCGGGCGGCGATACGACTGCCGAACGCGGCCAATGGGTTGAAGCTCCCGGTCGCGAGCTCTTTACCGCAATCCGCAATGCGTTAGGTGAGTTACCTATCATCGCGGAGGATCTTGGCGTAATTACTCCCGACGTTGAGAAGTTGCGCGACGATTTTGGATTCCCCGGGATGCGAATCTTGCAGTTCGCATTTAGCGGTGATGCAACTAATCAGGATCTGCCACACAACTACGTCAGCGATGTAGTCGTGTATACGGGAACTCACGACAACGATACGACTGTAGGCTGGTTCAACAGCCAAGCCGGAGCGGGTTCAACACGCGATGCGCGGCAGATCGAAAAAGAGCGAAGTTACTGTTTGCGTTACCTCAACACAGATGGTCACGACATGAGCTGGGATTTTGTTCGCGCAGTGCAGGCATCAGTGGCAAATACGGCCATTGTACCTTTGCAGGATTTACTGCGGCTGGGAACAGAGGCTCGCATGAACCTGCCCAATAGCACATCGGGGAATTGGTCATGGCGTTTTGAAGCGGATGCCTTGCAGGACGAAATTGGAACCCAGCTAAAACAGCTTACAGAAACCTACGGCCGAACGAAAGAAGTGGCCCACCCGCCGCTCCCATAATTTGGAGTACGCGGGCAGAGGGAAGCGGCGGCGTCGCGCTTTGGATTCTTAATTCGATAATTCAAGGCGCGCCATGACACCGCAAGCGGCAGAAGGGAAACTGATTCAAAAAATGCAATCACAAGTACCGTTTTTCCTGGCAGTCTTTCTATTTACTATTTCATGTTTTGCTCAAGCCCCGCAGGTATTCAAGGTTGACCCACCGGGTTGGTGGCGCAACCATTCGCTAAATCCTGTGCGCGTTCTTGTTCACGGTAGAAACCTTTCGGGTGCGCGTGTCACTACGCCCAGCGCAGGACTACAACTGGGGCAGCCATTAATAAACGCTTCGGGAACCTATCTGTTCGTAGATGTAAGAATCGATCCGACTGCAAAGCCAGGGCTACAGCGATTGACGATGACGACGACCCGCGGCTCGGTGGATACAACCTTTGAAGTAATGCAACCCTCCCCCACTATCGGTCGGTTTCAGGGATTCTCACCTGCCGACGTGATGTATCTCGTCATGATGGACCGGTTTGCTGATGGGGATATAAGCAATGACGATCCTGCACAATCCCGTGGACTGTATGATCGGACGAACAAGTACTATTACCACGGTGGCGATCTACAGGGAATTATCGACCGCTTACCTTATCTGAAAAACCTAGGCATCACTGCGCTTTGGTTAACCCCCTGGTATGACAACTACGACCGTTTGAATGAAATCGAACTGAAAGAAGGTAAGCCTTGCACAGGTTTCCACGGATACAATCCGCAGGACTTCTATAAGGTTGAGGAGCATTTTGGCACCCTCTCCAAATTGCGGGAACTCGTCGAGGCGGCGCACAAACTCGGAATCAAGATCGTTCAGGATGAAGTTGTTAACCACACTGGCCCCTACCATCCATGGGCCGACGATTCACCGACACCTACCTGGTTCAACGGAACACGCCGGAAGCACCTCGCAAATGTTTTTCAGACCTGGACGCTGCATGATGTTCGACCGGTAGAGTCGCTAAAGCGAGAAACTATGGAGGGATGGTTTCTTGATTTTCTACCGGATCTAAATCAGAACGATCCGGAGGTCGAGCGCTATCTCATCCAAAACACGTTGTGGTGGATCGGGATCACCGGACTTGACGGTATACGCATGGATACGTGGCAGTATGTGCCGAACGGCTTCTGGCATCATTGGACGGCGGCGATCAAACGTGAATATCCAAAATTTACTGTCGTCGGTGAAGTCAAGGATGGCGACGTTGTACATACGTCCTATTTTCAGGGCGGTGCCGTACGTGATGGCGCCGATTCGGGGTTGGATTCCTTGCTTGATTTTCCGCTCTTCTATTCGATTCGCCACGCATTTGGTGAGGGCAGGAGATTGGATGAGATACCAAAGACGTTGGCGAAGGATTATCTGTACCGTAATCCTGACGTTCTTGTGACGTTACTTGGTGGTCACGACGATGGCCGGTTCATGAGCGAAACGGGTGCGACGATCGCGGGATTAAAGCTGGCAAGTGTATTCGTGCTTACGACACGTGGCGTCCCACAACTTTACTACGGCGATGAAATTGCTATGACCGGTCCAGATGAGTCCACAACACGTGCTGACTTTCCAGGCGGTTTTCCCGGCGATCGGGACAACGCGTTCACTGCACCAGGGCGCACTCCCGAGCAAGAGAATCTATTTTCATTTGTTCGTCAGCTAGTTCGGCTTCATGGAGAACTCGAACCGTTACACTGGGGGAAACTGGTGAATCTGTACGTTTCAGACCAGCAGTACGTTTATGCGCGCCAGTCGCGTCAGGGAGTAGTTGTTACAATTATTAACAATGAAATCAAACCTGCTACGCTCGAGTTTGACGTTCGCACACTTGGGTTACGGGACGGCACTGTGTTAGTGGACCGGGTCGGAACTATCGGTGAACAACGAGTGGTCAACAACACCATCAAAGTCGCCGTGCCTCTGCGTTCAGCAGCCCTGCTCGTAAGGAAATGACACTCAATGAAAATCAAGACAATTTCAGAACAGATTGCAGTGGTCACGGGCGGAGGGTCGGGAATTGGTCGTGCATTAGCGGGAACTTTGGCGATGTCGGGCGCGACTGTTGTAATCGCTTCGCGGCGAATCGATCTGCTGGAGCAAACAGCCAAGGAATTAAACGCCGCCGCAAACGACGAGCGAGTATTCCCCTGCGTAATGGACATTCGCGAGGAGCAACAGATTGATGCAATGGTGCACGATGTGATCGCGCGATGGAAACGAGTCGATTTGCTCGTGAATAATTCAGGATTGGCCGTTCCGGAAACAGTCGACGAAATCACAGAAGCTGGTTGGGATAAGGTAATGGATACGAACCTGCGCGGGGTGATGCAGCTCGTTCGTGCTGTCTTACCGCAGATGGTCGAACAGGATTTTGGCGATATCGTGAATATCTCTTCGCAGGCTGGTAAGCACGGCTATGCTGACGTGCCGTCGTATTGTGCGTCGAAGTTTGGCCTGTTGGGATATGCAGAATCATTACGTGATCACGTTCGGAAGAGTGGCGCAAACATCCGGGTCTTCAACTTCTGTCCGGGGTTGGTTGATGTTGAGAACACTGGCGCGGACGCAATGCCGCGGCCGGGTTTTATCCACGTCAAGAACATGGCGCGAACGTTGTTATACGTGTTGTCGCTTGATCGAAATGTCGTGTTGGAAGATTTGAATATTTACGCGAGCTAGGCCGCAGATAAACGCAGAAGAACACGGAGTGAGTCAGAGGTTTTAGCGCTGGCGATGTTCGGCTCTGCAAAATTCCGAGTGAATTTGTGGCTTCAAAGGAGATCGCCGGCATGAAGAAACCGCGATTGAGTTTCGGCCAAATCTGGAACATGAGTTTCGGATTTCTTGGCATTCAGTTTGGCTGGGGCCTGCAGCTCGCCAACATGAGTGCGATCTATAGCTACCTCGGCGCCAAAGAGTCAGACATTCCGTTGCTGTGGCTTGCGGGTCCAGTCACCGGATTGCTTGTACAGCCGATAATCGGGGCAATGAGCGATCGCACGTGGAATTGGCTGGGCAGACGACGTCCCTACTTTCTTGTGGGCGCGATCCTTTCGAGCATCGCGCTTTTTTTCATGCCTGATTCCACCAGTGTAAGAATGGCGGCAAGTTTGTTGTGGGTACTCGACGCAAGCATCAACATCAGCATGGAACCGTTTCGCGCTTTCGTAGCCGATAAGCTGAACACCAATCAGCGTACGGCAGGGTTTGTCATGCAAAGTTTTTTCATTGGCGTCGGTGCCACGCTGGCGAATGCACTGCCGTCGTTGTTCCGGTATGCAGGTGTGACCGGACGCACAGCCAGTGGCGTTCCACTGACTGTTCAATACTCCTTCAAGATTGGCGCAGCAGCATTCCTCCTGGCAGTTCTATGGACTGTGTTTACTACAAAAGAGTATCCACCTGAAGACCTCGTCGCCTTTGAACGACAGCGCGCGGAACACAAAGGGGTGCTCGCAGTAGTGAAAGCCCTGCTTGTCGAGATTGTCTCTGCAATCCGCGAAATGCCGGCCACTATGAAACAACTCGCGATCGTTCAATTCTTTACCTGGCTAGGTCTGTTCTGTATGTGGCTGTTCTTTGGCCTCATGACTTCATATCACGTGTTCGGTGCATCCAGTCCAGACGATCCGCGATTCCCATTGGGAGGCGAGTGGGGAGGCATTTGTTTTATGATCTACTCCATCGTCACCTTTGTGGTGGCCTTTGGGTTGATTAAGCTGGCGTCACTTAGTAGTCGCAAAACAGTCCATATTGTGTCGCTGATCTGCGGCGGAGTAGGGTTGCTATCGGTGTATCTGATCCGCGACAAGTGGACACTACTGATAACGATGGTGGGCGTCGGGATCGCATGGGCGTCCATTCTTTCGATGCCTTATGCAATTTTGTCTGGTGCTTTGCCGCCCGCACGAATGGGCATTTACATGGGCGTGTTCAATTTTTTCATCGTGATTCCTGAGATCACTCAAGCGCTTACATTTGGGCCAATCATTCGCGTGGTATTCGGAGCTGAAAACCACAATGCCCCACTTTATATGGTGATGACTGGCGGATTGTTTATGCTGATGGCAGCTGCGCTCGTAACGCGCGTTCAGGATGTGGGTGATGCGAGCGGAGCAGCGGTCATAGAGGCGGACGAACACGAACTGTTAACAATTCAGGAATCAGCTCAGCCCGTGCCCAGCACGGGCCCGATCAACGACGCCGGCTAGACTCACGTACAACTCATAATGACTAAGAATCAGAAGCATCTTCGGTCACTGCGCAACGCTCTGTTGATTCTGTTAATGGCAGCCGCGACGGCCGTTGATCTCTGTGCGCAGACCGATCCAACAGCATCTCTGGCGCGGCCGACACGCGATTGGGTCCGGGATGGAGTCGTTTATGAAATCTATGAGCGCGACTTTTCGGCAGCGGGAACTTTTGACGGTATTACTGCGCAACTAGACCGCCTGAAGGAGTTGGGTGTCAACGTCCTCTGGCTGATGCCTGTTCACCCTATTGGGCACGTGAAGAAGAAGGGCACAATCGGCAGTCCTTATGCTGTGCGCGACTACTACGGTATTAATCGCGACTACGGATCGAAAGCTGATTTGAAGAGGCTGGTTGCCGAGGCACATCGCCGTGGCTTAAAAGTCATTATCGACATCGTTGCCAACCACACGTCATGGGACAGCGTAATGATGTCGCATAAAGACTGGTACGAACACAATGCGAAAGGCCAAATTACTTATCCCCATGATTGGACAGACGTTGCTGAACTGAATTATTCGAATCTGCAACTTCGACGTTACATGGTCGACATGTTGAAGTACTGGTTACGCGAGTTCGATCTCGACGGGTTTCGTTGTGACGTTGCCGAGGAGGTACCGATTGGTTTCTGGGAACAAGCTCGCGCCCAACTGGAACAGGTTAAGCCTGACATTGTGATGCTTGCGGAAGGACACAAGCCGGAGCTGCTGGTTAAGGCGTTCGACTTCGATTACTCGTGGCCGTTGCATAGTGCATTAACGAATGTCTTGCAGGGCCGATCACCCGCTTCCGAATTGCGAAGAATATGGCAGGCAGAAGAAAAAGAGTGGCCCCGCGGCGCGCTGCACATGCGCTTCTCTGACAATCACGATGAGCGTCGGGCAATCGCTCGTTTTGGCGAATCAGGCGCGCTTGCGGCCTCTGCGTTCATGCTCAGTCTGGACGGCGTACCGTTGTTATATAACGGAATGGAAGTTGGTGACACGACTGAATCCGGTGCTCCTGCGCTGTTTGAGAAGTTGCCAATCTTCTGGCCGATTGCCGAGCGTCGACCTGAGTTCCCACGCTTCTATAAACAGATGCTGGCATTGCGAAAGGGAAGTGAAGCGTTACGAAGAGGATCGGTCGAATGGATTGCGAACTCTGACGATTCGCGTGTTGTGACCTTCGAACGAAAGAGTGGAACCGAACAAATTCTGGTTGCGATCAACTTCTCAAATCGACCGTTCATTGGTTCGATCGCCTTGATGTCCGCAGCGGGATTCGAAGACATCACGCCCGATGTAAACCCGCCTTTACCACCCGATGCGCCGGCTCGAAGAGAGAAACAATTCGCACGTAACGTCACCCTGCCGACTCTGTCACTGGACGGCTGGGGCTATCGCATCTTTCGGAAGCGTTGACCGCCGGCGGTACTGCTGCAGGCCAATGCCTTGCATGGCTCGGGAAATCCCGACGTTTTGCATGAACCACCGCCAAACGTTTCCTGTGCGCGCGTTCTCAGCGCTTAGCAGGATGATGCCAACATTGATTCCGATCACATCCGTATCGACCCAGCCCGTTTGCGGGTTGAACGCATCGACGAACCCATATTTTGTATAGACTCGATCGCCAAACCTCGCCTTCATCTGTCGCAAAGCAATCGCAGAAAGCTCAGGAGTAAACATCAACGAACCACCGGCCGCAGCTGGAACGATTGTGCCGTCGATTTCCGGATCACGTGGTGGTCCACCCCAGGCAAGATAACCTTTCGCGCTGTCTGACGCGGTGATGCCCCAGAGGGTTGGGCCAAAAGCCGGGAAATCACGCGACAGATTTATACAGAACGCGCGATGTGCCAGCGTCGCAATTATGGAGTTCTGAAAATAATCGATTCTATCGCCGCGTGTCTCACGTCGGTTTCTGTAATCAATCCAGGCATGCGCGTATTGATGCATAAAAAGCGGAACTCCGATCGTGGTGAAATACCGATAGTTCTCGTAGCGGTAACGGTCGCGCCAGAGCGCATACCACGATTGCGGTGAAATTGGATGAGTGGGCGAAGCTATAGCGAGCAAGTAGAGAATTGTATCTTCGCTATAGGTGTCCCAGCGCGGTCGCAGAAAACCTGATTCTGGCTTCCAGCCGTGCGACAACAGTAGCGGATCCCCATTTAGCATCCACCGGAAATCGACGCGGCGATAAATCGCGTTCGCAAGTTTCGGGATTTCCGGATCCTCGTTGAAATAACGTCCTGCTGTTAGTACGCCTGCAAGTAAGAGCGCAGTATCGATTGAAGAAATCTCGCTGGTCCAGCGACGCTCGCCAGTTCTCATGTCCAGCCAGTGATAAAACCAACCATGCTGGGAAAAAGCCTGGCCATCGAAGAAGCGCAGTGTGTTGCGCACGCGTTCGCGAGCCAGTTGACGACCGACCCATTGCCGTTCCGCGGCGATGCAGAGCGCAGTCAAACCAAAACCGGTCGCTGCCGTACTCGCGACATTGCGGTGGTTTTCATCTAATAGCGTGCCGTCAAGGCGGGCGCGATCGGGAACTAGTCCAGTTGTTGGATCAGCCTGATCCCAGAAGAACTGGAACGCCCGCTTTTGCAGATCGTCGAGGAAGGCTTCATCGACTTGTCTGAGCTTACGTGAGGATTGCAGATCGGGCGGTGGTAACTTGAAGACAGACGCGGCAGTCGACAAATTGAGCAAGAAAATAAAGACGACACAAACGAACGGTCGAAGAATTTGCTCGAGGCGTTTGTAATAAAGTGCGGCCAACTCAATTTTGTTTCCTTCCCATCGCGTAAACTGGAGGTTCACGATGAGTCGCGTTGCCATATGAAAAAATTACCGGCTGACTGTGAAGCTCTTCTCCATCAGGTCTTCAGAACTCGATCCAACCATCGCTTTGAATTCACCAGGCTCAACAACAAACTTCATGTCGCGGTTGTAAAACCCAAGTTGCTCGTGAGTCACTCTGAACATGACTTGTCTCTTCTCGCCGGGCCGCAACGTAATGCGCTGAAAGCCTTTCAATTCTTTGACTGGTCTTGTCATGCTGCCAACCACATCGCGGATGTACAACTGGACTACTTCATCGCCGGCACGCTTCCCAACATTCTCTACATCCGCATTAACCGTCAACGTGGCGGTTGAACTGATCTGGGTAGCGCTTAGTTGAAGGTTCGTGATCTTAAACTGTGTATAGCTAAGACCAAACCCGAATGGGAATTGAGGCGTCCATGGCACATCGTAGTACTTCGATGTGTAGCGATTGTTTGTTTCCGGCGGCCGACCAGTATTCATGTGATTGTAGTAGATGGGAACCTGGCCAACGGTACGAGGAAAGGTTACGGGCAACTTCCCACCGGGATTGACGTCGCCAAAGAGAACGTCGGCGATAGCATTACCAGCCTCAGTTCCGCCCATCCACGCCTCCAGAACTGCGGGTACATTGTCGATAATCCAGCCGATCGTTGGCGGACGTCCATTTATCAGGACAACAATTGTCGGCTTACCGGCTTCACTCACCGCCTTTACCAGGTCCATCTGGCGTCCCGGTAAATCGAGTGTGCTGCGAGAAGCCGCTTCACCAGTCATGTCTGATGTTTCCCCAACGAAAACGAGTGCCACATCGCTTTCACGTGCGGCGCGGACAGCGTCGTCAAAACCCTTAGTCGAGTTGCCCAGAACTTCACATCCTTTCGCGTAGTTCACAGCAGTTTGAGTTGACACTTTCGCTTTGATTCCAGCTAATGGCGTGATTGTATCCTCCGGCTTGCCATCACCGCTCCACCAACCAAGCGGCGCACGTCGATCATCCGCGAGTGGCCCAATGACAGCGATCGACTTTAATTGCTTACTGATAGGTAATGTCTCGTTTTGGTTCTTGAGCAGCACCAGCGACCGTCCTGCGATCTCACGTGCCACGGACCGATTTGCGGCTGTTAACAGCGTGTTATTTTCGAGCGTCTCATCGACGTAAGGGTGTTCAAATAGACCAAGTCGCAGCTTGATTCTCAGAATCCGCCGAACGGCTTCATCGATTGTCGCCTGATTGATTCGTGTCTCAGTCAGTAACTCGTGACCGTGTTGATTGAATAGACGACTAACCATCTCCATATCAACCCCGGCGTTCAAAGCAGCTTCCGCCGCATCTTTATCCGTCGCTGCTAGACCGTGGTTGATCAGCTCTTTTACTGACGTGTAGTCGCTTACGACGAATCCATCGAACTTCCACTCATTACGAAGTACTCTCGTCAAAGTGAATGGATTAGCCGAAGCAGGTACACCGTTCAGATCGTTGAATGCACTCATCAGCGTGCCAACACCGGCATCGACCGCAGCTTTGAATGGCGGAAAATAGATCTCGCGGAGCGTTTGCTCAGACATGTCTGTAGTGTTGTAATCGCGGCCACCTTCCGCGGCACCGTATGCAACCCAGTGTTTTGCGCAAGCGAGGATACTGCCCTGGGAGCTGTAATCGGTTCCCTGAAATCCCCGAACTCGTGCGCGTGCAAAGGCGGCGCCCAAATATGGATCTTCGCCAGCGCCTTCCGTGATACGACCCCAACGAGCATCGCGTGCGATATCTACCATTGGCGCAAACGTCCAGCGTACTCCACTTGCATACGCCTCTTCTGCAGCAATGCTCGTTGATTTTTGGGCTAATAGCGGATCCCAACTGCTCGCCTCGCCAAGCGGAATAGGGAAAATTGTTCTGTAACCATGAATCACATCGAAGCCAAACAGATTCGGAATCTTCAATCTCGATTCCATTGCCGCGCGTTGTAGTTCATTCGTTCGCGCAGCGCCCCTGACGTTCAGCGTCGAGCCGAGTAGTCCTTTGCGTAACAAGTCGACCTGCTCCGGGCGAAAGTTACCGTTACCCTCACCATCAAGCTGTTGCAGCTGTCCCAGCTTTTCTTCAAGGGTCATCCGGGCAAGAAGAGCTTCAACGCGCGATTCTACGTCTCCTGCACGTTGAGAGTGTGTCATGGGCGGCGAAACGACAAGCACCGCCGCCACGACGAACGTTACAATGAGGATGGTTATTGGAGTTTTCATTTCGATAGTTGCTAGTGTAGTGGCCGCCGCCCTATTCCGTTGGCGCGCCCTTGCAAGAAGGAGTCCGCGCTAGCGGACATTTTTGATGGTTTCACAGCTTATCTGCTGACCCCGGACGTTCGAGCGATGAATCGCCCAACCGTTATCAGCCGTTCCGCTATCGCGGACTCTCTGTGCAAAGCCACCGCACTCCACATAAGAGTTGGTCGATTGTAATATACTTCCGTTCCCCTACAATTCATGATAATTCGACTCACAACTTTCCTGGCAATCGTCGTTATTATCAATGCTTCGGTTGCGGCTCAGACTTCGAGGTCTCGAGATACAATTCTCGAACAGATGCAGCAAGCTGTATCCTTCCTCGGCCAGGGCAAACTGGACGATGCGGAAACAATTCTTCGACACGTCGTCGCCGTCGATCCCGGAAACTTCGATGCCCACAATCTTCTCGGCACGGTTCTCGACCAGCATCAGCAGTTCAAGGCAGCAGAACAGGAGTACCGGACAGCGCTTAGAATAAAGCCGGATTCCGTTGGGGCACTCGCAAATCTTGCCGTGCTGCTGACGCGTACTGGCCGATCCGACGAAGCTATGCGAGTTTTCCAGTCGGTCCTGGCAAAGTCGCCCGATCATCCACAGGCAACGCTAAACCTCGGTATTCAGTATGTCGCGCGAGGCGATTACGGGCGCGCAATTCCTTTGCTCGAGCGCGCAGCCCGATTGGATTTGAATAGCTACACGGTTAACTACAATCTCGGAGTTGCTTATCTGAATTGCAAGCGGTATGACGACGCTCGGAATGTTTTGCAGTCAGCCGCCAGTTCGAATCCCAAAGCTGCCGAACCACTTTACTATCTTGGCCTAATCGCCTGGAACCAAAAGAACGACGATGCTGCGGCAGACTTTTGGGACCGGGCAGTTGGCTTGCGTTCACACTTTCCCGAGGCAAACTTCATGTTGGGTGAAGTGCTGCGCAAAAATCACCGTGACCTGGCCGCAATCGATTTTTACAAGCTTGCTCTCGACCAAGATCCAACGAAGTTTGTGCATTACGTCAGGCTCGGAGGAACATACATCTTGCTCGGACAAACTGGTTCTGCCGTAGAAGTCTTCCGTCGGGCAGTAACAAAGTTTCCCGATCGTGCAGAAGCTCATTACTTTGCGGGGATTGCTGCGCGTGCGGCGGCCGATTATGGAGGTGCAGAAACGGAACTGCGGAAATCGCTATCGCTTGAGCGCGACAACGTAAACGCGTTAGCTCAGTTGGGTTTCGTGCTGCTTGAGCGCGATCGTGTCGCGGAGGCCGAAGTAACCTTACGTCGCGCCGTCGCAATCAATCACAAACACTTTTTTGCCAATTATAATCTTGGCCGTTTGTTGGTAAAGAACAGGCGCTATGATGAAGCGCTGCCGTTCCTGCAGCACGCTGCTCTATTAAAAACGAACAATCCGGCGGTCCACTATCAGCTGTTCCTGGCCCTCTCACGACTGCAGAGAAAGACTGACGCAGACCGCGAGTTGGTAATTTTCAAACAGCTTGACGCTCAACGAAAAGCCAATGGGGTCGGCGTTGATGATGATGAAATGGAAAACCCGCCTTCGCAAACACCATGATCCCGAGTCAACACTATTCCGCATCTTATCGGTTTCGTGTGCTGCCCAGCATTAACCTGAGTGTTTCACGAGCCACTGCTCCCTCGTAATAAAAAGGCGAGGCAAGGCACCAGTGGCATAGCCCCATACTAATCAAGGACGCCGCGGCGAGGCAGTGTCGTGGGCTGTGGGCTCCTATCAGCGAACAATGCCGTTAGAATCTTCCAAACAAAAAAGAAGTTGCCGCGTAGTTCGCTGAGAGCTGAACGAGCGCCAGTTAGAAGTTGAACCGACCCTGGATTTCCACCACTCGGCCTGATAGTCCTCCAAGAGCTTTGCCGAAGTTAGGATTCGTCACGTTCGTACTATCGGTGTTGAATCCGAACGGTTGGAGATTCAGAATGTTGAAGACGTTGAAGAAATTCGCCTTCAATTCGAAATTCGCGCCCTCACCGAGGAAGTTCGGCATGCCAAACCGTTTCCCAACTGTCAGGTCGACGTCCCGATACTTTGGACCACGGAAAGAATTACGACCAATTCCCGGTAAGCGACCATTGGGTGACGAAGTATCGAAGAATGCCGCGCCGCCACCGGGAAAATTGCTCCCGGAAATAAATGCAGCGTTCGACGTATCGTTTCCGGCGCCACCGAAATACGCGGACGGTCGAACCGGGCAGAGCGAGGGACCAAGCGTGCTGACGCACTGTCCAATGACTGGCGTCCACGGGAATCCTGTGTGGAACGTGCCTATC
The DNA here is from genome assembly GCA_046262775.1 of Pyrinomonadaceae bacterium. GTDB lineage: Bacteria > Acidobacteriota > Blastocatellia > Pyrinomonadales > Pyrinomonadaceae > PSRF01. Next base: position 22,605 of record JBHEMC010000022.1, on the reverse strand, counting down.
GCGCTCAACTCCCAACCACCAAGGATTTTACCTGCGCCGTCGCTTCGATGCCTGAAGAACGGAACCTCCCACAAACCAGACAAGATTAAGTTGTGACGCACATCGTAATCCGAAGGACCACGTTCCTGCCGCACATCAAGCGGAAACGTCGGATTCGTGGAGGCCGTAGGGTTCTCATTCGATACGATATCGATGCTCTTAGCCCAACGGTAGTTTGCATCGAACGCAATCCCTCTCGAGAACCGGCGTGAGAGCGTAACTAGCAACGCATTGTAGCTCGACGTTGTGTCGGGCGTCGGGAAGAACACTCCGGAAGCAAAAAAGTTTCCCGGGTCATTCGGGAAGATGAATCGCTCATTGACCAGGCGCACGAGTTTACGACCAGCACTCCCCTGATAGCCTACTGTCGCGGTAACCTGGGCCGGCAAACTATATTGCCCCTCGAGTGAGTACGTGTAGACGTAAGGCGTGGGAACGTCCGCTGGTGCGCCCCAGATCTCGACCTGTTTTCCTCCGCCGGTATTTGTCGGAATGCCGGCGGAGTTAAAAGTCAATGTTAGAGCAGGATTCGCCGGGAAACTGAATGGGGTGTTGTTCGATCCAAGTGCATACAAAATCTCACCGCCGTTAAACGGAGTACTGAAGTCGGAAGCCGACGTGCCGCAGCAAATCGTGTAGCGCGCCATGAATGGTGGATTACCTCGCGAATTGGCGAAGAGAACATTCGGCAGGCGGTTATACGCGATTCCGAATCCGCCCCGCAGCACAAACTTATCTTCCGTATTCAAGTTGAGCCCGATCAGTTTCTTCGGACTCCACGCAAACGCAACGCGCGGTGAAAAGTTGTTCCAGTCCGAAGGGTACAGCTTATCGGGTCTGACGATGCTGGCCCCCGTCAAGCCAGCTGCACCTGTGCCAAGAGATAGGTTGCTCAACTTTCCGTCACGCTCAGTTAGTGGCGAAAAATATTCCCAGCGGAGCCCCAGGTTGAGCGTCAGATTTGGTTTGAATTTCCAATCATCCTGGCCAAAGAACGCGAGCGTGTGGCTGCGGAAGTGTCGAGTCGTGTCCGGTGGACCACCTGTCCTCGGGTCCGCATCGATTTGATAAAACAGCGGAGTACTGTTTGCGAAGTTAAACAAACCGGCAAATGTATACAGCGGACGCGCCCCGCCAAGAAGATCGTTGTTATCCTGTTCCAGGCGCAACTCACCGCCGAGCGATAAGGCATGGTTGCCACGGAGGTTTCTCAAGACATCACGACCTTCAAAAGTATTTTCCGAAAACACACCAGGAGTGGTTTCGGACCAGGGTGCGCCCCAGCGAATGCGATCAAAAGGTAGCGTCTCGATTTCAATCCGCGGTAGTCCGAAATTTGTTGTGTTAGACGAGTTCAGTTCGTTAAAAGCAAATCTGGTTGCATTTACTCGAGCTTCATTGACCGTTGTTGCGGAGATGGTCCGGGTGTAACTCAGCATGCCAAACAGATTCTCCGGAGTAGTGCGGACGTCGCCCATGGGCCGGCTGCGACCGGCAGTGTCGCTGTTGACACCGATCCGCCGAGAGATGTAACTGCTGAAGGTTACCGTGTCTCTGTCAGTAAGATTCAGGTCAATACGTGGGTTGAATTGATTGCCGCGCGTAGTGCTCGGGGCAGCGATCTGGGCAAACTGAATATCCGGAATGTTGTCGAGCCCCCCGCCAGATAATTGTCCGAACGAGAGATACTGTCCGGTTGCACCCGCAGGTGATCCGATATCGAGCCCGCCTGAAAGTTGTTGGCATGGACTAATGCCGGCGGACGCACAGGAGACTGGAATCAGGCCTATGGCGCGGGGGGCGATACCAGATGCTCCGAGTATTCGGGCCGTAACACTTCCCGGTCGGACAGCTTGTACGAGCTGTCTGTATTCCGGCGTTTCAATCCATGCATTAAATGTGTCGCTGGTGCTGGACCTCAGGCCTTCGTATGAGAAGAAGAAGAACGCACGGTTTTTAAGCAGGTCAAATGCCGGCGGCATTCCTTCACCAAACCGAGGCATTGGTATAGGACCACCGATGCTTCCCCCAAACTGATTGTAGTGTTGGTTATTTCTAATGGGACGCGCGTTGTTGACCCCGCCATACTTGTTGAACGCATTGAGGCCCGGACTGTTGTTTTTGAGAAACAAGCTACCGTGAAATACATTCGTTCCGTTTTGAGAGACTGTTAAGACCTGAGCTCCCGAGTTTCTTCCAAACTCCGCCGAATAGGAGTTCGCCATCACGCGAACTTCTTTCACCGACTCCTGATTGGGCGTAATGACTGCCGCTCCTCCCCACGTCAAACTGTTCACGCTCGTGCCGTCGATCTGATAATTGTTTGCCGAGATACGCTGACCGTTTGCGGAAATCTGTGGTTGGTTTTCTGTCTGGAAGATCGTGCTGTTTGAACCACCTGGTCCCGATTGGTTCGGAAGGTTTACGGCACCGCCTGCACCTCCGCGCGCAAAGTCGCCAAAGACGCCTCTCGTCAGGCGCGTCAACTCATAAGGGTCGCGTCCAAACTGCGGTAACGTCCTCACCTCCTGCGTGGTAATCGCCTTGTCGACGTTCGCGTTTTCTGTTTCGAGCGTCTGAGCAGTCTCCTGCGTTACTGTAACAGTGGCACTAACTTCACCAGGCTCGAGCGCGACGTCGATACCCTGGACCGCCTCGGCATTCACCACGAGGTGTTCGAACACTTTTTGTTTGTAACCGGCCGCCTCGACGGTAAGTTTATATTTTCCAGGAGCCAGTCCGGAAACGCGATAAAAGCCCTCGCCAGTCGAAGCTGTTTCCTGTGTCTTGCCAGTCTCTGTATTGGTCAGAATGATCTTTGCGTCAGGAACGAGTGCCCCGGAAACATCTGTTACTGTTCCCTGTATACCAGCTTTGAACTGTGCGTTAGCGGAGGTTATTGCCAGGAGAATAAAAACAGTGCAAGCGCCTACATGGAAAAGAAAACAACGGGAATGATACATAAGACGATCTCCTCATGCTAGATGGTCAGTGGCTGCAAAGTTACGGTCTCACGTTCTCTTAGCCAGGGAGACTAATATACGCCGAGTCTGAGCGGGGGTTGGACCGCCAATAAAGGGGTATGATGGTTAATAACATCAAAAAACCAAAACTTCAATAGTTATTGGTAATGAGGCCGCCCCACCACCTACTTATTCGGCTGACTGGATGTTGGACTGGACGACCATTCTCGGTTTTCTATTCTCCATCATGGGCCGATCAGTATTACGGTTTCATGGTAGCCTGAAATTCGAATCGGTTAGCTGCATCGGATTCGCAATCCGATGCGGAGCCAATGCTCAGCCGGAAATTATAAAACGTCAACACTGCATCTCGATCTTCAGGCAATCGCCGGCTACGGATACTTTGCTTCGTACGTCATCAAAAAAATAAAAATGCCTGTCCAAATCGTCGCGACATCCGGCATTCGCTTACTGGCCGATCGTTGGTTTATTCTGCGGCGTTGCCGGTCCTGCACACCCAGCAACGCTGCGGAAACACGTGCCGGCAGCGCTTTTCAGAGTCGCAAGGGCCATCCACATCGCTAAGCTGGGATCAATCGTCAGGCCCCCGTTAACTAGATCCAGCAACAATTCTTGCTGCGCACAGAGCCCTCGGAGTGTTATAAGAGCAAGCAAAATCTGTACTGAATAAACTCCGGAAAAGAAGGGAAGAGTTATCGATGCGATGCGGAACCTTGATGCTCTGTCTGCTTGTTGTGGCAATACTCGCCAGCGCGTGTGTCTCAGGCTCTCAGCCGGGAAGTAACGCGGCCGCGCGAAAGAAAAAAGGACCAAACGACCCGATTGTAATCGGCTTCTCGATGGACACGCTTAAAGAGGAGCGGTGGCAGCGCGATAAAGATCTGGTTGAAAAACACGCGAAAGAATTAGGTATGCAGGTCTTAGTTCAAGTTGCAAATAGCGATGACAGCCTCCAAGTGAAACAAGCTGAAAACCTTTTGACCCAGCACGTCGATGTCCTTATTGTGGCGCCTCACAATGGTGACGTCGCGGCGTCGATAGTCGAAGCCGCACATCGTCAGGGTGTACCGGTAATCAGCTACGATAGGTTGATCAGAAATAGTGACGTTGATCTCTATACATCGCATCAGGTCGTCAAGATCGGCGAAATGCAGGCAAAATACTTACTGGATCACGTTCACAAGAAACCAGCTAACTTTGTGATCGTCGGCGGCTCTCCCACTGACAACAATGCCTTACTGTTGCATCAGGGCCAAATGAATATTCTGCAACCTGTTATTGCGCGCGGCGACGTGAAGATCGTGACTGATCAGTATGCGAAGGAATGGCAAGCCAGCGCGGCGCTCAACATCGTCGAGAACGCGTTGACGCAATCGAACAACCAAGTCGACGCTGTTGTAGCCTCCAATGATGGCACCGCTCGCGGTGCTGTGCAGGCGCTGGAAGGACAGAATCTAGCGGGTAAGGTATTGGTATCAGGCCAGGATGCCGATCTCGCTTCACTGAAACTCATCGTGGAAGGAAAGCAGACGATGACAGTTTACAAGCCTATTCAGCCACTCGCTTACACAGCCGTTGAAGCAGCCATTAAGCTCGCGCGTGGCGAACAATTGAATACAACTGACACTATAGACAATGGCTTTAAGAAAGTGCCGGCTATTCTGCTGGAGCCGATCGCTGTAGACAGTTCTAACCTTGTGTCCACAATCGTTAAGGATGGCTATCACACACTCGAAGAGATTTGTGCAGGGCTGCCACCGGACAAATGTCCAAAGCAATAGCTGATGCAGAATCCCCATAACCAAACCGCGTTTCTCGAAATGCGCAACATCGCGAAGAGCTTCCCCGGCGTCCGTGCTCTCGACGGAGTATCGTTCGATCTTCATCGCGGCGAGATTCATGCTCTCGTCGGAGAAAACGGCGCCGGCAAGTCTACGCTCATGAAAATTCTCGGTGGCGTTTATCCCTACCCGCAATACGCAGGAGCAATTCTAATTGAGGGTGAAGAAAACCGTTTCGGTAGTGTTCGCGATGCTGAGAACGCGGGTATCGCAGTCATTTACCAGGAGTTGTCTCTGGTAAAGGAGATGAGTGCAGGTGAAAACATTTTTCTCGGACGCGAGCCGCGTAAGTTTGGCATTATTCGCAGCGAAGAACTCCGGCGCCGCGCGCGACAACTACTCGATAGCTTGCATCTCGCGATCGACCCGGAAACGCCTGTCAGAAATCTCGGTTTGGGCCAACAACAGCTTCTCGAAATCGCCAAGGCGTTATCACACGAAGCTCGCATCCTGGTCCTCGACGAGCCTACCGCCGCATTGACCGATGCTGAGGTCGAGACTTTGTTCAGCATCCTCCAGGACCTCCGCACGCGTGGAGTCGGCATGATCTACATTTCGCATAAACTCCAGGAAGTGTTTCGTATCAGCAACCGCATTACGGTGTTGCGCGACGGCAAGACGGTAGGCACTAACCCAACGCCCGAATGCACCGACAGTCAGATCATTGCCCGCATGGTGGGTAGAGAAGTCGGTGACATATTCCCCTCCGTTGATCACGCGAAGGGTGACGTTGTATTCGAAGCGTCTCATTTGTCAGTCGATGATCCGAACGTGCCAGGAAAGAAGCTCGTCGACGATGTAAGTTTCGCTGTGCGACGCGGCGAGGTATTTGGTATCGCCGGGCTCATGGGTGCGGGGCGGAGTGATTTACTGATGGCGATGTTTGGAGCCCACAATGGTAGAGTGTCGGGCACCGTCACGATAGAAGGCAAGCCGATCAGAATTTCGAGCCCTTCAGAAGCGATCCGAAACGGAATCGGTTTTGTTACTGAGGATCGCAAACGCTTCGGCCTGTTGTTGGAACAAACAATTCTCAAGAACATGACACTTGCCGGATTACGGCGAATCTCCGGAAGGTTCATCACAAACGTTGATGCTGAGTCGGCTGCGGGCGAGCGCGCGATGCACCAGCTTCGCGTCAAGGCCAACTCTGTTTTTACAATTGCCGGTACTCTCTCCGGCGGAAATCAGCAGAAGGTGGTGCTTGCGAAATGGCTGTTGACCAACCCACGCGTTCTGTTTCTTGATGAGCCGACGCGCGGAATTGACGTCGGCGCCAAACAGGAAATCTACTCCTTAATCAATTCTCTGGCTAAGAGCGGTCTGGCAATCGTTCTCGTTTCGAGCGAGCTGCCGGAGGTGCTTGGACTATCCGATCGCGTGCTCATATTGCACGAAGGGCGAATTACAGGAGAGTTCACACGTTCGCAAGCAACACCAGAAAAGGTAATGGCTTGTGCCACTGGTCAACAGCAAGCTGCAGCTTAAAAGCAGGCGCCGATGAGCGAATCATTCAAACAAAACCTGTCGGATAGACCGCCAGTCACGGCTGATGTGATTCCAACAGCAGTGGCTGCGGAAGTCACGCAAAAGACCCGCATTGGAAGGTTCAGGATTTCGACTGACGTCTTGCGTGCTTACACCATGGTGTTTGCGTTGATTGCAATCTGGATTTTCTTTCATTACTCGACTGGTCGAATTTTTCTCGAGCCCCGAAACTTTTCCAATTTGATGCGGCAGACCGCAGTAACGGGTGTCCTCGCTGTAGGAATGCTGATGGTTATCGTCACCGGTCAGATCGATCTATCAGTTGGTTCGGTTGTGGGTTTGGCTGGAGGGATTGCCGCAATTGCGCAGGGTTGGCTTGGTTGGGGATTGATGCCGTCGCTGGCGGCTGGAGTTGGAGTTGGCACAGCTATCGGGGCGGCCCAGGGTGCCTTGACCGCTTACCTCAATATACCCGCGTTTATCGTTACCTTGGGTGGGCTGTTGGCGTGGCGCGGAGTGATTCTGGGTTTAAGTCGCGGTGAGACGATACCGTTACGAATTCAGGCATTCAAATCCATCGGTCAGGATTACGTTGGACCGATTGTCGGGGTGATCGTTGCAGCCGTTGCTGTTGCAGCGATTGCTTGGTTAACGATTTCCCGCAATCGAGCGCGACGCAGACACGGCCTCGGTACTCCTGCGCTCGGTCCTACGCTGATGCGAATTCTTTTTCCCTCGATTGTCGTTATCGCCTTCATCTATATGATGAACTCCTATGAATTGGCTCCTGGTGTTCGCGCAGGTATGCCCAATCCCGTAATCATTTTTATCGGCGTAGCGTTGCTCGGTGCTTTTTTGACGCAGAACACTACGTTCGGCAGATACCTTTATGCGATTGGCGGTAACCCAGATGCCGCGCGCTTGTCCGGTATTAACATCCGCCTTCACATACTCGCTGTTTTTTGCATCATGGGCGCATTGGCAGGTGTGGCGTCGATTATCTATACAGCCAGGGTGGGTAGCGCATCCCCAGATGCAGGCCAACTACTCGAACTTGACGCCATCGCTGCCTGCGTCATAGGCGGAACGAGTTTGATGGGCGGCCGCGGCACTGTCTTTGGTGCAATTCTGGGTGCGTTGATCATGGCGAGCTTAGACAACGGAATGTCCCTAAAGAATGTTGAGCCTTACATGCAAAATATTATCAAGGGCGCGATTCTGGTTGCGGCTGTTGGTCTGGATATGGCGGGCCGTAAACGAACTTGATTTGCACTTGTCGTTTCTTATCCCATCGAATTCCGAGTGATGAAACGTGTTGTTGTTATCGTCATCGTGGTCTACTTCGTGTGCGCGTCAACGGCTAGTCAAGGCAAAATCGCACCGGGTGGACCGGGTAAGGATGCCCACTGGGCTATTGCCGCAAAGGACGGATTTGGAACTGCAAACACTCTTTCATCAAAAGTTTGGTTCACACTCGCTAATGGCGCGCTAACAGAGGTGTATTACCCAACGCTCGATACTCCCAACGTACAACTACTGCAACTGATCATCGTCGATGGCGACTCAGTCGAAAATGAAGTTGAGGATACGAATCATAAGTTGGAAGTCATAGACTCCCGATCCCTGGCGTTTCGTCAGATTAATACTGCGAAAAGTGGCAATTACAAAATTACAAAATCCTATGTCACGGATCCAGATAGAAATGCCTTACTGATTGACATCGATTTTGAAGGCCGCACCATTCCGAACGTATACGTCTATTACGATCCATCTCTTAACAACAGTGGAATGCACGACACCTCTTGGAATTCGGGTCAGGCGATGGTCGCCGTGGACGGAGATAAGGCATCAGCATTGATTAGTGACAAGCCTTTCATGTATTTCGATCAGAAGCAGCGGATATTTCGACCAACTAGAATAGCGAAAGGGACGAACGGCTTCCTTGGCGTCAACGATGGTCTGACGCAGTTACGATCTGATTCGAATCGTCGGCTCACCGAGTATTATGAGCGTGCTGTAAACGGAAATGTCGTTCAAGTTGCGGGTCTGAGTGCGTTGTCGGGAGCGCAATTTGGTACTAATCAAAAGAACGGCAAAGTTGGAAGGCAGCACGGTCGTTGTACGTTTGCAGTTGGGTTCGGTGCGAATGGGCCGGAAGCTGTCAAAAACGCTCGCCAATCACTTGCGAAAGGATTTGCGCGTGTGCAGTTGGAGTACAGACGAGGATGGCATCAGTTTGCAGATCGTTTGCCAGGAATGCAGCCGACGTACCAAAAGCAGTTCACCATGGCTGCGATGGTCCTACATGCTCTGGAGGATAAAACATTTCGTGGTGCGACTATCGCTTCCCCATCCATTCCATGGGGTGGTGGAGCTAACGCTAATGAGACTACCGTAAGCGGGTATCACGCGGTGTGGTCGCGTGATCTTTACCAAGTTGCCACTGCACTTATGGCCATCGGTGACAGGGCTGCGGCGAATCGAGCATTAACCTACTTATTCAACCGCCAACAGAAGCCGGACGGAAGTTTTCCCCAAAACTCCAGAGTCGATGGAAGTCAGATCGGTGGCGGTCAGCAGATGGATCAGACCGCACTACCAATCGTACTCGCATATCAGCTCGATCGTCGCGAACCACAAATCTGGCCCAGGATAAAACGCGCCGCCGATTATCTTATCGCCATGGGTCCGGCAACCAATCAGGATCGCTGGGAAGAGAAGTCGGGGTATGCTCCCGCAACAATCGCCGCAGAGATCGCGGGTCTTGTCTGCGCTGCCAACATTGCGACTTCAAACGGCGATAGATCGAGCACAAACACTTATTTGCAGACTGCCGACGAATGGCAACGCCGTTTGGACAGCTGGACTGCTACTGCAAAAGGACAGTATGCAAGGCGCTACTACTTGCGCATTACTGAAACCGGAAAACCTGACGAACCGTTGCAGATCGAGATCAATAGTGGAGGTGGAACGTTCGACCAAAGGGAAATCGTTGATGCAGGATTCTTGGAGCTCGTGCGTCTTGGGATCAGACGCGCTGATGATCCGCTCATTAATGAATCCCTGAACGTGGTCGATAAGCTGATACGGGTTGACCTGCCAACCGGGTGGGGCTGGTATCGGTATAATCATGACGCTTATGGCGAAACGTCTGACGGTGAGGCTTACGACGCGCGTCATGGTATTGGTCGTATTTGGACACTTCTCTCGGGTGAGCGTGGCGAGTATGAATTGGCGCGCGGACAAATTAGTCAGGCGCGACGTAATCTTGAGACGATGATGACGTTTGCTAATGATGGTTTCATGATTCCCGAACAGGTTTGGGACAACCGCAGCAGCAGCTTTCGGGTAGGAACGGGAACAGGGTCCGCGACCCCTCTCGCGTGGTCGATGGCGCAGTTCATTCGCCTGGCAATTAATTTGACTCGCGGCCGCAATATCGAAACTCCGAGGGTTGTTTACGATAGATATGCGAAACGGTGATTCGGAAGAGCCGACACTGTTAGAGCCACAAATAAAAAACAATGAGTCGCTTACCCATTTGCATAATTATCCTGCTGGTCAGTCCCTGGTGTGTTCTTGCTCAGGACATCACGCGTCTGCAAAACATTGGAACGGTCTCGAGCTTCACCAAAGACAACGCAGGCATCACGCTTGTCTGTGCTGACCAGTCGCAGGTGCATGTGACAGTTCTCGCGCCCGATCTAATTCGTGTCCGCGCATCGTTTGCCAAACCATTCGGGAAAGATCATTCATGGGCTATCGCAAAGGATGACTGGCCCGCAACTCAATGGCAACTAAATGAAACTGCCGATTTACTGACGATTACCACCGCGGAATTGGAAGTAGTAATTCGGCGCTCCCCGTTATTGATCGACTTCCGAGACCCACGTACACACAAGTCGATTAACGCAGATGAGTCGCCGATGAAGTACGACGCGCAAGGTGTTTTGAAGGAGATCATGTTCGATCCTTCGGCGGGACCGTTTGTGGCGGCATCGAAGAAACTAGGTTTCGACGAACACTTCTATGGACTAGGTGAAAAGGCAGCTCATCTCGACAAACGACGCGACTTCTTCGTCAACTGGAATTCCGATACGCCGGGCTATACGCAAGGGAAGGATCCAATTTATCAAACGATTCCGTTCTACATTGGTCTCAATAATGGAAACGCATACGGGATATTTTTCGACAACAGTTATCGCAGTTACTTCGATTTCGGACGTTCGTCGCAACAACGTGTCTGGTTCGGTGCCGAGGGCGGCGACTTGAATTATTACTTTTTCAACGGACCGTCAATCAAGAAGATTCTCAATCGCTATGTAGATTTGACTGGTCACATGGCATTGCCGCCTCTGTGGGCGCTCGGGAACCAGCAAAGTCGCTGGAGTTATTACCCTGAGACAATGGTTGACGAGGTCGTCAGGCAATATCGACAACGCGATTTGCCTCTCGACGTGATTCATCTCGACATTGATTACATGCAAGGCTACCGTGTTTTTACGTTCGACCGCAGTCGCTTTCCCAATCCGAAGTCCCTGACGGACCGACTCGCAAAGCAAGGCGTTAAGATGGTTGCGATCGTCGACCCGGGCGTGAAGTATCAACCGGCACCCGCAACGGCCGCGATGATTACATCAATAACTCCGGAGTTAGAGCCGCAGGACCCTCGCTATTATGTTTTTGAGGATGGTCTGCGCAAGAAGTACTTTCAATTGCGAAAGAGTGGCGACTTGTTTATCCCGCGTGTCTGGCCAGGCGATAGCGTATTCGTCGACTATACTTTGCCCGATGCACGCACTTGGTGGGGTGATTTGCATCGAGCTTACACGGAAAATGGATTTGCCGGTATCTGGAACGATATGAACGAACCCGCTGATTTCATCGATCAAACGGGAAAGAATCAAATCGATGTAATCAGCAACGATGAGGGGCAAAAGACGGCTCACGCGAAAAATCGAAACGTATTTGCGTTGTTAATGGCGCGTGCGACAACTGAAGGCTTACTGCGATTACGTCCTGATGTCCGTCCCTATGTGATAACACGCGCGGGCTATGCAGGCATTCAGCGTTACGCAACCATGTGGACCGGTGACACAAACAGTACCTGGGATGCGCTCGCGCTCAACATTCCAATGTTTACCACCCTGGGTTTGTCCGGTGAATCATTTGTCGGCAGTGATATTGGTGGATTCATTGGACGTGGAAACGGAGAACTGCTGACGCGAGCTTATCAGATAAGCTTTCTTGCGCCTTTTTGTCGCAATCACAAAGTTATTGATGGCTATGACCAGGAACCATGGCGCTTTGGAAAGTATTACGAAGACATTATCAGGAAATATTTGAAACTTCGTTATCGACTGCTCCCGTTTCTGTACACCACGCTTGAAGAAGCCCATCGCACCGGAGCACCACTCTTTCGGCCTTTGATGTTCAATTACCAGAGCGATCCAAACACTTACAATATTGAAGATGAATTCATGGTCGGTAGCGATCTTCTTGTCGCTCCCGTAGTGAAGCCCGATGTAACGGAACGTCTTGTTTATTTGCCCAATGGAACGTGGTACGACTATTGGACCAACAAGAAGTATTCGGGTGAAACTATGGTTCGCGTCGGCGCACCGTTGGAAACAGTTCCAATGTTTGTCCGGGCCGGCGCGATTATTCCGCTTGCGCCTGAGATGAATTACGTAGGAGAGAAACCTTGGGACCCGTTAGCGTTTTCGATTTATCCTGATGATAACGGCGCCGCTTCAACTACTGTTTATGAGGACGACGGATTGAGCTCTGCTTATCAACAGGGTGCATTCCGACGAACCTCAATACGCGTTAGTCAGGTCGGACGGGGTTTTGCGGTGGATATAAATGTGGAAAGTTCGTACACCGTGCCTGCGCGCAAATTTATTTTTAGAGTAGCTTCAACTGGTTCGCCACATAAATCAGCATCTGTGGTGGATAACGGTTCAACTCAGCGAATTCGCATGGATTAGCACTGGTTAACACATATGACCTGGATCAAAACCATTCCAATTTCCGAAGCAGATGAAAAATTACGCAGCGCGATTGAAGCCCAGCGCGAGCTCTATCCGATCGAATATTCCCAACCTGTTCACCCAACACCTGACGGTCAGAGTTCGGACATTGTGTCGTCGCATAGTTTGATTCCTGAAGCACTGCATCATGCGTTCGCGACGTTCGGCGTTTTGATGTCACCCGAGCTTCCCCTTACGAGGCGGCAGCAGGAGATGATCACGACGATGGTTTCCGTGACCAATCGTTGTCATTATTGAATCGAATCTCACGCAGAGTTTCTGCGTCGAGTTACCTTAGACGAACAGCTTGTCGGGGCTTTGGAAACCGACTACCGTGCGGCGGACATCTCTGAGCAGGACAGGCTGATGCTTGATTACGTCGTGCAATTAACTCGCGATGCAACGCGCATATCGGCGCGTGATCACGAGCGATTGCGAAGTGTGGGTTTTGACGATCGGGGAATTTTGCAGATTACGTTGATTGCTTCCTGGTTCAATTACATCAATCGCGTCGCCGACGCATTGGGAGTAGGCAGGGATTAGCTCCCAGTCTACCTCTCTTCAACGCGCTCAATGTAGGTCGGGTGTCGTCAGGTTTGTTTTACTCGTGGTCCAAAGTTAACGTAGTTTACATGCCGATGTGCTTAAGGTGATACCTTTCGGTGTCGTAATAGCGCTCGATATCCACGAGGTTGATTCGACCGAGCACTTCAGAGATGTTAACCAGCGATATGTCGCACGCGGGTGCAATGCCGCGAGCTGAGATCATCTTGCCAAATTGGCCATCAGCAACGGCTTCTGCCGCAGTCGCGCCAAACATCATGCCCATGATGCGATCGATCGGGCTGGGCTGTCCGCCTCGTTGAGGGTGGCCTAACATGACAGTGCGAGCCTCGTAAGGAGTTTGACTTCCGATTCGCCGCGCCAGGACTTCACCGATGCCACCTAATCGCACATGACCGAAAGCATCGTATCGGTCATCGATTGTGACCATTTCGCCGTCTTCGGCGCGTGCTCCTTCAGCCACAACAACCACTGCGTATCGAGGTCGCTGTGCATTTCGCGTAAGACCGGGGCGACCGATGCGATCCGTCAGCAACTGAAACACGCGTTCATAGCGAAACGGGTGTTCGGGAATCAGCACCAGATGCGCCTGACCGGCGACACCCGACCATAATGCCAGGTGCCCTGCGTGACGCCCCATCACTTCAATTATCTGAACCCATCCGTGCGAACCTGCCGGCGTGCGTGACCGTTCTATGATCTCCGAAACATTTCGCAGCGCAGTATCGAACCCGAGCGTGTAATCAGTGCCGGCCAAATCTTTATCGATTGTTTTAGGAATGCCGACAATGTGAATTCCAGATTCCGACAGCTTTGCGGCGACGCCGAGAGTGTCTTCTCCACCGCAGACCACAAGCGCGTCAAGGGCGAGCTTTTCGATATTGTCCAGCACCTCACTCGAACGATCGACAACCGATCCTTCTTCGGTGAGCTGTCGAAATGGGTTTGTGCGTGATGAGCCGAGGTTTGTGCCACCATCACGATCCCAGCGTCGTACGCTTTCTCTTGTGAGCGGCAGAATATCCGGCAGTGGGTTCAAAAGACTGCGCCAGCCGTCGTAAAGGCCGGTAACGACTTGGCCTAATTCCGAGCCACGATAAACCAAACCTTTGATTGCCGGGTTCAATCCGGGGGCATCTCCGCCGCCTGTCAGTACACCAACTCGCATATTGTTAATAGATATATTAGACGATCGAGTTCAGCCCATTCGCTCTCGTGCTCTACCATGATGGAAGCGACTTCGTCATTCAAGCAAACCCTGACGACAGAATCAACGGCAGTCGCGGACAATCCAACTACCACGGGCTACTTATAGGCGAGGCCAGTCATAATCGATTGAGCCTCGGATTTATTAGCGATACATTTCGGCATGAACTTTGCGGCATCAGCGACGAACCTGTGGCAACTCGATGCGCGTGAGGCATCGAGAATCATATCGTGAAGCAGCGTCTTAATTTCGGGTACAGGCAGGACTGGAAGGGAGCATTTCTCCAAAATGAACGCCTATTTCCTCGGCAACTTTTTCAAGCGATTCTTGTTTCTAGGGCCGTCCAACGAAACGCGTACGGGCTTGACGTCCTCTCCCAGTAGTCTCAATAAATTACGTTTCAACGGCAAAACTGCAGTAACGCGGTTCAATTCGCGGCAGAGTTCCAATGTTTCTCACTGCGATTCCTATGTGACGTTCTTATCCATAGAAGTAGACGTACAAATACTGCCTATGGGAACCCGCGCCTTGTCCTCGAACTATGGTAACGTTGAGGAAATAGTGCGCATATTCCCGCGAGCCACCCTTCGAATTCCATTTCCGATAAATAAGAGGTATCGATCAGCCGCGGCAATAAGAACGGATCAGAGGAAGTGGTAGCCATGTTAGCCTGGCAGGTTGTAGCTGATCGGATTCCGCTTTCGCGAAGCCAGAGATGAAAAGGTTTGGCGAATACACCGCTGGGATAGCAGAAGTGGCTTGCAACCGACCCTGTCATCGCATTGATACTGTGCCGGTTTTCCTCAATTTCACGAATGAACAGTTCACGATCCAACGGTACACGATGACGATGCGTATGAAGTTGAATATCGACGCCTTGCGATGACAAGCTCCTGACTTCTTCGGGGGTGAGTATTTGCAAGATACGATTTTCAAGCAGTTGGTCGTAATCCACTCCCAGTTTAAAAGCTAGCCTGACGTTAAAATCCTCTTTCTCCTCGGCGGACAACTTGTTTTCATTTGCAAATGCATGGAAGGCGTTTAGCGTCGCTATTCGAGACGTGTAATCACTAAGTGGCATTGACTGGTCCAAGTGGATTAAGTCTTTCAGCTTGAGAGTGACACGCCGGCCCTTCCATAGAAGATATGAGCACATCACATTGAAGACCGGTCTGTTATAGAAACAGTGAAAAGTGGTGAGGTAAAGAGTTACTGGAAAATTGAATTCTCGCAGCAACGGATGAGCCTGACGGAAAAAATCATGGCCGCCATCGTCGAAAGTTAATACAACACTCTTTTCCGGCAAGTCTCCTGAATAAAGTCTTCTGAGACCTTCGCTTAGCGGCAGCACCGCGCAGCCCGCTTTTTTAATCATTTCGAGCCGCCTCGCGAAATGATCAAGGCTCATGTACAAGCTGGGGTTCCACTGTTGCTCGTCATCAATAGCTACACCATGATATCCCAGAATCAAGAGCCTCCTACGACGCCAACCGCTGCCATACGCAACGGTAAAACCGCCGGATGCCTTAAACAAAGATAGCGCTGTTTGTTTGATCTCCTTGAGCATAGAGCCGAGCGGTAGTTCCCCTGGGGCTTGAAGTACACGTTACAGCATAGCAAAGTAATTCATATTAATTGAGAAAGTCTACGTGAGAAGACCCTTTACCTGGATTGTAGAGCTGAAATTAAGAATTGGCATAGATACCGGGAACTGGTATATCCTTCGATGGTGGGGGTGCAATCATTAAAAGATGCTCAGCCATTCGAGATTTGCTTCATCAGACTCCGAAGATCCCATTCGGGATCATTAGCAGATGTCAAAAAATAAAAAATTGCAGTTAGCGCAGGGTGTTCACTGCGTATTTGAGATTTTACGAAAGCACCCGCGAGGTTTAACCACTCACCAGTTGCAGCAGCAACTCGCGAATGCGCCGTATGCTGCGCGTTTCGTAGCACAGGCGCTCGCTTCCGGCGACCTTACATTTAGTGAGCTCACAGTTCCCTGTGTCCCGGCAATCAAGGCTGGTTGGTTAACAATCCAGAACAATCGCTGGTCATTGTCCGAAGCTGGCAGAAAAGCGTACGACAATTACACAGATCCCAATCGCTTTATGTCAGAGGCGGGGAAATCTTCAGTTCAAGGTTGGTTCGCATTCCAGTTCCCGCAGTTGTATTCACTGGCTGGTCGAACGAAAGATCAAATTGCTTCAGAAGTACGAGCTATCCGAAGGATTGGTCTGTCCAGACTTCTGAATAACACCTTCGGGGAGGTTGAAGATTGGGAAGTGGCATTGCCGGTCCAATCGCCACTCACGTTGCAAGTAGCCACCGAGGAACTAACCACGGAGCAATCTTTGTTTGAGCTCATTCAATCCAATGGTTTGGAATTCAGCGAAGGAGGACACGCCATATACTTACCACCTCATTCTTTCCGGGCAGCATGTTTCAAGGTTGTCGCTGAAAATTATCCTCTGGATGCAGGCATCAAGATTGTTAAGAATGAGGGTGGGGTGGACGGAAGTGAGTACGTCAGAGGCTCGGCGAAAGGTGATAGTAGAATTCACCGTAATTTGGTTCACAGTCATCGCAAGCTGGCGCTGGTAGCGAATCTCTTTTACATCAAAGATGTGGGACCTCGACTTTATGATGTGGTTAACCTCAAATGCGGCGAACGAACCTGGACCGGGTATGTTGTTCAAGATGTTGGACAGAGGGTGCCGAGCGAAGAGGAGTGGAGACGAGGCCTCTTAACCCTGCGCGACATGGATGTAAGTGGATTGATAAAAGTGATTCTTCCAGATGGATTTGAAGACGAAGAATTTGACTGCCCGAGCTGCAGCGGCAATGCATTTATGGACCAAAATGGTAAGTTCAGATACATCGATTTCCAGAATTTTCGTTTGGGAGACTACGGAAAGTTTTTGACTTCCTTAGCTGCCGCAGCCGCAGAGCATAGCCATTTTGGCGACACACTTCTGCTCCGCGGAAACCGTTATCTTTACCAGTCTATTCCTGGAGTACGTCTTCCGGCGAAGCGGAATGTCGTGAATCGGGTGATTACGCTCAAGAAGTTGTTTGCCGAAGCGGGGATATCAGTTGACGGTCGTTTGGTTTTGGATGTCGGTTGTAATATCGGAATGATGATGGGCCAGTACCTGAATCTCGGCGCTAAATGGTGCCACGGTTGGGATCGCTCCGAAATTGTCCCACATACCGAACGAATGCTCTTGGCGCTGGGCTGCACGCGATTTTCGACAACTGGAGCAGACTTAACAGCGTGCCGTTCTCTGGTCGACGATTTACCTTCTCACGTGAAATCAGCGACGGAAGGATGCGTGGTATCGTACATGGCGATAAGAGGTCATTTGGACTGGCTCGATGATCTCGGGAAGATTCCGTGGTCCTTCATGATTTATGAGGGACATGAAGGAGAAACCCTCGCTGAATTGAAAGGTCACTTAGAAGATCTCGGGAGACTCGCGAAGGCAACGCTGGGACCCGTGACCTCATATATCGACGGGGATAGTGAAGAAAGAATGTTAGCCATCGCAGTCCGCTCTCATTGAGCTTTGAAATTCAATAGTGATTTTGCGAAGTTCTGATCGACAACATATCCAACCGACAACCCCCGATCCGTTATTTGCAACTGATCACCTGATGGAAAGTCTCGGCGGGCGAACGGCCAGGGGAGGCGCCATAACCGTAATTTCGCATGGGTTGAGATTTGTGATCAGCATCGTTGCAACATCAATACTCGCACGGCTTCTCACTCCTCAGGATTACGGTTTAATTGGCATGGTGGCTGTTGTCACCAATTTCGTAGGAATGTTTAAGGATCTGGGTTTATCCCTGGCGACGGTGCAACGTCCAGAGATTACGCGTTCGCAAATCAGCACTCTATTTTGGCTGAACATGACGCTGAGTCTCGTTACGATGCTCGTTCTGGTCGCAATTTCACCGGCGATTTCATGGTTTTATTCAGAACCACGTCTCGAGGTAATAGCCGTAATAAGTGCGTTCGGCTTTGTTATAGGGGGATTTACTGTACAGCACGAAGCCCTAATCAAGCGTCAGATGAGGTTCTATGCACTCAGCGCTATTTCTCTCGCCTCGATCGTAACGGGCTACACTGTAGGTATTATTCTCGCCTGGAATGGCTTTGGATTTTGGGCTTTGATCTATAGCCAATTAGCGCTTCTCATGACGAACGCGTTTTTAGTCTGGTCCATTTGTCGGTGGCGACCTGGACTTCCCTCGCGAAACACCGGCATTCGTTCGATGGTGAGTTTTGGAGGTCATATAACTGCATACTCCACAATTAATTATTTCGCGAAGAATGCGGATAGTGTTTTGATCGGCAAATTCTGGGCTTCTGCACCGTTAGGGCTGTACAACAAGGCGGCTCAGCTCGTTGGTTTGCCTACGGAACAAGTTACTGAGCCTTTGATGGGCGTTGTTATTCCGAGTTTGAGCCGGCTGGCAGGCACACCTGACCGATATCGAAAAGCGTATCTTCGGATCATGGAAAAGATTCTTATTCTTGTTATGCCAACTGTGGGTCTCATTATCGTTACTTCAGATTGGCTGATTGCCATAGTTTTGGGGAAACAGTGGAACGGTGCGGCGCCGATTCTTTTATTTATGAGCATTGCTGGTCTATTTCAGCCGTTAATCGGAACGGCAGGATGGCTATTGGTAACTCAGGGTCGTGGTCGAGATATGTTGCACTGGTCGCTGATAAATGCACCGATCTCGATATTGTCGATCGTTGCGGGGTTAGGTTGGGGTGCAGTTGGCGTTGCTGCGAGCTATTCGGTCGCGCGAATATTAATTGCCCAGCCGCTTATTTATTGGTTCGTCGGTCGACGTGGCCCAGTTACAACAAAGGATTTTTATCGTGTCTTGGCTCCCTTTACTCTGGCAACGCTGTTGGGAATCGCCACTTGTACCGTTTTTCGCCACTTTGTTGCAGCCATCAATCCAATTTTAGGACTGTTGATCTGCGCACCAATAATGTTTGCTTCGACGATTTTAGTACTCAGTGCGATGAGATCTGGACGGGCTGCACTGATGGATGTGAAGAACACGATTCTCCTCCTAACAGGTTCTCGAGCCGCTAATACGGCCACGGTTGCTTAACACCCAGACCACCAAATTATCAAAGCGTAATGGTGTCGTTCAGCGACGTGCTTGTTTAGGCGGGACGGACGCTGTGGTTTCGCGGGCAGCGACAACTTGGTTATAGTGATCACAAACACGTTAAGATGAACCGAAAATTCCTCTTCTGTTACAGTCCGCTGATTGTGGCTGAGACATACCAAGATGCTCGGCTTCATTATTGGACGTAGTTAGCAGACTATCAAATGGACAGTCGCGGCTATCATCTTCAAGAATTGGCGATTGCAAACGACCTTGCCGATTTTCGGAGGGTAATGCCAGCCGTGAAGCCGGAACACCATCGAATACTCGACGTCGGGTGCGGCGCTGGTCAAATACTGATTGCGAGCAACTTGGCTACTAATGTCCTAGCGGTGGGACTCGATCTAGATCAAGAGGCCTTACAACTAGGAAAGGAATTGACGGACAGTGTACGGTTTGTTAGAGCCACAGGAGAAGCGCTACCGTTC
Organism: Pyrinomonadaceae bacterium; assembly: GCA_046262775.1. Classification (GTDB taxonomy): domain Bacteria; phylum Acidobacteriota; class Blastocatellia; order Pyrinomonadales; family Pyrinomonadaceae; genus PSRF01. The sequence continues at coordinate 2,823 of JBHEMC010000022.1, read as the reverse complement.
GTTGACAACTCTTTTGATCTGCTCGTTTGCCGTGTCGCCCTGCCCTATATGCACGTCGCGCGTGCTGTCAAGGAGATGGGCCGTGTCTTAACGAGCGGTGGCAGTCTCTGGGCGGTGCTGCACCCTGCCACCATGACGATAGAGGAGTTGATCTCAAACTTCTTTTCGTTTCAGCCATGGGCCGCCTTTGGGCGACTGTGGGTTTTCGTCAACGGACTGACACTGCACATATTCGATAAGCAATGGCCCCTTTTAACCAAGCGCGACCAGTTCGAATCATGGCAGACAAATCGTGTTGTGAGAAGAGCTTTGACGGCGGCGAATTTTAAGGCCATTCAGATCACACGAGAAAAACATTTTGTGGTTACAGCCATTAAAAACTGAAGGACTGGATAGTTGCATTCATGGCTCGTCCACCTGGCGTAGGTCCGAATTGCGCACGCAGTGAGCCAGCCATCAGGTCTTGCAACTGGGTTAAACGGGAACGGTCAGCTTGGGTTGGTTATTGAAAAGTGCAGGAACATTGTTTTGATTAGCGGAACTGCATCAGCAGGCTGCTACCGATGGGTTGGGGAGCACAGATGCGGCGCCAGGATCTGCCACCGGTCGTCTCGCCACGTGTAGATGCGAACGAATCGGTACAATCCTGAAAGGTCGCGTCCTCTATGCCAATTTTGTTTCATTACCAAGATTTTTTTGGTAGGCACTTTGTCGGTACTGGTGATGGTCAGAGGCAAGACAGGAGGAGGTCGAATTACCTTCATTGCACGAGGCCCCACTAACATGAAACCTGTCGGTTGATCGCGTCGAACTTTATGTCCGCCCGCTTCGCGGCCAACGCCTGTTGACTCGTATCTGCTCGGACTATATATTCGCCGCCTCTTCAATCAAATCAAATTTCGAGGTCCCAGTGGCCACAAAGAAAAAGAGCAGCACAAAAAAGTCAAGGACCACAGCAAAAGCGTCTAAGAGTAAGGCAATCAGGCCGAAGAGCCCTGCAAGTACTGCGAAGGTCCAACTCGACCCGCAAACTGTCCATCGATTCGAATCACACCTGCGCGAAGGGTTAGTAGCATCAGGCGCGGTGATGATGGCCGACAACAAGCAAACTGAGCTGAAGCCGGATGCCAAGGTTGAGATGGATCCCGGCACCGCCGCACGCCTGTCAGAGACGTTGCGCAACGGCATGGTTAGTTCACAAGCTGTGATGTCTACGGACAGTGACCAACTCGATAAAATGACGGGTCAGGTTAAAAACCAGGGTTCTGGTTCGAAGAAGAAAAAGAAGAGATAAGGTGTGGTCCGAACTCTTCGTTTCAGTTCCAGCCTCCGCACAGAGCGTCTGGCAGTTACTCTTGCGCGTGCCCGAGCTGTCGCTCAGCAGCTCGGCATTTCCCGAGTTACAGATATAACGAGGTTGGACTGCGTAGGCGTCCCCGTATTCGCGAGCATCCGACCAAATGCTTTGCCCGGATCACTCTGCGTGAATGCCGGGAAGGGAATTCGACCATCCGAAGCGAAGGTCGGTGCTTACATGGAAGCAATCGAGTATGCCTTCGCTGAGTATGGTCGTTCGTCTTTGCGACCCACGCTCGTTGCGGTGCGTGAGATTTACGAAGGTCGCATTCGTGCTGATGCCATTCTCGATTTTTGTCCCTTGATGGGCGCGACGATAGATCTTAATGGCTCAATTGCGTCTGTTGAAGCCCACGATATTCGCACACGAAAAAAATTTCGCATTCCCGCCGAACTTGTTTTTCTTCCGTTTCCCAACAACGTCGGGGGCAATCGCTACTTTGGGGCAACTTCAAATGGCTTGAGTTCTGGAAATTCAATTTTGGAGGCGACTGTTCATGGCCTCGCCGAACTGATCGAACGCGACATCACGTCGTTTCAATCCATCAAGGATGAATCAGTCCTGGTCACGAATGAATCCCTGCCAGCGCGTGTGCAAAAGATTTGCTCCAGACTGGCTTCGGTCGGATTGAGGCTATACGTGCGGTACGTCGAAAGCCAGTTTGAACTACCATACTTCATGGCTGTAGTTTCGGACTGGAAAAGCGACGATCCGATTTATGTGACCGTTGGTTTTGGTTGCCACCCTTCGAGGGAGATCGCTCTGACACGTGCCACATGCGAAGCATTTCAGAGTCGGTTGTCGTTCATACACGGTGGCCGAGATGATCTCACCGCTCGCTACAATCATTTCAAACGGTGGACGCCAACGGCACGCAAGGCGTACGCAGAAAAACTCGTAACACGGGTGTCAAAAAACAGTGTCTCCGTATCGTTCCGAAAGATTCGTGATTACAGAAACGTCTCGACAAATCTTGACGCTGCGCTCGACCATCTTTTGAATACACTCACCAAAAACGGTTTCAAGCATGCGCTGAGAGTGATCTACACGCCGAAGGATTTTCCGTTGCCGGTTGTTCGAATTCTCGTGCCGGGCCTTGAATGCTTCAACGACGCAACGGTGAGAGTCGGGATTCGTTTGAGAGACTATGTCCAAAATCTCTAATTGCCTCATCTTTGCCGGACCAACGCTCATCGGAGTAGACATCTCGGCTTCGGCTAAACGTCGAGTAAAGGTGTTGCCGCCAGTAAAGCGTGGCGATATTGAAAAGATCGTCTGCATGCGAAAACCTGCAGCGATGGCAATCGTAGACGGATTGTTTCACCAATGTCTGTCCGCCGGACATGCTGAGATTCGGTTGGCAGTTACGAGCGGTTGGCAAGTCTGGGGATTGTCGTCGATGGGTGCTATCCGTGCTTACGAGATGCGGGATATGGGCGTGCGCGGCTACGGAAGGGTATATGGAC
>JBHEMC010000021.1:0-54530 GCA_046262775.1 Pyrinomonadaceae bacterium | reverse complement strand
GGCGTATCTGCTGCTCGGACCGCGCGCGTCGGAGCTGGTGCGGCGCAACGTCCGCGATGTGGATGACGGTGGCCGGCTGCTGTGGATCGGCGCGACCAAGACGGCAGCGGGGTATCTCGGACAAAACTCATTGGGGACCATAGAAGTTGGAAAGACTGCGGACCTTTTGCTAATCAAAGGCAATCCCCTTGATGATATTACAAATACACGCAACATTGAACTCGTAGTTAAAGCAGGTGAAGTCGTCGACAGGAATTCACTTTTGACTCAGATCATGGGCGATCAATGAGTATCGAACAGGAGCGGCGACATTCAGGGAACTATGCGAACGCGCGCGTCACGCCTTTGAGCAACATGCCTGATCGAGTGATCACAAAAGCAAAATCACCGAGACTCGTCATAAGCAAAATGCATTAACGACAAAACTAGGTTTGGTGCTTTGAACCATACAACTTTCAAAAATTATGCAAGCAATCAATAACAAACTAGAGATTACGGAAAGACTTGGCGGCCGCAGCACCGAAATTTTGACGCCTGAGGCCACTCAGTTTGTGGCGCACCTGCACCGCTCTTTCAATCCAACACGAACTGCCTTATTGCGACGACGAGCGGAACGGCAGTCACGATTGGACGCAGGCGCTAATTTGCAGTTCCTTTCGGAAACAAGTGCGGTGCGCGATGCTGCTTGGAAGGTATTGCCTGCCCCGAAGGATCTGCAGGATCGTCGCGTAGAGATTACCGGTCCGGTGGAACGCAAGATGATGATCAATGCCCTGAACTCCGGGGCTAAGGTCTTCATGGCCGACCTTGAAGATGCGAATTCACCCACCTGGGAGAACGTGATCAACGGACAGGTGAACCTCATTGACGCAATTGACCGGACGATTGAATACACGACTGAAGAAGGGAAGGTCTATTCTCTCAAGGATGTGACAGCCACTTTGCTGGTTCGCCCGCGAGGGTGGCACCTCCTGGAAAAGCACTTCCTTATTGACGGAGAACCTATCTCCGCCAGTCTATTTGATTTCGGTCTGTATTTCTTCCACAACGCGCAAAGGTTGTTAAGTAAGGGTACTGGTCCCTATTTCTACTTACCAAAATTGGAAAGTCATCTAGAAGCTCGCTTATGGAATGATGTTTTCAATTTTGCACAGGACAACCTCGGAATACGTCGCGGGAGCATCAAGGCAACTGTCCTTATCGAGACTTTCCCAGCTGCTTTTGAGATGGATGAGATTCTTTACGAGCTTAAAGAGCATTCTGTCGGCCTCAACGCCGGACGCTGGGATTATATCTTTAGCCTGATAAAGAAATTTCGCACGAGACGAGAATTCATCCTTCCTGATCGCATGCAGGTGACCATGGCCGTGCCCTTTATGAGGGCCTACACAGAGTTGTTAGTGAAGACGTGTCACCGGCGCGAAGCGCACGCCATCGGAGGAATGGCAGCGTTTATTCCAAGCCGCCGAGATCCGGAGGTCAACAAGGTCGCGCTGGCAAAAGTCACTGAAGATAAAGTCCGTGAAGCAGCTGCCGGCTTCGATGGCACCTGGGTAGCACATCCGGACTTGGTACCTGTAGCCGGAAAAATCTTTGATGAGGTTCTGGGCACTAACGCCCATCAAGTGGACCGGAAGCGCGAGGATGTAAATGTTGCCGCAAGCCAACTACTCGAGGTTGCTGTTCCTGACGGTGAGATAACCACCGCTGGGTTGCGCAACAATGTTTCAGTAGCGCTTCAGTATCTCGAGTCGTGGTTGCGAGGTATGGGAGCAGTCGCAATCTTCAATCTTATGGAAGATGCCGCGACGGCTGAAATCTCCCGCTCACAGATTTGGCAATGGCTGCACTTCGGCATTTCGTTAAAAGAAGGACCACGTATCACTCGTGAGCTGGTCGCCGCTATCGCGGCCGAAGAACTCGGCAAGATTCAGGAGATGACTGGCGCTGAGGGGTATATGCAAAGCAGGTTTGCAGAGGCTGGCCGACTGTTTGAGCAGGTCACATTGAGTGGCGAATTCGTCGAGTTTCTTACGATTCCAGCATACGAAATTCTTTAAGGAACGCCGTTACGACTAAAGCCTGAGATTTTGATTTGCGGAGAGCCAGGATGTCGAATGCTTCTCAAAAGTGGACTACGTTATTCCCGAACTCGGCGCCGGCCCGATCGATCGAACCAATTCTTTCTGCGGAGCAGTTCGGGCGAGAGCGGGAGAGTATTTTAAAAAACGGCTTAAGGTCGGGTCTCCATTCAGGGAGATGCAACTTGTAGGTGCCTACTCAGTGGAGGCGAAGGCAAATTGGAAAATGACTTGGAATTCCTTCCAGGAAGGCTACCATGTGGCATTCCTGCATAAGCGCTCAGCGGTTCGTGCTTATGCAGATAAGAAGAATCCTGTGATGCACGCCCGCCGTTTCGTCTACTCAAGTTGCATCGGATGATGTCTATTGCCGGCGCCGCTGGATATCAGCCCACTCCAGTCGAGATCATAGCTCATCGTTTTGGTTCACCGGTGACGATGCACAAAGAAGGCCGTGATTCTGTTCACTTATTGCCAGAGGCCCTCAACCCAACAAAAAATCCGGGCTGGATCTTCGACATGTTTCTCTTTGACGGTACCTGTCTCACGCACAACTTTCGGCCACTTTCGATTGACTCGGACTGTCTGGGAGATAAGAACTTACTTCCGGCGAGCCGTTAACGCAGGACAACGCTTTAGCCAGGAGTATGCAAAATGCGCCTTGCGAGACACTTTGATGGAGGCCAAATACCTTGGAAGCGATCTACCGAAATCTCACTTCAGGCGCGAAGACTCATTTTGTTTTTGCAAGATGAGGAGTTTTGGATTAGGCACTCACACAAAGTGGTTGGCGATATGCTGCTCGTTAGAGTGCGCATTCGATAAGAAGGAGGCCGACACATCATGGACGAACCTAAGGTCATTAGCTTGAAAGACGACAACTTTAAGAAGGAAGTGGTGCATGGGGTGGCGTTCATGAAACACACCTTTGGAAATCAATTAAGCGTAGCCCTCTTCAAGATCGAAAAGGGGAAGGGTGGAAAATTCCCAAACGTCTATCACAAACATGGAGAAGAGATCGGGATCCAGCTACGAGGGAGCGCCAAGGTTTTTGCTTGCGGCAAGGAATTCATCGTCAATGAAGGCGAGGCCATAATTATTCCGGCGGATTGCGATCATGCCGGAATCTTCGGCGAGGAAGAATGTCTCTTGCTGGCCATAGCCACACCTCCACGAAAGGACTATGGTCCAGCCGATTGGTAAGAGTGAGACATTTCCCACTGCAAACCAAAGTGAGCAACTCGAATCAATCGGGAGTCTTCCATGGTTGGTATATCGTGGCTGTATCAGCCACGGGTTTGTTTATGGGCTACGTTCCCATAATCGGGTTTAGTTTTAGCGTATTTTTCAAATCTATCAGCCAGGAATTTCATTGGAGTCGCGCGGAAATTTCATTGGGCTTCTCGCTTTCGCTGCTAGTTCTGAGTGCAACTCTGCCGATTATCGGACGTTTAGTGGACAAGTTTGGCGCTCGTAAAATAATTGTGCCATCAGCACTCCTTTTCGGTCTGGGACTGATCTCCTTTTACTTCTTGACAGCCCGGTTATGGCACTTCTATGCCATCTATCTGCTTTTGGGTCTTGTCGGCGGCGGCACCGCTGCGGTTGCGTATTACAAGGTCCTTTCACAGTGGTTCGATAGAAGGCGCGGCCTCGCGCTTGGATTGGCGATGGGGGGGGCGGGCGTTGGCTTTTTCGTAATGCCTTCTCTTTCGTATGCGCTGATTGCCAAGGTTGGTTGGCGCGTGGCCTATGTCTTCATCGGCTTCTCTGTCATAGCGGTAACGCTGCCTATTGTGGGGCTGTTTCTCAAGGAGAGACCACAGCTAATGGGACTGTTGCCTGATGGAGAGTCTGGATCCCAGGTGGCTAGCGCAGAAGTTAACGTTGCCGTCGGATTCAGCGGACGTGAAGCATGGCGCTCTGGCATCTTTTGGGTGTTATGCATCTCGCTTTTTCTCGTGTCGGTGAGTCTGAATGGCTGTCTCATTCATATGGTCCCATTGTTGACCGACAGAGGGGTCTCAGCCCAAAGTGCTGCTTTAGCCACATCACTGCTAGGGGGAGCCACTTTATTCGGGCGCCTTGCCACCGGTTACCTACTTGATCGTTTCGTGGCCACGAAAGTTGCCGTCTGCTTTTTTTCGGTAGCCGCTTTAGGAATTCTGATTTTGTGGGGCGAGGTGGCGAATTCTTTCTCATTTCTTGCTGCCGCCCTTATTGGCTTCGGAATTGGCGCGGAAGGAGACATTATGGCGTACCTCGTTAGCCGCTATTTCGGGTTACGAGCCTTCGGTGAAATCTACGCCTACATTCTAGCGATCTACACGCTGGGAGCCGTTGTCGGTCCATTATTGATGGGCATTATTTTTGATCGCACTGGTTCATATAGTGCGGTACTGGGCCCGTTTCTCTTAGTCACTGTTGCCGGTTCATTCTTGATGACCCGGCTTGGTCCATACCGAACCTGGGAGCCAACCGCCCAACCCGCCGCAAATTAGTCCGAATCCGGAATCGTCCCGTAGGGCCTCTGAAATTCACGATTCAAGAATTTGCAAACACCATAGGAGATTTCCTCTATGTCTGCCCAATTTGACGGCAAGGTAGCACTAGTCACCGGGGGTAGTTCCGGAATCGGGCGCGCGACATCACTTGCTTTCGCACGTGAAGGTGCGAGAGTGGTCTTTGGAGACATTGATGTTGCAGGTGCTGAAGAGACGTTACGAATGATCAAGGGCATTGGTGGTGAATCCGTTTTTGTGAAAGCGGATGTGTCGCGGGCGGCGGACGTAAAATCTATCGTGGACACTGCTATCAAGATCTACGATCGATTGGACTACGCACACAACAACGCAGGGATAGATGGCGAATTTGCGACTATTGTCGCGAACACCGAAGACAATTTTGATCATGTCATTGGCGTAAATCTAAAGAGCGTTTGGTTGGGTTTGAAGTATGAAATCCCCGAAATGCGAAAGCGTGGTGGTGGAGTTATCGTAAATACTTCATCTGTTGCCGGTCTGGTTGCTTATAGGACGATGGGGCCGTATGTGGCGAGCAAGCACGGAGTAATTGGACTGACGAAAACTGCAGCCCTGGAGTATTCGAATTTCGGTATCCGCGTGAATGCGATCTGCCCGGGAGCGATTCGCACACCGATGATTGACGCCTTCATCAACAATAATCCTGAAACCGAAGCAAACATGAGTGCGTTGCAGCCTATCGGGCGCATGGGAGTCGCGGACGAGGTTGCGAACCTGGTTCTGTGGCTGTGTTCCGATGCTGCATCATTTGTCACTGGCGCCGCAATCGCAATTGATGGCGGCATCGTGGCCCAGTCAGGACACTACCCTCCGATGCCAGAGGGCGATTGAAGTCCCCTGATCGCCTTTTACACGCGTTCAAATTGTAGTCTCCTTCTTCTATTTCTCATTTTCTTGCGGAGGTGAGTTCTTATGTATTCGTTAGGGATCGACGTCGGGGGCACATTTACCGATGTAGTGATCGTAGATGGAAACAACGAACTTGAGATGATGAAGATTCCATCAACGCCTGAAAACCCTCTCGAGGGAATTAAGAACGGACTGCGCGAAGTGGCGAGCGTGTTGCGGCGTACACAGGAAGATTTGGTCCAAGATACAGAACGCTTTGTTCATGGGACCACGGTTGCCACTAACACGATGTTGGAATACAACGGCGCGAAGACGGCGTTGCTTACGACGCTTGGTTTTCGAGATTCTCTGGAAATGCGACGGTGTCATCGAAATGGACAATGGGACTTCTTTACGCCTCAGCCTCCCATTATCGTGCCGCGTTTTCTGCGAAGAGGGATAAAAGAGCGCACGCTCTGGGATGGAACAATCGACGAACCTCTGGATGAGGAAATGCTCAGGGGCGAGTTGCGCGAATTAGTCGAGAAGCACCACGTTACTGCCATCGCGATCTGTTTTTTATTTTCTTTCAAGAACCCGACAAACGAACGGAGAGCGGCGGAGATTATTAGGGAGACCTATCCCAACATTTTTGTCTCAGCGTCCTCCGAGGTAGCTCCACAAATAAGGGAATACGAACGAACTTGCACGACTGTAGTCAACGCTTTTGTAGGTCCTGGGCTATCTACTTACCTCAGTGAGCTAGGTGGATATTTGGAATCGCAGGGAATGAGTAAGGAATTTCAGGTCATCCAGAGCAATGGCGGGGTAACTACCGCAAGTGCGGCCGGCCAGCACGGCGTGAGGGCTTTGCTTTCTGGGCCAGCCGGGGGTGCCATTGGGGGCGCAAGTCTGGCAGAAGCGATCGATGAACCGAATCTCATCATTGCTGATATGGGGGGGACCAGTTTTGATCTGACGCTAGTTCAGAATAAACAAATCTCATTAGTTACCGAGGAAGAGGTTGGGGGATACAAGATCTCTCTGCCGATGATCGGAATTTACACAGTGGGAGCCGGAGGAGGAAGTATTGGTCATGTCGATGCAGGCGGAATACTCAAGGTAGGACCTAAGTCTGCCGGAGCCAACCCTGGCCCCGCTTGCTACGGTCGTGGAGGAACTGAACCAACTGTGACCGATGCCAATCTCGCGCTCGGTTTTATCAACCCGGATTACTTTCTCGGTGGAACGATGGGGCTGAGTCATGCATTAGCTGTCAAAGCGATAGAAAAGCATGTAGCTCGACCCCTTGGGATTTCAACTACCGAGGCGGCACAAGCGATCTATGAGATCGTGAATTCCAACATGGTGGATGCGATTCACGTTGTTACGGTAGAGCAGGGCTACGATCCAAGAGACTTCGCTTTGGTGGCCGCCGGTGGAGCAGCCCCCTTGCACACCGGAGTGCTGGCCAAGGCTTTGGGAATTCCCAGAGTCATCATTCCTCATGCCTCAGCGGTCTTCTGCGCTCTTGGTGGGTTAGAAGCTGATATGAAGTACGACTATGTAAAAACCTACCTGGTAAAGATCGGGCAGCTCAAGAGTGAAGATCTTTCAAATGCCTTCGACGAATTACGAAGTAAAGGCGTGGCGCGACTCGAGAAAGATGGTATTGCAGAGAATATGAGGTTCTTTGAGTACTGGCTGGAAATGCGTTATGTGGGCCAGCACTGGGACATTTCGGTTCCCATCAACATGGGAAATGGCAGCGGTCCAGATCTCCAAGCAATCGTTCGGGATTACCATAAGCGACATGAATTGGTCCACGGCTATAAGTTAGAGGGGAGAGAAGTCGAAATAGCCAACCTCCGATTGATGGCTATTGGAAAAAGCCCAAAAGTCAATCTCAGAACCAAACCTCCGGAGGGTAAAGATGTGACCGCTGCCCTTAAAGGTCGGCGGCGAGCCTACTTCGGAAGCGAGATCGGCTTCATGGAAGTGCCGGTCTATGACGGTTCGATCCTTCGTTCAGGGAATGAATTTGCAGGACCTGGAATCGTCGAAAAACCAAGCACCACCATTGTCATCTATCCCGCTCAAAAGGCCCGGGTTGATGTCCGAGGAAACATGATTATCGATCTTCAGTAGGGTTTGAGAAAAGAGGAGCACGATAATGGCAGTCGTTATGAAAGGTCAGCGTGAGTTAAACGATCTCATTGCACTCTCGGTGATGTCGCACAAACTCGATTCAGTGGCCCAGGAGATGGGCGTAACAATGCGCAAATCAAGTCACTCGCCTATCTTCGCCGAAGCGAACGACTTCGCATGTAGCGTCACCGATTGGGCCGGAGAACAGATTGCTCAGCTTGCCGGGATTCCCATTATTGGCGCCGCGGGAGGGTTCGGACCTAAAGAAGTAATGAAAGATTTTACGATGGATCAGATTGAAGAGGGAGACATCTTTCTGATGAATGATGCCTACCGCCTTGGAAATCACTTGCCGGAAATGACTGTTGTTGTGCCGGTGTATATCCGCGGTGAACTCCTCTTCTTTACGGTTGCCCGTGCGCACCATCACGATGTAGGCGGTGCTACGCCAGGCAGTTTAAACGCTCGTGCCAATTCTATTTATGCGGAAGGGATACGTATCCCCCCGGTGAAATTGTTTGAGAAAGGCAAGTTGAACGAGGGGTTGATGGAGGTAATTAAGCTGAATGTTCGTGATCCCGATGTTCTGTGGAGCGACTTGATGGCTGAGATTGGGGCCTGCAAAGTTGGAAAGAAGCGGCTCATTGAGGCGATGGAAAATAAGTATACAAATGAGGAGATCAAAAAGGTCGTCGAGGGAGTGTTGGCTTCCGCAGAACGTCAGTGTCGGGAAATAATCCGAACGGTTCCAAACGGAAAGTACTTCGGCGAATTTGGGATGGACAACGACGGCATCAATAACGATCCTGTTATGTTCCGGGTGACCATTACCGTCGATGACGAAGATATCATCGTCGATTACACGGGTACCGATCCCCAAGCTGAGGGTTCGAAGAATTGCACTATGGCGACGACTTATTCAGGGACCCATGTCGCTGTCTTGTGGGCTCTGTCCGGCGTGCTTCCTCGTAACAGTGGTTCATTCCGACCAGTTAAAATCGTGGCCCCTGAGGGAACACTCGTTAACCCGAGACCGCCGGCGGCGGTCGGCATGTGTACCCTGCCGCCGGCCTGCGCAATGATGGGGGCCGTCCTGAAAGCCTTTGGCGAAGCAGCGCCGGAAAGAGTACCCGCAGGCTTCTATAGTGTTTTCACCGCAGGCTATGGAGGTATTGATCCCCGCACCGAGAAACTCTTCATCGGATGGTGTTTCGGAGCTTTAGGCGGCGGGGGCGGCTACCCGCATAGAGACGGTGATTCGTTTGTTGCTCCAATATCCAACTATAACGGAATACTCGTCCCCAATATCGAAACCGACGAGATCAACTTCCCGATCAAGACATTGCGGCACGAATACATAGCGGATACCGGAGGGGCTGGCGAATTTCGGGGTGGTAATGGAGTTGACTACACTATCGAATTCAGAGGAGTTAATCCGGACGTGTCTGTCTTTGGTGACGGAGCTGTGATCCCTGCTTATGGCTTGAACGGCGGAATGCACGGCAGTCTTAACAAAGGTTACCTAAATCGAGGACGAGAAAATGAGAAGCAGCTTTCAAGTAACGAAGGCTGGAATCGCGCCAAGAGCGGTGAAACTATTACCGTGCTCTCCGCTGGTGGGGGAGGGTGGGGAAATCCACTCGCTCGAGATCCAGCGGCGGTATTTGATGACGTGAGGAATGAGATGTTGAGCCCAGCAAAAGCCCGGGAGTGGTATGGAGTTGTAATAAACGGGGACCAGGTTGACCGCGACGCGACGGAGAAACTCAGAACCGAAATTAAAACCGCGAAGGTATGACCTGAGGTTGAAAGGATTGGATTGCGAACATAACCGCGTAAGCGTACAGACCTTGGTAAGGAGAATCTTAAATGTCGACAATTATTGAAAGGTCAAAATCAGCCGATATTCGGACGCGTTTGGACCATCCAATCATCGATTCGGATGGACACATGCTTGAGTTCGAACCTGCCATCATGGATCACTTGAAGAACGTAGGTGGCGCGAGTTTAGTGGACAGTTTCCAATCTTGGGCCAATGAAAATCTTTTCTCCTGGTACCGTTTGTCATCGGCAGAGCGCCTGGACAAGCGGCCGACCCGTAGTACCTGGTGGGGCATACCCACGAAGAACACGCTGGACCGAGCTACTGCGTCAATTCCACGTCTTCTCTATGAACGGCTGGATGAATTTGGTCTCGACTTCGCGGTTCTTTACCCAACTTTCGGTCTGCCCGTGCCTCATATTGAAGATGGTGAGTTGCGCCGAGGCACTTGCAGGGCTTTCAACTCTTACTATGCAGAGACCTATCGTGAGTATTCTGATCGTTTGACGCCCGCGGCGATCATTCCCATGCACACTCCCGAAGAGGCTATTACCGAACTGGAGCATGCGGTTAACGTCGAGGGATTGAAAGCAATAGTGTGTGCCGGTTTTGTCCGGCGTCCGATTCCTTCTGTCGCACGAGAGAATCCAGGGGCGACACGTCAGGCATTCTGGCTGGATACTTTTGGTCTCGATAGTGCTTACGACTACGACCCGTTCTGGGCCAAATGTGTGGAACTGAAGGTGGCACCCTCATTTCATTCATCGGGGATGGGATGGGGAAGCCGCACTTCTCCCACAAACTACATGTACAACCATATTGGGATGTTCGGTGCCGCTGGAGAGGCATTGTGTAAGTCATTATTTATGGGCGGCGTAACACACAGGTTTCCCAGCTTGAAGTTAGCGTTTTTGGAAGGTGGAGTTGGGTGGGCGTGCGGTCTCTACGCTGATCTTATCGGGCACTGGGACAAGCGGAATCCCAAGAGTTTGGAAAACCTTAATCCCGCTAACTTGGATCAAAACTTGTTGATGGATCTCTACCGGAAGTATGGCGGCAAGATGGTCGAAGGAAAATTAGAGCAGCTAGAAAAGCGTGCTGGCGTATTGAATTCGCGCCGTGAAGATCCAGCAATGCTAAACGAATTTGCAGCTTGTCAGATCGAAAGACCGGAGGATATTCGCGATTTGTTCATATCGAGTTTTTACTTTGGCTGTGAGGCTGATGATCCGCTTAATGCTTGGGCTTTTGCTTCTAAAGTAAATCCGTTCGGCTCGCGTCTAAAGGTCCTCTTTGGATCAGACATCGGGCATTGGGATGTTCCCGATATCCGGGAAGTTGTGGAGGAAGCTTACGAGTTGGTTGAGAAGAACCTAATTGACGAGGCCGATCTTAAGGAGTTTGTCTTCACTAACCCCATATCATTTTATGCTGGCTCCAATTCAGCCTTCTTCAAAGGCACGGTGATCGAAGACGAAGTCGATAAGGTATTAGCTCAAAATACGAACAACGCTGGCCAGTGATCAATTTGGCCCAACCCTAAGCATTCCTTTTTTCTGACCCTTCATCATAAGGGGGAGAAGGGTAAATTGAGGGTAATTCCCAACCGTGATCTCAGAAATGTTGCCACTCTCTTTTGATCGGCCTAATCGATTTGGTCCCTCGCGCTCGGCGGTGATGAGCAGACATGGCATGGTGGCGACGAGTCAGCCACTTGCCGCAGCGACCGGAATCGAGATACTCCGAAATGGGGGCAATGCGGTTGATGCTGCCGTAGCTATGGCCGCCATGCTAAACGTAATAGAACCAATGTCTACCGGAGTAGGCGGAGACGCGTTTGCGGTGATATACGAGGCCAAGACAGGTCGCTTGCGCGGCTTAAATGCGAGTGGTCGATCACCTTACGCGGCAACTCTGCCAAATTATCAAAAGCGGCTCGGTGGTTCGGCCAAGGACATACCGGCTAATAGTTTTCTCGCGGTGACCGTTCCAGGTACTGTCGATGGTTGGTCTAGCGCGCTAGCAACCTGTGGCCGGATGAGTCTTGCCGAAGTGTTGGCGCCGGCGATTCGCACCGCCGAAGACGGGTTCGCGGTAGCGCCCCAAACTTCTATAACCTGGAAGGAGTGGCAAGGCGCTCTTACGCCATGTCCTGATTCGGTGAAGACCTGGCTTAATTTGCCGAATGGATCACCCCGCCCAGGTGAAGTTTTTAGATGCCCTTCCCTTGCGGCGACGCTGCGACTTATTGCGGAGGGTGGCTCCGATGCTTTCTATAAAGGCCCGCTCGCTGACACTATAGTTCGCTTTTCTGACGAGAATGCCGGTCTACTGTCACACGATGACTTTGCAGATCATGCTTCAACCTGGGTTGAACCTGTTTCGGTCAACTACCGTGGTTATCAAATAGTTGAGATGCCACCGAATGGCCAGGGCATCTCGGTTCTCGAAACTCTTCAGATTCTTGCCGACGACAATCTGGCTGATTCGGGTCACAACACACCAGACACAATTCATCTCCAATTGGAAGCAATGAAGCGTGCTCTTTATGATAGTAAGCAGTTTGTGACTGATCCCGGTTTCACTGACATACCGTTAGACAGGCTAATCTCGATTGAATACGCGAAAGAGCAGCGGCGTCACATCTCCAATGAGCGAGTGATGGCGAGTTCCATGAAAAACTCAGCTCGCATTGGCGATACCGTCTATCTCTGCACCGCAGATAACGAAGGGAATGTGGTGTCCTTTATAAACAGCATCTTCTTTCCCTGGGGCACGGGAATCACAGTCGGGGATACGGGAATCGTTTTGCAAAATCGTGGTTCAAGTTTTTCACTTGATCCTAATCACGCAAACACGATCGCACCACACAAAAGAACGCGTCACACAATCCTTCCTGCGATGGTGCTGAAGGAGAATAAGCCGCTCATTTCTTTTGGTTTTGTTGGCGGTGATGTTCAGCCACAAGGACAAGTTCAATTCCTTTGCAACGTGTTTGACTTCCGAATGAACGTGCAGGATGCCCTTGATGCTCCTCGTTGGCGCTACGACGATGTTGTGGGACACGTGGGACTTGAGGCCTCAATTCCCGGTGAAACTTGGCAGGACCTGAAACGGCGCGGTCATGAAATCGCTGGTAGTGGCGGTTTCTTTGGCGGTGGGCAGGCAATTTTGATTCATCCTGAGTACCGAACGTTTCAGGGCGGGTCAGACTCGCGCCGCGACGGGTGCGCTATCGGTTACTAAAAACGCAAACGCCATCAACGGACGAACGCTATCAGCACCAATTGCCGAAGCCGTTATCCTCCTGAGGTTTAAGAACACTTTTATTGACGAGATGAATTCCACCGACTCAAAGCAGGACGACCTCCTGGGGCTGAACGCCCCGATTAGGCGTCGCGATTTTCTTAACGGCGCGCTCATTAGCGCCGGGGGCTTATGGGCGACTCACCTTTCACCTGTACAACTGTTTTCTCAATCAAAACAATCGATGATTCACTCGGCGCAATCGACGTGGGGTGGAAACACGCAGGAGACCTTTGAAGCAGGCCATGCGATAAGAGACGGTCGCTACGATGATGCGAACCTCGGCGCGGAAGATACGGGTGAGATTTTCGATTTGGTGGTTGTTGGGGCAGGTTTCAGTGGTCTCAGCTCGGCCTACTATTTTAATCAGGCGAAAAACGGAAAAGCGTCAGTGTTAGTCCTTGAAAACCATCCTGCGTTTGGTGGCAACGCTCGGCGCGACGAGTTCATTGTCAAGGGTGAAACACTCTATGCCCCTCAAGGATCTATAGTTGTTCAGGATTTGCCGCCCGCCTTTGCCCCAGATCAACACGTGGCCAATATCCTCAAGGAGATCAAGATAGATTTCGAGAAGCTACGCGTGCCCGAACAAGCGTCGTCGTTCGGGGTCTTCTGGGATCAAAAATCTCACGGAGTTAATCCAACATGGTATGCAAATGTCTTTGCGTCGCCGCTGTCTGCCGATGTAAAGCGTGACTTTCTTGCGTTCATTCAGACCATCATGCCGTTCTATGGAAATTCGGATTGGCGATCTGAACTTGAACGTCTGGACAAGTTCACGTTCAAGGACTATGTGGAAAAAGAGCGCAAATGGGACCCGGGTGTGTTCCGTTTGATGCTTCCTGATTTGGCGAGTTTCTTTGGTTTTCCGGATGCAGTTTCTGCGGCTGCTGTGTATGCGCAATATGGAGGAGGTCCACGCGCGATCTATTCATTACGGGGTGGAAACTCCGGTTTCCTACGCCATCTAGTTAAGGCCTTGAATCCGATGGCAATTGGAGGCGGCAGTCGCACGGAAGATATTATCAATGGGCCCATCAATCTCTCAGCTTTGGATCAAAAAGATAGGTCAATTCGAATTCGCTTAGGTTCGAGCGTTGTGAGAGTGGAGCATGAGGGTGATCCCAAACACTCCGGCATGGTACGCGTGACGTTTTCCGAAAACAAAACGCTCCGGATAGTTAGAGCTCGTCGTGTGATTATGGCTGGCGGCGGCTACATAACTCAGTATGTGGTTCGAGATCTACCGGCAGAAAAGCGCGAAGCGTATTCAAAATTTAAATATGTTCCCGTGCTCTGGATAAACGTTGCCCTCAACAATTCTCGTGCATTGGACAAGGCCGGAGTGAATTTTCTTTCAACCTATCAAGACGGATTCGGGGTGATGCTGGCGTATTACGAGAAGGCCGGCGCGCTCAGCGCTGCCAAGCTTGATCCTAATCGGCCAAATGTTGTGGGTATCGGCGTACCGAAGTTCTACCTGGGGATGTCTCCTAAAGAGCAGGGATCGACTGGGCGATCGGAGCTGCTTGGAACTTCCTTTGAAGCATACGAACGGAAAATTAGACTTGAATTAGATCGGCTGCTTGGTCCCTGGGGGTTCGACCCGAAACGAGATATAGAGGCCATTTCAATCAGTCGGTGGGGACACCACGGCTACATCTTTCCTTATCCGGGTTTTCTTACTGACGGTGCCGTTGAGACTGCGAAAAAGCCCTTCGGACGAATTGGATTTGCACATACAGATCTAGAAAGGTTTTCTCACATGATGGGAGCCATTGGACAAGGCTACCGCGCCGTGCAGGATATTCTTTAACGAGTTTGGAATCATCGTGACGTACCCAGTCATCAAAGCTGTTTCATACGCTCTGGCTCATACGCCAAATCTAGTTCGTTATGGTTCCAAGCCTGAGCGCGAACTACGCAAAGAACCGCAGTTGATCAAGCAAATCGGATCGCAGTTGCGAAGTTTTGCGCGGGCTCGTGACTACCCACCGAACCAGGTCTTTATTGGGAGTACGCCGCCCGAATGGTTGTGGGATGTCGAGAGGCCCTGGTGGCGAGCCAAAGATAGTGGCGGATCGCGATTTGGACCCTTTGGCGAAATCATGCCGGAAGCCGAGTTCTATGGACTGCTTCGATTTGCGGACGAGTTTGACCTGGTCCTGCTCGAGAAATCTTTCCTGCAAGCGGCCAGCACCCAGCTGCGTAGGCATCCCCTCTTTTGCAAGCTCGATCTTGATCGTATGGGTGCAGGTCATTCCGTGGAGGCGATTAGAACGAAGCTCGATAATGAAGCAGCGTTGCCCTTATACCAGGAAGACCGGATTGTTGGTTGTATCTGTAGCGGGCACGACGAAGATCCTTTCCTTACTGCGAATATCTTGCTGGAGAACCTGGCTTGCAAAGCCACTGGCATTCTCGCGATGCGCTGGCTATTCGCGCAGTCCGGCCGGGAGGACATTACTGCTGCATCAATTGACTACGTCATCAATTCGGGCGAGGAGGCTGTTGGCGATCGTTATCAACGAGGGGCCGGTAACCTCGCAAAGGCAATGGCGGAGCTGAGTAGTTGTGTTAACAGCACCGGCAGCGATGTGAAGGCATTCTGCTGTGGCCCAATTCACAGCCTTGTTATTGCCGCCGGACTAGTTCAATCCGGCATCTTTGAAAATGTCATGGTTGTAGGCGGAGGCGCGCTGGGAAAACTGGGAATGAAATTTCGCGGTCACTTAGCTGGAGGAATCCCGATACTGGAAGACGTTCTCGGAAGTTTTGCGATTCTAATTGGACCGGCCGACGGCAGGAACCCCTGCATCCGACTAGACGCAATTGGCAAACATGATGTGCGGTTTGGTGGCTCGGCGCAGGGTATCGCCGACGCCCTGATCGCCACTCCTCTCGAGAAGCTGGGGAAGAAAATCCCCGACATCGATAAATACGCGGTCGAGTTACATAACCCTGAAGTAACTGAACCATCTGGCAGCGGTAACATTCCCCAATACAACTATCGGACTATTGCCAGTCTTGGCGTCATTCGGGGTGAGTGGTCACGCGCAGACTTTGAATCCTTTGAAAAAAAACATGGCCTTCCGGGGTTTGCACCGACCCAGGGGCATGTTCCCTCGGCAGTCCCCTATCTTGGTCATGCCCGCGAAGGCATGCTCCGGGGTGACTTAAAAACTGCAATGTTCATCGGGAAGGGTAGTTTGTTTCTGGGTAAGATGACCAATCTCTCGGATGGCATGTCATTCATCCTTGAGGCCGCGTAGTGATTCGAGGAAAGAAATAGATTCGATCAAAGGAAGACTACTTCAATGAACCTGACAGGAAAAAAAGTCATCGTTCTTGGCGAGCGAGATGGAGTACAAGGCACCGCACTGAGCGAATGCGTAAAAGCGGCTGGCGGGAGTGTAGTACTCAACATAAATCAGTGCTTCGTTTGAACGGCGGCCGGAGCCATGGACCTTGAGGATCAAGGTCGAATCAAAGCGAAAGTCGCAGAGTTTGGGAAGGGTGAAGTAATGGTGATCCTGGGATCCCCAAGTGCTGAAGCGGCCGAGATGTATGCAGAGACCGTTACGGCTGGAGATCCGACCTATGCTGGACCATTGGCCGGGATCGCGCTGAGTCTTCCGGTTTATTACATAACCGAACCCGAAATTAAGCAGCAGATCCCACTCGAGGTTTATCGAGATCAAGTGGAGATGATGGAGATGGTTCTTCCGACTGAGGAGATTGGTGCGCGAGTCAAGGCGGTCAGGGATAGGGTGATCAGCAACTAAGGGAGCCACAGATGTCAGGTCAGCGGGTTGTTCGAATCGTTCATTACCTTAACCAGTTCTTCGGTGGGATTGGTGGTGAAAAAGAAGCTGAGGTGGAGTTGCAAGTTCGGGAGGGACCGGTGGGGCCGGGCCTCGGTTTGCGACAAGCAATCGGTAGTGAAGGGAAAGTGGTAGCGACGCTGATCTGCGGTGACAATTATTTCAATAACAACATTTGTGCCGTACTCCCCGCCATCCTCCAGTCTATAAGAAGCTTCAACCCAGATGTGGTCGTAGCCGGGCCTGCCTTCAATGCCGGGCGCTATGGTTTTGCCTGCGGTGAAATTTGCAAGGCCGTAACTGAACAATTGAAGATACCGGCTGTGACCGCCATGTATCTGGAGAATCCTGCAACGGAAACATACCGGAAGGTGCAGGGCGCCTGGATTCTACCTACGGGTGCGATGGCTTCTGATATGCCGAATGTTTTGCCGAAGCTGGCGGCGTTTGTCCTGAGAGTCGGCTCTCGTGTGGAAATAGGTCCCGCGAATAAAGAAGGATACATTCCTACCGGAAAGCGCAAACTCGAAAACTCATCACTCACGGGATCCGAACGTGCCATCGAGATGTTACTGGCGAAATTGACAGGTAGGCCTTTCCTGACGGAGATTCCAACCGAGAAAATTGAACAGGTTCCACCAGCTCCCGCGTTACAGAACCTCAAGTCTGCGCGCTTGTCAGTAATCACAACCTCTGGCCTTGTTCCCAAAGGCAATCCTGACCACTTCAAGATGTTCAACGCCACAGACTGGCGAAGGTACAGCCTGCCTGACCAGTCGGCCCTTCACGAAGAGGACTGGGAAGTGATTCACGGCGGATTCAACACCGCTTATGCACAGAAAAACCCGAATCTGGTCCTGCCGCTTGATGCTTTGCGGAAGTTGGCCGGGAAGAGCTATGGGGAGTTGGATATTACGTTCTACGCCATAACGGGGGTTGGAACTTCGCTCAAGGTTGCCAAACAAGCGGGCGAGGAGATTGCGGCATCGATGCGAGAATCGCGGGTGGACGCTGCGCTCCTGGTAGCCACTTGAGGGACCTGCACGCGCTGCGGTGCAGCGCTTAGCAAGGAGTTGGACCGAGCGGGCATTCCCGTCGTGACTATCTCAGCGATGGCGCAACTCGCACAACAGGTCGGGGCCTCGCGTGTAGTAGTCGGCAGAAAGATCCCGCACCCTTGTGGCGATCCAAATCTGTCCGAACACTTCGACCTCAAGGTAAGAGAAGAGATCGTTAAGAAAGCACTCGAAGCCCTTGAGACTCCCGTCTCATCAGCAACTATTTTTCGACCGGACCACACAGTTTAGCGAGAGGCGAGCGATGCAGTTAGACATAGGGACCTTCAACGTCAACAAGATCGTCTTCGATCTTGAAACGCGATTGGATGATGATGTACTCAGTATTAATCGTGCGGAACTGCAGGAACTCGTCGCGGGAGATCCGAGAATTGCGGAAGTTCAAATCGACATTGTAGAGCCCGGCGAATCAGCGCGTGTCATTCACATTTGCGATGCCATTGAACCCAGGATCAAGGTCTCAGGACAGGGGAGTTGTTATCCGGGAGTTGGAGGGCCCGTCGAGACAGTAGGACAAGGCGCAACACATCGATTGCGCGGGATGTCGGTGGTTATTTCAGCTGAGTATCCGCGTTTGCTGGAGACCGGTACTGGAGCGGCGCAGGAGGCGATCCTGGAGATGACAGGGCCTGGTGCCTTGGGCCCGCTGTCGAAAATAGCAAACGTGGTTGTAGCGATCAGTTTTGCTCCGGGCCATTCACTCGCCGACTATCACCAGAGCGTGCGTGGAGCGGGTTTTAAGGTTGCCGAACGATTCGCGCTGACCACGGCGTTGAAGACGCCGCCGCTAGTGGACCACTACGAGTTGTTGCCCACAAAAAACGAGTTACCGAAGATCGTCTATATCCATCAGTCGCTCACTCAATTGAATTTGCCGATCCCTTTTCTTACATGGTACGGCAGTTACATTACCGACTGGATGCCGCTGTGGGTTCATCCGAATGAGATCCTTGATGGAGCTCTTCTACCAGGTGCTCATGGTGGGCACGCAGTTAAGCCTACGTCCTGGGAGCATGTTAACAATCCGGTGATCGAGCGTCTCTATAAGGCTCATGGGAAAGATCTCGATTTTGCTGGTGTTATTTTCCACCGGACGCGTTTCGAAATTTTCGAAGATAAGCAATTGTCTGCGAACCAGGCTGCCAAACTTGCCAAGCTTATGGGGGCCCAGGGCGCGATCATTACCTGGATCGGGGCGGGTAACGCCTTCATTGAAGCAATGTTGACGGTTCAGGCGCTGGAACGAGAAGGCATCAAGGCTGTTCTTATGACCTACGAGCATGGTGGTAAAGAAGGACTTGAAGCACCGCTCATGTACTCGGTTCGCGAAGCTGACTCCGTAATCTCGATTGGCAGCTTGGACCGCCCGATCGTACTTCCACGAGTTGAGCGTGTCGTGGGTGGTAACGACCTTAATATTAAACCCGAAGCAGGTGATGAACGGATTCCGGCTGCGGGTGAGATTGAACTCGACTGGTATCTTCCTGTGCTCAGCGCGGTGGATCACTGGGGGTTCGGCGGTCAGACTTGCGTTGAATACTAATTAGACTAACAGAACAAAAGCTGGAGGCGGGTTCCAACACATTACTGATAGTTCTGCATCGACGAGAAGGAGACACGCGTTATGAGTACACAATCTAATGACCGATGGACGCTGAACTACAAGGATCTTGGTACTGGTCCAGTACCAACGGAGCCCTATGTAGCAAAGGACTACTTTGAACGGGAGCGCGAGAAGGTTTTTAAGCATACTTGGCTAAATGTCGGCAGGGTAGAAGAGATCCCTGAGGCCGGGAATTACTTCGTCAGAGAAATAGCCATCATCAACGCTTCAATTCTTATCGTTCGTGGCAAGGATGGAGTCGTTCGGGGGTTTCACAATGTGTGCCGGCATCGTGGTACTAAGCTGGTGTGGCACGAACAGGGTTGCCAAGCCAAATTCTCCTGCAATTACCATGGTTGGACCTATTCACAAGAAGGACGCCTGATCGGAGTGCCGGAAGAGGACATGTTTTTTGATCTCGACCGAAATGAGTATGGTCTGCTTCCTGTAGCTACCGATGTTTGGGAGGGCTTCATTTTCATTAACGGCGATCCGAAGCCAAAAGAGACACTCAAGGAATATCTAGGAGAGTTGGATAATTTGCTCGGTGGGTACCCATTTGGCGAGTTAACAACGTGCTTTCGGTTTGATGCGGATCTGAAATGTAATTGGAAGGTAATTGTCGATTCTCAGCAAGAGGGATATCACGCCAAGATGCTTCATCGAAGGTCACTTCCCGGATTCCTGACGAACAGGGAGAACCCGTCCAAGCATGCTCTGGATATCCAGGTTTACAAACGCCACCGCATGATCTCCTACTTTGGAAACCTGGAGAGGACTCCATCTCCGACCGAATCGTTAGCACATCGCTTTGGGGCATCTGTTACGAAGAGGGAGTTTTCGATGGACAGCATGCCACCGGGGGTGAATCCTACGAGAAGCAACAAATGGGCCTTCGATGAATATGTGATTTTTCCAAATTTCCACGTACTGGTTTTCTTCGGTATGTGCATTACCCATAATGTCTGGCCCATCGACGTTGATCGGGCAATTTGGGAGGCCAGGGTTTATCTCCCGCAAGCTGAAAATGCCGCGCAATGTTTTGCCAGAGAGTATGGACGCTGCATGCTGCGCGATGCCTGGCTTGAAGACGGTAGCACTTTGGAAGCCAGCCAAGTCGGTCTGGCGTCCGGAATGATTAATCATTTTATTCTCCAGGATCAGGAACTGTTGTTGCGGCATAGTTATAAAGTTCTGGAAGACTACGTGAACGCTTAATTACACCAACTAGTGACGCAATAGAGGAGGTCTCTGAAATGTCAACTGTGTTTTCTCAAGCAAGGTCGGATCAAACGTTGCCTGAAGCGTTTCAAGATCTCGAAGAGTTCGCGGCCGTCTGGTCGCGAGCGTCCGAGAGAGAACGCAATCGTCAGCGCTTATCGAGCTCGATGGCTGAAATTCAAGCGCTTTATGACGCTTTGCTTCCGCGCATGGATGCGATCATCGGATATCTGAACACCCAGCCATTGAACAACATGTCCGACGAAGCTCGGCGTTTATTCCATCTGAGTCTGTCATTGGCCGAAATTGCACCGGCCGTGGAGTTTTACAAACAACCGGAAGTCATCGACGGTTTTCCTCCTGAGCGTTTTGTACCGGTGGAAGTGCCTTACATGACGCCAAAAGAGGGATGACTTATCTATCGCGATATTCAGCTTAGAACTTTGGGTTAACAATGGAGGAGAGCGATGAATAAACCATTAAAGCAGCCGCGGATGTTTCATGTTAATAATGAGGGATTGAAGGACGTTGTTCCCGGGGCGCTGTACATGAAACATATGTATGGCGCGGATATGAGTGTGGCCCTCTTCAAATTCATGAAAGGCAAAGGCAGTGACGCCCCAGCAGATGTCCACAGTCATGGAGAGGAAGTTGGAATCGTGTTGAAGGGAACTGCGAGAGTTCATGGCACAGACGGTACCGAGTATGTCTTGCGAGAAGGCGATGCGATCATTATTCCGCAGGGTTGGGAGCATAGCGGTTCCTTCGATGACGACGAAGAATGTTTGATCTTCACCGTCGCATACCCAATTCGACCTGATTATGGTCCAGAGGACCAGGCTCCGGCCCCCGCAGGATTCGACGTAAAAGGAACCAAAAAAAAGCGGAAGAAATAATTCAAAAAAACCAGCCTTTGTCCGGCGTGTCGAATCGCTAACGCATTCCCGGCTCTTCCCGGTAGGTCGCGCGCCGAAATCCCAAATGAGCCTCATCGCTAGAGTTTAACCGTTCGGTACTATACCCAGCGGCAATCGTATTACTTACCAATCAGTAGGGATAAAGCCTAAATAAACAAGGAGCATGATCAATGACTACGTCGTCGAGCGGAAATAGAACTGCCCCTGGTGAAGGAGAGTTGAGTTTGGCGAACCTTGCAAAGAGAATTCAGCGTCTCGAAGACATCGAGGCGATTAAGTATCTACTAGTTCGTTATGCCCAGGGATCTGACAAAAAGAATGACCCTGACATTATGGTGCCGTTGTTTAGCGAGGATGGAGTTTTTGATATCGGCACAGGTTACGGCACATATGTGGGCCATGACGCTATTCGCACGTTCCTGGAAGGCGCACCCCAGATCATCAATTGGTCGCTGCATTATATGATCTCACCGTTGATCGAGGTTGCTGAAGACGGGCAGACCGCAGATGTCTTTTGCTATTTGTGGGAGATCGCCAATATGCCTAACAACAAAGGCGAGTTGGAACCGGTCTTAATCGGGGGCACTTACCATAATGACGCGATCAGACTGCCAAATGGAGAGTGGAGATTCAAAGTGGTGCGGCTGAGAATGGAGATCATGAGTCCGTATTATGAGGGCTGGGTGAAGAAGCCCTTCCACGATTTCGGCGTTGGGCAAACTGAAGACGGGCCAGCCGCTAACTAGACTGTGAAATGAACGGTTTGAGCAAAAGGAGACTTAAATGTCAGTAAGCAGACCGAGCATCGCTGAATTGCGACGGATTGCTGATAGCTTCGGCTTCGATTTCTCGGATACCGAACTTGAGGATTTGCGTGTTGTTGGTGACGGCACGCTTGCTTCTTATGCACGTTTGGACCAGATGCAAGCGCCGATGCTTCCCGTTAAATATCCGCGTGATGCAGGATGGGAACCGCCGCCGGAAGAGAATCCGCATAATGCCTGGGCCTGGCGCTGTTCCGTTAAAGGGGCAGCGACCGGGAAACTCAAAGGTCGAACAGTTGCCTTGAAGGACAACATCAGTCTTGCAGGAATACCGTTGCGTAACGGTGCGTCGGTGTTGGCGGGGTTTGTTCCGAACGAAGATGCAACTGTCGTTACGCGCATCCTCGACGCCGGAGGCGAAATCACGGGTAAGGCAGTATGCGAGAACTTCTGCTTTTCCGGTGGCAGTCATACCAGCGACGGCAACCCCGTTTTCAATCCGGCAAATCGAGCGTTCACTTCGGGTGGATCCTCGAGCGGTTCGGGCGCAGTTGTCGCCGGCGGCGCTGTGGACATGGCGCTGGGCGGAGACCAGGGTGGGTCAATTCGGATTCCTTCGTCCTGGTGTGGAATTGTTGGGCTGAAGCCGACCCACGGACTAGTGCCGTATACGGGGATCTTTCCGATCGAAGGAACGTTGGACCATACTGGTCCAATGACGAGGACAGTTGCCGATGCTGCACTGTTGTTGGAGGTAATTGCCGGCGAGGACGGACTTGACCCGCGGCAAGTAAACGTCAAAACCGCGCCTTACACCGAATCACTCTCCGGTACGATTGGGGGATTGCGCATAGCTGTCTTAAAAGAGGGGTTTGGTTGGGAAGGAGGCACTTCCGAAGAAGTGGTTGATAGTTCTGTACGGACCGCTGTGAAAGCGCTCGAAACTCTCGATGCGCAGATCCGGGAAGTGTCAATCCCCATGCATCGTGATGGTATCCACCTTTGGAATGCGATCGCGACTGAAGGCGCAACTGCGCAAATGGTTAAGGGTGACGCACTCGGCTATAACTGGCGAGGCCACTACTCCCTCGCGATGCGTGACTTTTACGGACGAGCGCGTCGTGCGAGACCGAATGATTTTCCGACAACAGTAAAGCTCGTGGCGCTACTCGGCCAATACATGAACGACCGCTATAACGGTCACTACTATTCCAAGGCTCAAAATCTTGGCCGCACGTTGCGGGCTGCCTACGACGCCGTCCTGGCTGAGGCTGACGTAATAGTCATGCCGACCATGCCAATGAGGGCGATGGAAATTCCCAAAGATCCCGATCTCGCCACTTATTTTCGCACCGCCCTTGGGATGCTTCAAAACACAAGTCCGTTTGACATTACCGGTCATCCGGCGATCACTGTTCCGTGCGGAGAGTCTGAGGGATTGCCAATTGGGCTGATGTTTGTGGGGAAGCACTTCGATGAAAGCACAATCTTAAGGGCCGCAAACGCCTACGAGCAGAACAGGGGATAGGCTCCTAAAAGAAATCATTTCATGAGGGCAACGCGCGGCGGTCACATGCTTCATTGGAGAACAGATGCCAGTTAGGGATGTCAGTGACCGTTCAATCAACGAGTTGATTTCCCTGGAGGGGCGAAAAGCTGTGGTTACCGGCGCCGCACGTGGCATCGGTTTCGCGATTGGTCAACGGCTCGCAGAAGCCGGGGCGAACGTGCTTATTTCCGATCTCGATATCGCAGGCGCGGAAGCTGCCGCCTCCAAAATTCGCATAGCAGATGGCAAGGCGACCTCCGCCTTTGTAGATGTCACCGACAGTAAGTCGATTGTGGCACTAGTACACAGGGCGGTGCATGAACTTGGTGGTATTGATATTTGGGTAAACAACGCGGGGATCTTCCCCAGTAAACCGCTGCTCGATATTACCGATGCTGACTGGGACCATGTTCTCAACGTAAATTTAAGAGGCACCTTTGTTGCTTCCCGGGAAGCGGGTAGGCAAATGGTCAGTGCAGGCAACGGCGGCATCATCGTCAACCTGGCATCCCTCGCGGGGTTCTCAGCCTACGGTCCAGGCTTTGCGCATTACACACCATCCAAGCATGGGGTCATTGGTCTAACAAAGAGCCTTGCTGTCGAGTTAGGTCCCGCATAATATCCGCGTTCTAGCGGTAGCACCGACGCTGACGGACACACCTGGTCTCAATGAAGGACTTGAAGCATATAGAACTATAGGTCTGGATAATGTAATGGACCAGGTTGCCGCCCGCCAACCACTCAGGCGCAATGCTGTGCCAGACGACATCGCGCGAGTCGTTTTTTTCTGCGTTAGTGACCTTGCGATGCTGATGACCGGTAGCACACTACTGGTTGATGCTGGTGACGTTGCCGTTTGAGTTGTCGTTAGCAAATCTTCTTTTCAAATATTGGCGCTCAAGGTTGTCAGATTCCAGCATCGCAAATTTTCTAATCCATTAATCTGAGCAAATAATGAAGTGAAACTGGCAGGTGAAGGAAAGAGTCCCAAGTTCTTTTATGGCTGGTGGATTGTCCTCGTGGCCGCTACCGGACTGTCCGTTGGCTACGGTCCAATTATTGTCTACACCTTCGGCGTCTTCTTCAAACCAGTGAGCGAGGAGTTTAACTGGAGTCGGGCTCAAATGTCCCTGGCCTTTTCCCTCTCACTCGGTGTAATGGTGCTGGCCATGCCGCTGATTGGCCGGCTCGTGGACCGCTTCGGCGCGCGAAAGGTAATCCTGCCATCAGCGATCATTTTTGGCGCCACCTTGCTCTCCCTGTACTTCAGATCTTTGGGCCGCTGGCGATTCTACATCGTCTACCTGGTAATTGGACTCGTGGGCGCCGGTACCACTCCAGTACCTTATAACAGTGTCCTTTCACATTGGTTTGACAAGAAGCGAGGCCTGGCTCTCGGGTTAGCAACAATCGGAATTGGCTTGAGCACCTTCATTATGCCGGCAGTGGCAAGTGCCTTAATCGGAAAACTCGGATGGCGCACCGCCTACACGATGATGGGACTTCTGGTTATTGCAGTGACTGTTCCGGTCGTCGGTCTATTCTTGAAGGAGAATCCTCAGATGATGGGCCTGACGCGTGACGGTGAAGATGTGACTGTCTTAGCAACCATCGAGCGGCGCGAAGCGCTCGAGGGAGACAGCATCCGAGACGCCTGGCATTCACGCACGTTCTGGCTCATGTGCATTGCCTTTTTTCTCATCTCTGCCAGTGTTAACGGTTGTCTCATACACCTGGTGCCGATGTTGAGGGATCGAAGCATTTCTAATCAAACCGCAGTTCTAGCAGCATCGTTATTGGGCGGGGCTACCCTGGTTGGTCGTGCTGGAACCGGCTACCTGTTGGATCGCTTCTTTGCCTCGCATGTAGCTGTCTGTTTCTTTACCGGTGCGGGGTTCGGAATGCTCCTTCTTTGGGGTGGAGCCGTGGGACTGCTTGCGGTCGTTGCCGCCATCCTGATAGGGCTGGGGAATGGTGCGGAAGCAGACATTATGGCTTACCAGATGAGCCGGTACTTTGGGATGCGAGCCTTTGCAGAAATCTATAGCTATATCCTGGCTGCCTATACCCTGGGCGGCGTCGTCGGCCCTCTCGTGATGGGGCTTAGTTTCGACTTCACGGGGTCCTATCGGCTAATGCTCATGCTCTTTCTGATGGCAGTCCTGGTCAGTGTGGGTTTAATGATGCGCCTTGGTCCGTATAGACGGTGGGAGTCAGCCGCAGTCGCGGTCTAGCCTTCACTCATCGGAGCTTTAATGGACATGATACTAATTCGTAATGGTCTCATCATCGACGGAACAGGCAGGAATCCCTTGCGCAAAGGATCCATCCTCATCAAGGAGGGGCGCTTTGCTGAGATCACCGATGGCGAGGGTGCATTTCCTCCGGATGCGGCCGTCGTTGATGCTAACGGTAAAACGATTATTCCCGGTCTCATCGATATGCATTCACATCTGCTAAGCGGAGGGTTTGATTCGATCACCGACGTGATTGACGCGTTCGATCCGGCGACTCAGAAACGGGCTTTGAAACAGATGCTTTATTGGGGCGTAACAGCAACGTACAGCCCCGTACAACCTGTTGCGTCCGGACTGCAGCTCCGTGCTCAACTTGCTCAGGGAGATGTTCCGGGACCACGCCTCTTCATCTCTGGCCCAGGTTTTACTGCGCCAAACGGCTGGGCAGGATCTTTCCTTCCCTTGGCGAGAATGGAGCCAAAGAATCTATTAGAAGCCGAGCAACAGGTCACGCAGTTGGCCGAGGCTGGCGTTGACATCTTGAAAATTTACTACGACACACAGTGTTGCGCTTTTCTCAGTCCGCTCCCGCAGTTGGAAACCCCGATTATGGAGAGAATCATTGCGACGGCGCACCAGAATAATCTGAAAGTAATGGTTCATGCTTACGACAACCGCTATCACATTGACGCATTACGCGCAGGCGTTGATATTTTGGCGCATTCAGCGGTAACCACATTAGTTGATAATGAATACCTCGATTTGGCCAGTAAAGCTGGGGCGCTATATCTCGCCACGCTTTCCGTTTACCACGACGCCTTCGACGAGGAATCACTAAGGCGCTTTATCGATCAGGATTTTGTCCAGGCATCAGTACCCAGGCAAACGCTTGATACGCTGGCAGCAGCTGGCCCGTT
The DNA here is from genome assembly GCA_046262775.1 of Pyrinomonadaceae bacterium. Taxonomy (GTDB): domain Bacteria; phylum Acidobacteriota; class Blastocatellia; order Pyrinomonadales; family Pyrinomonadaceae; genus PSRF01. Next base: position 27,694 of record JBHEMC010000021.1, on the reverse strand, counting down.
AGACGAGTTCCTGAAGATCACTAAGAAGAGCTACATCAAAGATCAGCTTCCGACCATCCAGGCAAATCTAAAAAGGGTGAGCGATAGTGGTATTCCAGTCGGGGTGGGACCAGATACTGGTGTGATGGGGGCATTTCCGGGAATCTCAGTTCATCGAGAGATGGAGTTAATGGTGCAGGCGGGATTGTCACCGACTGCGGTATTGACAGCAGCAACCAGGACAGCTGCGGAATACTTAGGGGAGCAGTCACTGGGAACAATCGAGCAGGGAAAGATTGCGGATTTAGTTATCATCAATGGTAATCCGTTAGAAGACATCAGGAACACGCGCAATATCGAAATGGTGATCAAAGAGGGTCGAGTGGTGAATCGCGAAAACCTTTTGCACGAGATTCTAGGGACGGGATGAAGGGAAGGGGAAAATGAGCAAACGTCTGGAAGGGAAAGTTGCAATCGTAACTGGCGCTGCACGCGGCATTGGGCGCGCCTATTGTCTGGCCTTCGCCCGTGAAGGCGCTACCATAGTTGCCGTAGACGTCCTTGACGCCACTGCAACTAAGACGGCAGTGGAACAACTGGGCGTCAAAGCTATGGCCCTAAAGACGGACGTTTCTTCGGAAGAAGACACACTGCTGATGGCCCAAAAGACAATTGAAGCTTTTGGGCAGATCGATATTCTAATCAGCAATGCTGCTCTTTCGCCGGAGCAACCCCTCGAGGAGATAACTTCTAGTGACTGGCGGAAAGTCATGGCCGTTGATTTGGATGGAGTTTTCCTGTGTGCGAAAGCCGTTGTCCCTCAAATGAAGAAACAGAGGTCTGGCCGGATTATCAATATTGCTTCGAGCACCGTTTTCATGAGTTTTCCAAATCTCACTCACTACATCACAGCTAAGGCCGGCGTCATAGGTATGACGCGAGCGCTGGCCACTGAACTTGGTGATTATGGCATCCTCGTTAATGCAATTTCTCCGGGCCTAACACAAACCGAGAGAACAGTGACGGTACCCGATGAGGTCTGGGGGATGCAGGTGGCAATGCAGTCGGTGAAACGTCGTGAGTCACCGGAGGATCTGGTCGGCACTGCCGTCTTCCTTGCATCGGATGATGCTTCCTTTATTACAGGTCAGACAATCTCGGTTTGTGGTGGATTTGTGAAACGGTAGCTACGAGGACAAGCATGACAAAGGGTGACACTGACCTACGTCGGAGTTTCATTCGATCCAAATTGCCTGGAAACATGCCGGAGATCACTCTTGAGCGAGAGAGGACGGCGGTGTTAGTGATCGACGTTCAATACATGAATGCGCACCGCGATGGGAAGTACGGGCGATGGGCCAAAGAGCAGGGCATTGAGAAACAGATTGATTGGTACTTCACTCGGCTTGATGAACTTACAGTGCCTAACATCAAGGCTTTGATAAAGGCGGCTCGGAAAGCCGGTGTGCAGGTAGTCTACACTCGCGTGGCGGCGCTGACGCAGGATGGAAGGGAAATGGGGTGGCGTTATAAAGCGTGGCAGATGACTGACCATGTAGACAGTCATGAGACTCAAGTCTTGGAAGAACTGGCACCCCTTCCGGATGATTTGGTTGTTACCAAAACCTGCACAAGTGTATTCCTGGGAAGTCATCTCGACCGGTACCTTCGCAACATGGGAATCCAGTACCTGATCATCTGCGGGGTTGCTACGAATGGCTGTGTTGAGTCGGCCGTGCGGGACGCATCGGATCTTGAGTATTGGATCCTGTTGCCGGAGGATGGATGCGCCACGTTGTCGCAAAAGGATCAAGACATCTCAGTGAGCGCAATGCACCCGCTCTATGCGCAAGCCATGTCGACCGAGGAGATCATCGAGAAAATCGAAAGGGAATGCGCTGGTTAATGTGTCTCTTACTCTTCGGTCCTATCAGAACTAATTGAGTTGAGTTTCTGCCCCGATGACCTTTCACGAAAGTCTTGAGAAGGAGTCCCTAGATGAAGGGTAAATATTTTGAGGAGCTTGAAATTGGCAAGGCATTCCTTACTCGCAGTAGAACGATTACAGAGACCGACGTAGTTTTTTATGCGGGTTTCTCCTGGGACTACAATCCCGAGCATACGGACCTGGAATTTGCGAAGCATTCAGTATTCGAGGAGCGAATTGCCCACATGCTATTGAGTCTCGTCTTTGCAAACGGACTTAGTGCCTCCACCTCTATTTTGCGAGGCACAGCTCGAGGATATTTGGGAATGACCTGGCGGACGTTGGGCATTTGTAGGATTGGCGATACCCTGCATGTGCGGGAGACGATCCTGGAGAAGAAGGATACCCCTCGGCCAGCGATCGGTCAGGTCATCATTGGCATCGAGGTAATCAATCAGCGCGGTGAGGTGGTCAACCGAGGCGAGCGAACGATGTTGGTTGCTCACCAGCCTCAACCTGGCGAGATTGAGGAGCCCTGGGAATTTGTTTTTTCACTGGAGAACGAAGCCAAATGATCGATGGAGTCAAAGGGAAATTTTTCGAAGATTTTAAAGAAAACGATGTCTTTACAAGCCGGGGTCGCACTGTTACCGAACCGGACGTCGTTCAATTTGTTAATTCAGCCTGGTATATCAATCCGCGTTGCACCGATGCTGAGTTTGTGAAGAGAGGGTACAGCTGGAATGGGGTACAACTTCATCATCGGATTGCGCCGCCGCCGCTCGGCACCTTTTATGCCGCCGGCTTGAGCGCTTCCATTGGCGTCCTTAGCGATACTCTTATGGCGGTGTTAGGGACAACTTGGAGAGCGCCGGGAGCGATTGCAATTGGAGACACCATCCATCTCAGACAGCGGGTTGTTAGTAAGAGTGAAACATCGGAAGTCGACCGTGGAATAGTTGTCTTCGAAATGGAAGTTTTTAACCAGAAAGGCGAGCTGGTTAACAATGATCAATTGACGTGTCTCGTTGCTCGTCGTGGGCCGGCCGCTAACTCGTTGGTGAGCGCTCCCTACTTCTTCGCGACAGTTGAAGATCTTACCGAGCGTTGGACCTGTCCAGCGAAAAGTTCAGGTGAGCGCCATCAGGCCAAAATGGAAAGCCAGTACTTTGAAGATTTTAAAGTGGGGGATGCTTTCGATACCCGGGCGAGAACCGTAACGGAAACTGACGTTACTGGATTGGCGGCTCTCACGTGGGATCATCACCCTTTATATACTGACGCGGAATATGCCAGCAGCACACCGTTTCAGGGTCGGATCGCTCCGCCGCTCCTGGGTATTGCATTCGCAGTTGGCCTGGACGCCCCATTGGCTATGGCCGCGGGAACGTGTCTTGGCTTTACCCACACCTACTGGCGATTTCATGGGCCCATCAAGATCGGCGAAACAATTTCGCTGGAGCAAACCATCGGAGCTTGCGAGGTGCAAGACGATCGTACGGGTTTGGTGACAATAGACATGGAGATGGTGAATCAACACGGGGGAAAGTCGATCAGTGGTACGAGGTACATGTTGGTGACTCGCAAGCCTACTACCGCGGACAGTCCATCGAGCGGGCCAATGGCCTGGCATTGAAAATCTCTTCTCTTGCCTTTGACTTCCTGCCCAAACTGCCTCAATTGAAGAGCTATTAGCCATGAGCAAATACTTCGAACAATTTAACGTTGGTGACGTTTACGTAACCCGTGGTCGTACGCTCACCGAAGCGGACATCATGATGTATGCGGGCCTGTGCTGGGACACACAGGCCGAACATACGAACGCGGAGTTTGCAAAACGGGGACCTTTTGGTGAGCGGATTGGACAGCAGCAGCTGGGCCTTTTAATAGCTCATGGCCTAATCGACTCTTTGCGAATTACTGAGGGAACTCTAATTTCGGTTTTGCGGCTCGGTTGGAACTATTTCAATCCAATGAAGATTCACGACACGCTTCACGTGAGATTAAGCGTGCGAGAGAAGCAGAATTATGATGTTACGGGCGGTGGTGTCATCACATTTGAATGGGAAACGATTAACCAGAGAGATGAGTTGATCCATCGTTGTCAACGCACGGTTTTGGTGGCGCGTCAGAATTCTCAGCCGGTCGGGATAGAACGTAGCAACTACAAGTTCATGGGACTTAGCGAACTCGAGCCGAGCACTGCCGAACGGACGCCTATAGCGAAGGAGAAGGAGACTCAAACGCAAGATTCTAAACAACAGCCACGTGCGAAGGGTTTAGAGAAGAAAAATCGCGGCAAATATTATGAAGAGTTTGAGATCGGCGAAGAGCTAACTACTCAGGCCCGAACGGTGGCCGAAGCGGATACTGTTAACTATACAATTTTATCCTGGGACACCGACCCGCTCCATACCGATGCGGTATTTGGTTTATCGGCTGGCTTTGGAGGCACCCTGGCGCCGCTCCTGATGCCAATCATCTTCGCAAATGGACTCGGTGCGTCGTTAGGTTTTCTGGCGGGCACGAATCGAGGCGCATTAGGAGATTGGTGGGAGTTCATTCGTCCACTCAGAATTGGCGACACTTTGCATTTTCGGCAGGTAATCAGCGCCAAAAAAGATGCGAAAGACAAAGATACTGGAATCGTGACCTTTGCCATGGAAATGGTTAACCAGGCTGGCGAGGTGGTGAGCCGGGGCGAGCGCTCTGCCCTCGTAGCACGAATGCCAAGTCGCCCCGGTGACGCGGAGCCCTGGAATTTTGTGTTTGGCACGGCCGAGGAGTTAGCACAAGAGTAAGCGAGCACGCAAACGGTCTTGGACCGCGAAGCGTCTAGGAGGAGCTAAGTCTATGCCAATCCGCCATATCGTATTGATCAATTGGAAGAGTGAGGTATCGCAGGATCTGATCGGCGATTGGATCAAGACTTGCAACCGCATCCCCGACGAGTGCCCGATGGTCCATAACTGGTCCAGTGGCCTTTGCATCAGTGGTCCTGATCCGGACAAGCCATCTAGTCATCAATTTGCAATCGTATTTGATCTCAACTCAAATGATGAATGGATGCAATATCTAAAGCACCCGTACCCCGGTTTAGTTTATGACACCGGCATGAAAGTCATCGATTTGGACCGAACGGCCTCAACAAACATGTTACTAGAAACAAAACCTGCAGCATCGTAACCACACCAGAGTCATAAATCTCACCAGTATTCGCTTAGAGTTCCGAAGCACATAGAGCTACAACGCTTTCCAGTTCACTGTTCAAGCAGGTGTCAAGAATAGGGTCAGTCTCTCCGCCGTTGTGCGTAACGCTCCGGTTCCACTGAAATCAGAGGTTGTAATCTCACCCGACTCTTTCGAGCAGTTACGTCATTGTTCCAAACCTAATCCATAGAAGGTGACCTCAGCGCGCCGCATATGAATCAATCTGTGAGGAGAATGAAAATGCCTAGACAATACCCTTTTGTCCATCGAAGCCACCGCGTGCTTGTAGTCGCATTGGTGCTAATCATCTACGCGCTTATAGCTTTGGAGGCCCAGGCTCAAACGACCGGGAGCATCTACGGGACGGTCACCGACCCGACTGGTGCGAAGGTCAAAGGCGCAGTGGTGACCGTGAAGAATCTTGGAAACAATCAGACTCGTTCTGCAACAAGCGATGATGACGGCGTGTACGCTGTACCACTGCTGGCAGTTGGCACATACAGCGTGACGGCTGAAGCTTCGGGTTTCAAGTCTTTTCTGCGAGACAGTCTTGTCCTTGATGTACAAACGAACCTCCGTGTGGACGTTGCCATGGAGGTTGGGCAAGTCAGCGAGCAGGTAATTGTTACATCTCAGGTTCCGCAAGTTGAAACCGCCAGCTCAACCCTGGGCGTAGTAGTTGAACAACAGAGAATTGTTGAGTTACCCCTTAATGGCCGCAACTTCCTACAACTTGGAGTACTGCAGGCTGGCGTAAATCCTCCACCTCCGGGCATTAACATGTTGGGTAGTGGGACGAACAATACGCCTGGCGGCACAGCTTTTAATTTCTCCGTGAACGGGCAGCGTATTACTTCAAACAATCACTTGCTCGACGGGGTGAATAACATTGAACCCTTTTCTGGAGCCGCGATGGTGGTTCCTTCACCCGACTCTCTACAAGAGTTTAAGATTCTGACTAACCTCTACACCGCGGAGTTCGGAAGGGCCGGCGGCTCTATCGTCACGGTGATCACCAAGGGAGGCACCAATGACTATCACGGAAGTGTATATGATTTTCTTCGCAATGATGTTTTCGACGCGAGGAATTTCTTCTCCCCGCAGGTTCCGGCCCTCAGACAAAACCAGTTTGGCGGAACTTTTGGTGGGCGTATTGTGAAGAACCGGACGTTCTTCTTTGCAAGCTATGAAGGTCTCAGGCAATCGAAGGGTGTTCCAACGAGCACAAGCGTTCCTTCTATCTTAGTGAGGCAAGGCAATTTCACTCAAGAGGCGCGCAAGCCGATCGATCCGGTTACCGGACTGAGATTTCCCGGCGACATCATTCCGGCCGCAAGAATAAATGCTGTGGCGCGCAATGTGCTAAATCTTTATCCCCTACCCAATACTGGAGCGACTGTCTGGAGTGGAGCCCCGGTGGCTAAAAATAATCGCGATCAAGTAGTTGTTCGCGTAGATCAGATTCTGGCCAAGAACAAGAATACTCTTACGGGTCGGTATGTCTTAGACAAAGGAGATTTGCTGAGCCCCGGCGGTTCAAATGTGCTCAACATCGGTGTAGTTGGTGTCCCGGGATTTGCGCTTGACTCCAAAAATCGTTTCCAGAATTTCATGGTTGGGGATACCCATATTGTCTCGCAAAACCTGGTCAATGACTTCCGTTTCTCCTATCAGCAAGCGAATGTGGGAAATGAAAAACCGATACCTACCGTTGATCCTGCTGCGATTGGCTTTACCTATCCCACCACAGTTGACATCAAGGCTATGCCGGGGATTGCAGTCGCCGGTCTAACAGCCCTTGGCTATAACTTCTATAACGAGAGACTGACCAAGTTCTATCAGTACCTTGACAACCTGTCGTGGAACAAGGGCAACCACAGCCTTAAGTTTGGTGCAGAGTTTCGCCACACAAACGTGTTCGGGATTTTCCCCTCAATCGCCTTTGGCAGTTTCGGTTTTACTGGCGCGGTGACAACCAGCCCCGTGGCTGATCTGTTACTCGGCAGGGCGGCGCTCTTTCTTCAGGCCGGAGGCAAAGCAGATAAGAAGATGCAACAGACGGCTTCCTATTTTTATGGGATGGACGATTTCCATGTAAATAAAAAGCTAACCTTAAACCTCGGACTTAGATACGAATTGGTGCCCGGATATACAGGAGAGGACAATCTCGTTTTGACCTTCAAGGCAGGCCAGCAATCGACGTTTAATCCTCAATATCCAAAAGGACTACTCCGTCCCACCGACCCAGGAATTCCGCGGACCCTGTTCCCGACAAGCAAGCTCAATTTTGCTCCTCGGTTTGGGATTGCGTGGGATCCTTTTGGCGATGGAAAGTCGAGCATTAGGGCGGGCTACGGAATTTTTTACGACGACTCGTCGCTGGTCCAAATCTACACGGTGCAGCAACCACCTGATTTTCAACCTATCACGACAACAATTCTCCCGCAGTCATTGGCCGATCCTTTCCTCGGTAATAGTCCTTTCAAATCGCCCCTCACATTTCCGCTTGCCTTTCCAAATGGCTTTACCACTACCTGGACCGCTCCTGATTACAAGATTCCGTATCTCCAGCATTGGAACGTGACCGTCCAACGACAGCTCACGTCTTCGATGACGCTCCAAGTGGCGTATGTGGGTAACAAGGGAACCCGCCTCCAGGGCACTACCGATCCCAACCAGGCAATTTGGGCGCCCGGCGCTTCGAGTGGGAACGCTGCCAGCCGACGGCCCAACCCCCGAATGGGAAATGTTCTCGAAATTTCTTCGAGGTTCAGCTCGAATTATAATGGTCTACAGACAACTCTTACGGAGCGGCTCAGTAAAGGATTGTCGTTCCAGGCGGCTTACACGTGGGCTAAGGCTACGGACGATACAAGTTTGCCGACCGGTTTTTTCAACGTTCCCGGACAACCGAGCAGGCCGCAGAATTCCAAGAATCTTCGAGCTGAGATTGGCCGGTCTGCGTTCGATGTTCGACACCGATTTGTATCAAGCTATATCTATGAGTTGCCGTTCTTCAAAAATGATAAGGGCGCCGTCTCGTATATTCTCGGTGGGTGGCAGCTGAACGGTATCGCAACCATGCAGTCTGGTTATCCGTTCTCGGTAATCGACACTGGCGATCCGAATCGCGATACAGTCGCCGATAACGATAGGACCAACGTCACCGGAAACCCAAATCTACCCAGTGGACAAAGGACTACCGACAGATGGTTCAACACAGCGGCCTTTACGCGCTTCGTCCCACCGGTTTTTGGCAACGCGCCACGAAACATAGTGGAGACCGATGGGATCGTCAACTTTGATATGGGGTTGCATAAGGACTTCAAATTCTCAGAGCAGCGACGGATCGAGTTCCGTTGGGAGATCTTTAATATCTTCAATCATCCAAACTTCGGGACGCCAGTGAATGACCTCAACGCGGCAAGCTTCGGTCGAGTATTGAAGACAGCAACGGCGGAGAGACAGATGCAGTTTGGTCTCAAATTCCTGTTCTAGCGATAACACGTAACAAGAGTTGAAGCGCGAATACTAAAAGGTTGTGTTCCGGTTTGGAAGCGCAGTATCACTCTTGATCGCATCGCGTGAAGGTTCACAGGAACTATGAGAATCGCCATGCACAACCCAAGGTCGGCGGAGATCCCTTCCCGGTTGGATCATCCAGTGATCGACTCTGACGGACATTTATTGAATTCGAGGCCGGCGTCCTCGACTACCTGAAACAAGTTGGTGGCGCCGGTCTCGTGGAGCGATTCAACACTTGGGGAGCTCAAAGCTTATTCAATTGGTCTAGCTTGACGCCTGACGAAAGACGTGACAGATGGGGTGTTTCGGGGCCTCCTCACCAAAGATACTTTGGATCGCGCAACAGCCTCGCTTCCTCGCTTACTCTACGGGCGACTCGATGATTTTGGCGTCAACTTTGCTGTTCTCAATTCCTACCGGCGCGCGCCAATGCCCTGAAGTGTCGGATAGGGCGATCTGGTTGGATACCTATGGGCTGGAAGCGATTACAACTATGATCATGTTTGGGCCAAGTGTGTGGAGCTGAAAGTATCGCCCACATTTCACTGGAACGGGTACAGTTGGAGAGCCGGATGTCTCCTTCAAGGGTTCATCTACAATTGAATCGGCCAGTTCGCCGCAGCTGGAGAAGCAGTCTCTAAGTCTCTATTAATGGGTGGTGTCAAAAGGAGATTTCATACTTTGAGGTTTGCGTTTTTGGAGCGCGGCGTGGGATGGGGATGCAACCTGTACGCCGATCTTGTCGGACTCTGGAACAAGCGCAACCTGGAAGGTTTTGAGAATTATGATCCTGCAAATCCTGATCGAAACCTATTATTAAATTTCCACTCCCAATGTGGTGGGAAGATGGTTGAGGGAAGCTGGACCAACTGAAGAATGGTTTAGGTTTGCTTTGAAGGAGATCGCTATAAAACTGCAATGCTCAATGAATGGGCAGCTTGCCACATCGAGCGCGAGGAGGATATTCGAGATCTATTCGTACCTAACTTCTACTTCGGCTGTGAGCCAGACGATCCCCTCATTTCATGGGCGTTCAGTACGAGCACTAATCCGGCATCCTTCTATGCCAACATGAATCCAGGGTTCTTTAAGGGAACAGTGGTTGAGAAGGCTGTTGAATCAGCAATCGCCTGAGTTGGCTGCAACGACCCGGAAACTGTCGATGCCGAAGCGCTTCATCTTAGTCATCTTTGCATTCACCTGCTTCCTACTTAGCTTAGTAGACCGGGTAAATTTATCGGTAGTCGCTCCGGTCCTGATGAAGCATTACGGCTGGACCCCGATCACGATGGGAGTCGTGCTTTCGGCGTTCTTCTGGGGTTTCAGCGCCTCGCCTCTTATAGGCGGTTGGTTGGCCGACCGGATGGGCGGCAAACGGATTCTCGAGTTCGGAGCTCTCTGGTGGTCTCTCTGGACGTTGTTAACGCCGTTTGCACCTGGGATCATTGGCTTTAGCATTTTCCGTGCATTGCTGGGGCTTGGCGAGGGAGTGAATGCGCCGGCTATCCAGAGTTTAGCTTCACGCTGGTTTCCCGTTCACGAACGTGCACGTGCTGTTTCAATCTACCTTTCTGGCTCACCAGTCGGGACAATCATCGCCTTCCCGCTAACGACTTGGATCATCGCCTCATTCGGATGGCCAGCTGCTTTCTATATGTTCGGAGCTCTTGGCGCCATGTGGGTGATTTTGTGGCATTTCTTTGGAGCTTCGTCCCCCGAAAGTCACCCGACCATTTCGGACGAGGAGCGACGATACATCGTTGAGGGTAGAAAAACTTCTGCCGAGCTCGGCAAGGTTCCATGGAGAAAAGTTCTTACTAAAGCCCCAGTTTGGGGACTTGTTTCCACGACCTTCAGTGTGGCTTGGGTGGTATGGCTGTTCATTGCCTGGCTCCCAACATATCTGATGGAGACTCATCGATTCTCGCTCAAGGAGTCAGGTGTTTACTCTGCCTTGCCATTCGTATCAAACATAATCGGGCAGGTCGCTTACGGGTGGGTTCAGGATCGCTTTATCGCAAGAGGGGCCTCAATCACCGTCGTGCGCAAGGTGAGTTTGTCTATCGCCTTTGTTGGGGCGATCGTCTTTCTCCTGCTTATTCCAAACGCCAAGGATGCAATGCGCGCCGTGTGGTACTTGATTGCAGCAATGGCGCTTTTCTCGGGTGCCCAGATGACGGTGATGGTAAATAACATTGACATTGGTCCCCGCCATGCTGGCGTGATACTCGGATTGCAAGCGACTGCCGGCAACATCGCTGGGGCGATCTCACCTATAGTGGCTGGTGTAATCCTGGTACGAACGGGAAGTTTCAATGGCGTGTTCTATTTAATTGTGGCTCTCCTGGTTGTAAGTGGGATCATGTGGAACTTGTTTGCGACTGGCGAAAAGGTCATCGATTGAGTATGCGCTTTCATAGTGATGGTGAGAGTGTCATCTTGACTAGGAGGGGCGTGTGAAAGCGGTCGTCATCAATGAGCACGGTGGAACCGAGGCAATGAAGTATACCGACTTTCCGGATCCGGTGGTTGGACCAGGGGAAGTTCTCATAGAAGTAAAGGCTTGTGCTCTAAATCATCTCGATCTCTGGGTCAGGCGCGGGCTACCGGGAATTGAGTTCAAGTTCCCGCACATCCTCGGGTGTGATGTATCGGGCATAGTCAAGGATTTAGGCCAGGATGTCACAAATGTTAAGTCAGGGGACCGGGTCTTGGTCTCACCAGGGGTTTCCTGCATGCACTGTCAAAACTGCTTGATGGGTCGGGATAACCTCTGCCGGTACTATTCTATCGTCGGTTATGCGAGATTGGGTGGTTATGCTCAGTACCTAAAGATTCCGTCGGTAAATGCAGTGCCAATACCTGAAAAACTAACTTTTGAAGAAGCTGCGGCGGTACCACTTGTCTTCCTGACAGCCTGGCACATGCTGGTGAATCGCGCGAAGCTTAGAGCTGGCGAGACGGTGCTTGTGCACGCAGCTGGTAGTGGTGTTGGAAGCGCGGCTATTCAGATCGGAAAGTTGCTGAATGCGAGAGTCTTGGCTACTGCCAGTACCGACGAAAAGTTGGCAAAGGCTCTAGAGTTAGGCGCTGATGAAATTATCAACTACACGGAGAAGGACTTCGCAACCGAGGTCCGAAGACTGACCTCCAAGCGCGGCGTAGATGTTGTAGTTGAACACACCGGTGTTGCTACCTGGGAGAAGAGCATATCGAGTCTCGGCGTAAATGGTCGTCTAGTGACGTGCGGAGCCACGACGGGTTACCAGGCCCAACTCGACCTGCGACATTTATTTGCGCGGCATCTCAACTTGCTCGGTTCCTATATGGGTGAAAAGCACGAGCTGTTGGAAGTGTTGAAGTTCTTTCACACAGGCCAACTGCGCGCAGTGGTAGATCGAGTGTTGCCCTTGAGTGATGCGGCAATAGCACACAACGCGCTCGAAGACAGACGACAATTTGGCAAAGTAGTCTTAATTCCTTAACTCCAGCTCGCTGCAGGTACGGATACGAGTTGTTTCACTCTCCCGTGAAGCCTCCCCGCAATAGAAGCGAACAAACTAATCATGAAGAATGATGTAGTTAACACTGGTGAGTCGATGCCTGTGTCGTCATTCGGTGGCAGTGATTTTATTCCCGCTCCGGCCCCGACCCGCGCGGGCATGTCGCTCGAAGACTACAAAATTCTGCATAAGCATTCTTTAGATGAGCCAGAAAAATTTTGGGATGCAGCGGCTCGTGAACTTGAATGGTATGAGCCTTGGCGACAGGTGTTGGACCGTAGTGATGCTCCTTTTTTTAGATGGTTTGTGGGCGGAAAAACCAACGTAGTTCTCAACGCGATCGATCGACATGCTTTCGGTTCGCGCCGGAATCACACGGCCTTGATTTGGCAGAGTGAATCAGGCAACGAGCGGCGTTTTTCGTATGCTGATCTCGATCGAGAAATTTGCAAGTGCGCCAATGTGCTCAAGTCTTTTGATCTGGTAAAGGGCGACCGAGTACTCATTTACATGCCACGTATTCCGGAGCAGGCGATTGCGATGTTTGCCTGCGCCAAGATTGGCCTCGTACACACAGTGGTCTATGGTGGCCTCTCGATAGAAGCGGTCCACAGCCGCATCACCGACTCGGGCGCACGTCTTCTCATTACCGCCGATGGTGGTTATCTCAACAACAAGATTATCGAACTAAAGAAAATTGCTGACGCTGCGGTTCGTGACGCACCAACAATCGAAAAGGTAATCGTGGTTCGTCGCACGGGACAACCAATCGAATGGCACGCTACTCGTGATTTATGGTGGCATGAAGTAATGGCCAGCGATTCAGCGAAAGAAATCTGTGCAACAGAGCCCATGGATGCTGAGGATCCATTCTTTATTATCTACACTTCGGGTTCAACTGGCCCACCGAAAGGTGCCGTTCACACGGTCGGAGGCTACTGCGTAGACCTACATGCCTCTCTAAAGTTAGTACTCGATTTGCGTGCCGACGATGTGCTGTTCTGTACTTCCGATGCTGGTTGGCTCGTTGGGCATTCAATCATGCTCTACGGGGCATTGCTGCATGGCATAACTACAGTCGTCTATGAGGGGTCTCCGGTCATTCCCAATCCCGGACGCTGGTGGGAAATTGTCGAGCGCTATCGCGTCACTGTTTTCTACACCGCTCCGACCGGGATTCGTTCGCTTATGCGCTTCGGCGAGAGCTGGCCGAATGCACACGACTTGACCTCATTAAGGCTGTTGTCAGTTGCCGGTGAACCCCTGAATCCTGCCGCCTGGTCCTGGTACTACGAGGTGATTGGTAACAAACGCTGCCCGGTAATTGACTCCTGGTGGCAAACGGAAACGACTAGACCCATGATCTCCAACTTGCCAACATTGCCTATGAAGGCTGGGTCTTGTGGTGTGGCAATGCCCGGCGTTGGAATGAGAGTCGTTAACGATGACGGTATACAGGTCGGGCAAAACACTGACGGACTCCTTTTGCTCACCGACCCTTGGCCGGGAATGATTCGCACTATCTTCGGCGATCCTGAGCGATACGTTAGTCAGTATTGGAGTCGCTTTCCGGGTAATTATCTCACCGGTGATGCGGCCAGAATCGATAACGATGGTTACGTCTGGGTTATCGGTCGAGTTGATGACGTGATCAAGGTCAGCGGTTATCGCCTTGGAACCGCGGAAGTGGAGAGTGCTCTTGTGAGCCATGAGGCGGTTGTTGAGGCTGCTGTCATTGGGTTGCCACACGAAATTCGCGGCAATGCCATTCATGCTTACGTCGTTCTTCGCCAGGGCCATGAGGATAACGAGACGCTCAGAGAATCATTACGTCAGCATGTCGTCAAACAGATGGGTCCCATCGCCAAACCTGAAGCGGTCAACATAGTGACTAAGTTGCCGAAGACGCGGTCCGGGAAAATCATGCGTCGTGTCTTGCGCGCTCAAGCCTTGGGAACCCCGCTGGGTGATCTCTCCACGATTGAAGAGTAGTAATCCCTCCGCGCATAATTTTTTACATCCGATTGAATGAAGGGAATTGTACATGACCGATAAGATGAAGATTGCCGTGCTGGGTGGGGGACAGGGGGCTCATGCAATGACAGCCGACATGACGCTCCGAGGCCTTACCGTAAATATGTTTGAACTCCCTGAGTATTCAGGACCCATCGAACACACCCTTAAAACTGGAAAGATCGAAATCAGCGGTTTGACTGAAGGGATTGCAGTTCCAAACCTCATTACTACCGATCTTCAAAAGGCGCTTGAAGGCGTCAGCTTAATTTTCGTGGTCGTTCCGACCGTGGCCCAGAAGTTCTTTATCCAGGCGTTGAAACCCCACCTCCGAGAGGGTCAGACGGTTGTAATCGTTGCAGGTAATTTCGCGTCTTTGAAAGTCGCACCTTTTTTTGGCGAAATGATCTGGCAGGGAAAAGTGCTTCTGGCAGAGACATCGTCCCTGCCATACTTCGCCCGATTAATAGGACCCGGCAAGGTGATGATTACTTTCAAGACTCCAGTAGCCTTGGCTGCCTTTCCTGGCAAACATACGAGCCGAGTTGTGGAAATTGTGCGGAAAGCTTATCCAGACACATCCCCGCTCAAGGATATTCTGGAGGCGGCCTTATGCAACTTTAATATGCTGGGCCACCCGGCTGGTTCCCTTCTAAATGCAGGAGCGATTGAATTCGCTGAGATGAACGGTCGTGAGTACTTTATGTACAAGGAAGGCTGTTCACCGAGCGTGGCGCGAGTCGTTGGCGCAGTTGATGAAGAGAGGCGCGCGGTGGCAAGCGCCTTAGGTTATAGCCTCACTCCTTTGATCGAAATTCTTCATTATCTGGGTTTCTCAGATGAGCCCAACATATATAAAGGACTGCAGAGCCCTATTCTAACGCCTGGTGCCGGTCCTAAAGGCTTGAAGCACCGCTATATAAGCGAAGACATTCCCTACCTGCTTGTTCCTCTCGCGGAGTTGGCTGACTTGGCGGGAGTCGATGTTCCGGTGGTGAAATCGTTAATTACCATCGCCTGTACCCTTAATGATACCGATTACCGGAGTGAAGGACGCAACCTTAAATCGCTCGGGCTCTCCGGCCTGAGTATCGAAGCGATGAGGCAGTTCCTTTCAGAAGGCGAACAGGTTCAAACGAGTGAAGCGAAAGGAGATTGATAGTGCAACGAGTAATGAGTTCTGCGAACCCATCAATCCCTCAACAAGAAATAAGCCTGGAAAACCTCGCCAGCAGGATTCAGCGGCTGGAAGATATCAAGGCGATCGAACATCTACTTACTCGATACGCCAAAGCCTCCGACAAGAACAACGATCCGCAATTAATGCTGCCTCTATTCACAGAGGACGGTGCGCTCGATGTCGGCAGTGGTTACGGAAGGTTTCAAGGGCATGAAGTTCTGCGAGAGTTTTTCGCTGGAACCTCAAGCATCATCAGTTGGTCGCTCCACTACAACATTTCGCCATTCATAGAACTCGCTGAAGATGGCACCACAGCAACTGCCTTTTGGTATTTGTGGGAACTCGCGAACATGCCGGATGCAAAGAGCGGAGGAGAGGAGGCTGTTTGGATCGGAGGATCGTACACAAGTGATCTCATGAAGGAAGAAGATGGCATGTGGAGATTCAAGGAGATTAGGCTATCGATGGAAATCATGAGCCCTTACTCTCAAGGTTGGGTCAAACAGCCGTGGCATGATCTTGGCCGTCCCGGGTCAGAGTGAATTACCCTACATCAAAGTCGAACATCCGCATCTGTTTCAACCCTCAATCGCTTTATAGCTGGGCGCACATAATATGAAGAATACCCAAGTGACCCGACGCCGATTTTTCACGGCTGCAGGAAGTGCCGGCATTGGCGCCGGACTTGGCTTAACTGCTATTGATGGCTTGACGAAAGGGTTGACTGCGAGTCTGCTTCAGCAGACTACCGGAAGCAAACCCACCACGAAAAACCTAATTCTGACTAACGCCTCACTGATCGATAGCGTCCGCCCTGAGCCACAACTCAAAATGACCGTGGTAGTTAGGAATGGGCGAATTGTCCGCGTGGGCGGCGGTTCACCTACACGTACTGAACTTGAGGGATCTCGGGTCATCGATCTTGGCGCGGCGTGGTTGCTGCCGGGTTTGTGTGACGCTCACAGTCATCTGATCTCTCCACTGCAGGATCCGCCCGGATCGACTGTCAATGATCGCTATTTGCGGATGGGTAAGGCTGCCATTGAGGCATTCCAATCTGGCATAACTGCCGCTCGCGTAGTGGGAGCGCCAAACTTTATGGACGTCGCGTGGCGCAAAGCTTTTTCGACTGGAATGTTTTTGGGTCCTCGGCTTTTCGTGGCGGGCCATACCATTGTTCCGACCGCAGGTCACGGGGCAAGCTACGACTACGGTCAAACAGTTGTCGCCGATGGGCCGGCTGCCGTCCGGCGAGCAGTTCGAGAGCAAATCCAGGGCGACGTAGACCTAATCAAGCTAGTAATTACTGGCGGAGTGTTTGGACTTCGCTGGGACAGCCTCGACCAAACAGACTTCCTTCCGGATGAGATCGATGCGGCTTTCCAAACCGCAGCGCAACGACAATACAAGGTGGCTGTCCACGCCGGAAATCCTGAAGCAGTCAAGATAGCCGTACGGGCTGGTGCATATACCATCGAGCATGGCTACGTTTTGGACGAAGAGTCCATCGCTTTAATGGTTGAAAGAAAAACTATTTATGTACCGACGTTGTGTGTGACGTTTTTGACTGATGAGTCGTCCGAAAGTCAGTTCGAAAAGCAATGGACCAAGAGATGGCCCATGCCGCCTAATTTACGCGAGCGCGCCAACCAGCGTCGCACCGGACATGTCCAGGCATTTAAGGCAGCTCTGGCGGCAGGGGTTCGGATTGCGTGTGGAGCTGACCAATCACCAATGGTCGAAACCACTTTCATCGAGATTGAATTACTAGTGCGGTCTGGTATGACTCCAATGCAGGCAATCGTCGCCGCCACGCGTGTTTCAAGTGAGGCTGCTACTGCTGCCAAAGATCTGGGAACAATAGAAGTCGGAAAGCTGGCTGACTTTCTGGTGGTGGCGGCTAGTCCTCTGAGCGATATTTATAATTTGCGCAAAACAGTTATGGTCTTCAAAGAGGGAGAGTTGGTGGTTGACAAGCGGTAGACCGCTAGACGAGAAGGAAGCGCCCATGACCTTGGTCTCAGCACTCTGTACTGAACCACTTACCAAAGTTGCCACTCTCGTTAAGAGAAGGGAAGTTTCGCCGGTCGAACTGACGGTCGCGATGTTGGAGCGTATTGACCGGCTTGACGCTTCGTTGCATAGCTACATCACCGTTGCTCGAGACCTGGCCTTACAACAGGCCCTTGTCGCAGAAACCGAGATCTGGAAAGGCAATTATCGAGGACCGTTACACGGAATTCCCATTGCAGTTAAAGATCTAATCTACACAAAAGGTGTGCGCACTACTTGTGCCTCAAAAATTCTTGCGGATTGGGTGCCGGAATATGACGCAACGGTGATCGAAAAACTTTACGCTCAAGGGGCTGTACTCTTGGGCAAACTGACACTTACCGAATTTGCCGGCATCGGCTATCACCCGTCAGTACCACCGGCGTCGAATCCCTGGGATAGGAATCGGTGGACCGGCACATCTTCAAGTGGTTCTGGGGTTGCCATGGCAGGGTCTTTATGTTTCGGAGCGCTGGGTACTGATACTGGTGGTTCAATTCGCTTTCCAGCGGCTGCATGTGGGGTGGTTGGACTCAAACCTACCTACGGCAAAGTTAGTAAATATGGTGTCTTCCCTTTGGCTGAATCTCTGGATCACGTTGGTCCAATCTGCAGAAGTGTTGAGGACGCGGCAATCCTGCTACAGGCAATCGCAGGATTTGACCCAAGGGACCCAACATCGAGACGTGAGCCCGTTCCGGATTACCAGGCTCATCTCAAGAACGGAATAAGTGGCGTGCGTATCGGGTTAGACAGGTCATATTGCTCAAGGGCTGATAAGGAGACGAGTGATGCAATAGTGGAAGCAGCAACGGTACTCAGCGAGGCCGGTGCACGAATTGAGGAGATTACTTTTTCGGCCATTGAAGAATCGATCGCGGCCTGGGGTATCATTTTTACAGGCGAATGTGGAGCCTCTCACGAGGTTACCTACCCATCTCGCGCGGCGGACTATAGCGCCCCGTTCTGCTCTTTCTTAGAGAACGCGGAGAAGCTGCGCGGCATTGACTATGCAAAAGCTCATGCGGCGCGCCAGGTAACCGTGCGGATGATCGACGACTTATTTCAAAAAGTAGATTTACTACTCTGTCCCACGATGGGAGCCGTTCCGATGAAGCTAAATGGGTTAGCTCTTGAGGACGTCATTACGCCTGAGATCGGACATGATCTGCTCAGCTTTACTTCTCCGTTCAGCCTCAGTGGGAATCCTACAATTTCAGTTCCTTGTGGATTTAGCGAAGAAGGCTTACCGCGGAGCTTGACACTCGTTGGTAGGCATTCAGATGAAATGCTGATCCTTCAAGCCGCACATGTTTATGAGCAGGCTACTCCGTGGCATCATCGTCGTCCCGCGATTTGATCATTTTCGGTTCTTGAACTTACCTGACACATTCTTTCCTGGACCACAATGAATGTCGGTCACATTCTGACAGCAGCAGCCGAGCAACATCCAGATAACCGCGCTTTTACGTGGGGAGGGCAAAGCCTTACCTATGCGCAGGCAGATGCCACTGCTGTCGCCCTGGCCGCCGGTCTCCGCAGTCTGGGGATCGAAACCGGTGACCGCGTCGGCGTTCTAATGTTTAACTCCCCGGAACTCTTGGAAAGCTTTTTTGCAACCTGGAAGGCGGGCGCGAGCGTTGTGCCGCTCAACGCTCGTTTTGTCGCTGATGAGGTGGTCTATCACTTGTGCAACCCGCGGGCGAGCGCCGTCATTTTTGGAGAAGAGTTTCGCGAGTTGATGGACCAAATCAAAACGAGGCTTCCTTCGGTTAAGTATTTCATTTGTACCCGCTCGCCTCTTCCGGGACAAATTTCCTATCTCGATCTAGTGCAAGCACATCTGGGAAGCCGTTCCGCCACGGTTGATGTTAATGACGACGACCTCGCCTGGCTCTTCTACACGTCCGGAACTACTGGCCGACCAAAGGGAGCCATGTTGACACATGGCAACCTGACTTTTATGGCGCTTGGTTGGCTTGCCGACCTGATGCACCTTGAACCCGAGGACATCGGGCTTCATGCCGCTCCGCTCACACACGGAGCCGGTTTTCATTCACTCGCACTGGCGCTCAAAGGTGCCGAACAAGTAATCCTTAAGCCACACCGGTTCGATCCCGAAACTTTTTGCGCAACTGTGGCCATGCACCGTGCGACCAATACCTGGCTTGTTCCTACGCAGATCAAACTACTTCTCAATTACCCAGACCTTGAGAAGTGGGATCTTTCCTGTTTGAAGTGGTTGGTTTACGGCGGGTCGCCGATGTACAGCGAGGACTTGAAAGAAGCACTGAGACGGATGGGTCCGGTGTTTGTTCAGCTCTATGGACAAGGTGAAACCCCAATGACTGGAACCTATCTGCGGCCGCTCGAACATGTCACGGAGGGTGAAGCAGCGGCACAATTGGGTTCCTGTGGATACGCGCGCTCAGGAATTCAGATCCGGATTATGGGCGATGACGATCTGCAGAAGCCTCGACGCGAGCTGGGCGAGATTTGTGTTCATGGGCCAACAGTTATGAAGGGCTATTGGGAAGAGCCAGACGCTACCGCCGAGGCACTGCGTAATGGCTGGCTTCATACTGGTGACCTTGGATACATGGATGAGAAAGGGTACGTCTATATTCTAGATCGTACCAAAGATATGATTATTTCCGGAGGCAGCAACGTCTATCCCCGCGAAGTAGAAGAATTACTGTTACAACACCCCGCGATCTCCGAAGCCTGTGTAATTGGTTTACCTGACGAGCTCTGGGGTGAGGTAGTAAAAGCGGTAGTAGTTCTTAAGCCTGGCGCGAAAACGACATCACAGGAGATCATTGAGTTTGCTGGTGAGCATTTGGCCAATTACAAAAAGCCTAAATCTGTAGACTTTGTCTCTGAAATTCCCAAGAGTCCTTATAACAAGGTGCTCAAGAGAGAACTACGAGATCGCTATCTCACTAAATTGAAATCGAAGTGCTGAGGTTAAGCATACTACATTGTATCCGATGAATAGCCTTGGAGATGTGCTTCCCGTAAGTGCGCGAAAATATAGAGGCAAGACGGCTCTAATTTGCGGAAACCGACATTTCAGTTTCGCGGAACTATGCGACCTCACAGGGCAGTTGACGAATGCACTTCGAGGGATAGGCGTAGTTCCAGGCGATCGCGTGACGCTGTATTCGCAGAATCGCTGGGAATGGATTGCTGCATATTACGCAATCAGCCGTCTTGGCGCTGTGATCAATCCGCTCAATGTGATGCTTACCGCCGAGGAGGTTAGGTTCGTCGTCAATGACTGCGAGGCGAAGGTAATCCTGGCGTCGAAAGATAAAGGGGATGCCCTCTTAGACATTCAACGCGATACCTCTCTAAAGCATGTGATTCTATTTGGTGACGACGTGGCGACGGGTGCGCTCTCATTTAATGATGTACTGAACAACAGTCAACCCGAATGCGAGCGCATTGCAACGCCGCCGGAGACTCTCTCTACAATCGGCTACACATCGGGCACAACTGGGCATCCAAAAGGCGCAATGCTGACTCATCGGAACGTGCTGCTTAATTCCGCGTTGACCGCAAATATGCATGTTCGTACGATGCTTGACACAGTTGTAACAGCCCTACCCTGTGCTCATGTTTACGGAAACGTGGTAATGAACGGCGCATTCATGTGCGGTATGACCCTGGTGTTGCTTGAGCGTTTTGATGAGGCGAATGCACTCAGTGCGATCGAAACGCATCGGGCGACGATGTTCGAAGGGGTTCCTACGATGTACATGTACCTTTTGAATTGTCCGGAGCTAAAGAATCACGATCTTTCTTCTCTTACCCGTTGTACGGTGGGTGGTCAAACGATGCCCATATCGAAGATGCAGGAAGTGGAAGAGCGCTTTGCCTGTCCCTTGTTGGAATTATGGGGGATGACAGAGATTGCCGGTCTCGGAACCACCCACCCGTTCTACGGAATTAACCGACATGGCTCAATCGGTGTTCCTTTACCTTATGTGGAGACGCGACTTGTTTCGATCGAGGATCCAAGTCTGACATTAGCTGAGGGCCAAGTGGGCGAACTGATGGTGCGTGGCCCAATCGTAATGCAGGGTTACTACGGCAACGAACGCGCGACTCGTGAAACGGTTGAAACCGATGGGTGGTTGCATACTGGAGACTTAGTTCGCAAGGACGCGGATGGTTACATCCACGTCGTCGATCGGAAAAAAGATATGATTTTGACGTCTGGTTACAACGTCTATCCTGCCGAGCTGGAGCGAGTGATTGCAGCGCATCCTGCTGTAGCCATGGTCGCGGTCGGCGGCCAACCGGATGAGTTGAAGGGTGAGATCGCCAAAGCATATATTGTGTTGAAGTCTGGAGCTCACGTTGACGAGCAGAGCATTCTATCGTTCTGCCGCGATCATCTTGCTGCATACAAAGTGCCGCGCCGAGTTCAGTTTGTCGCAGACCTGCCGAAAACAAGTACTGGCAAGGTCATGCGTCGACACCTGAAGATCCTTGATAATTGAAACAACCTCGCCAATAGCGAATCTCTGTCCCGCTGAGCTATATATCTTTATTCAAGTGGCCATGGATTCATTTTCTTGAAAAATAATCGGAACTGACAAAGGAGGAGGCTATGCAGGACAAGTGGTATTTCAAATCGGTTGAAGATGGTCTAGCACGCAAGCTTCAGGAAGGTGTAACGACCCGGATTTTTTTCGGCGATAACATCATGCTTTCAATAGCCGAGATAGCGCCAAATACGACATCAACCGTCCACAGCCATCCAGAGGAACAATGGGGATATTTGCTACAAGGGGAGTGTGTCCGGGTCCAAAATGGCGAAGAGATTCACATGGAGCAAGGAGATTTTTGGCACACACCGCCGAACGCTCCTCATGGCGTACGCACCGGGCAAGGGGGTGCTACTATTATGGATATCTTTAGTCCTCCGCGCAGAGCCTATACGAAACCTGGCGAGGGCCTTGCCGCCACCGAACACTCCCCAGCCGCTCAGTAGCCTATCGCGCGACAACTTGACCGCACCCCATGCGCACGCTCTTAGGCTTTGACCCATTCGAGTCGCGTGCTCGGAAATGCGAACCCCAGAAGGGGAGGTGTTTTTATGCCCGCAGCAAACAAGCTAAAGCAACGAGTCCAAGAGGGAACGACAGTTCTCGGATTTATTTGTCGGAGCCTTTCGCCAACCATAGTTGAATTAATTGGGCTCGCGGGATTTGATTTTGTTTGGATCGATATGGAGCATACAGGGGCTAACTTCGCAAACGTGGAAGATCTGTGTCGCGCAGCCGACAGTACGCAGATGGAATCGCTCGTTCGTGTCCCCGACAAGAGTCCCTCTAACATCTTGAGAGCGTTGGAGGTCGGTGCTGGAATTGTAAACGTGCCCCAGGTAGAAACGTGCGCTGAGGCTGAGGGAGTTGTGAGAGCAGCGAAATATGCCCCTGTCGGTGAAAGGGGTTATTGTACTTCCAGCCGTGGTACCGCGTATGGATTTAGTGGCAGCGCCGCCGATACGTTTGCCCAAACCAATGACCGAACTATGACAATGATCCAAATCGAGTCAGCAAAGGGGGTTGAAAATGCCCATGAAATTTGTCAGGTTTCCGGACTCGATGCTGTCTTTGTTGGGCTCGCTGACCTTTCGCAGTCACTGGGAATTACAGGCCAATTTACTCATCCCACACTAATCGACAGTGCTCGTCGTGTTCTTAGAGCAAGTAAGGCTGCGGGAAAGATCAGTGCGATGCTAGTTGATACTGCTGACGATGCGAGACGTTGGCGAGAAGAAGGGGCTCAGATATTTTGCTGTGGGGTGGATATTCCCACATTCCGCAAAACACTTCTGCGCATTCGAGATGAATTCGCGCCGTTCGCCCGATGATTGTGGGTTGCCAATTTTCGATTAGCGGTCAGGAAAGTATTTGATCGTTGAGGCAAGCTTTCGTCCCGTTAATATCTTACCAGAAGGAGAAAAGACCATGGCTATATGTTTGTCGCATGGTGGTCAGACCATCTACTCTTCCGCATCCCCATCCAATGATCTTTTGGTGGCGACCATCGACGGAGTTATCTTTCTGAATCGAACAGGGTACGGTGACCCGTGGCGGGTAAAAAGAAAAGCTTTGGAGGGGCGTCACATAATTGCTTTAGCCGTTGAGCCAAGGAGCAAGACGATCTTTGCGACTATGCATAATGGCGGAGTTGCAGCTAGTGAAGACTTCGGTGAGACGTGGGACTATCGAAATCAAGGAATAGGCTCAGAGAATGTGTACTGCATCACTTGTTCAACGCATGGCGACGGAGTGAAGTTGTATGTTGGAACAGAACCAGCACACCTTTATGTAAGCGAGGATCTAGGAAACAGCTGGCGTGAGCTCTCGTCTTTGAGGACAGTTCCCAGCATCTCTAAATGGACCTTTCCCGCTCCACCACACGATGCGCACGTAAAGAATGTTGCTATCGACCCGAACAACGCCAACACTATTTACACCTGTGTCGAACAAGGCGGGTTGTTCAAGAGCACGGATGGGGGAGAGACATGGAAGGAGTTACAAGGGTTTAATGACGATTGTCACAGGTTGCTTATCAAACCGTCGAATTCAAACGAACTGATTCTGCCCACCGGATATGGCTTCTATCGGAGTAACAATGGAGGCGAAACCTGGGAAGAAATTACTGAGCGTGTATCGCGGATTGGCTATCCTGATCCGTTAGTTTTTAATCCGCGTAATGAGAACTTGATGTTTCTCGCCGGAGCTGAAGCCGATCCATTTCATTGGATGGAAACCAAGTCCGCCAATCCCCGAATAGCAAGAAGTTTAGACGGAGGAAACAGTTGGGAAATCCTTGGACGCGGGATGCCGGAACATCTTGATGCCAACTTTGAGGCTATGACATTGGAAGCCTGGGACGGAAAGTGCACTGTTTACGCAGGCAACACCGATGGTGAAATTTATGCAACCGAAGATGAGGGAGAGAATTGGGTCAAGGTAGTTGAAGGCATTCCTTCTCTCTCCAAAACGATTCACTACACCATCCTCGGCCATGATCTGGCCTTTGCAAAGCGCGACCGAGCTGAAGCATGAATTTCAGGGACTTGGCCTCCCAGAGCAATCGTCGCTTATAACGACGAGCGCGGTTTACGGTGTGGCCAAGTCCATTCAGTTCTGAACGTGTGTCAGAGAGAAGCCGCTTAGTCATAGATCGGTTCTTTCAGCGATTGAGTTTCGACACCGCTCGAAATTCCAGGACCTTGTGTAATCGGAAAATGGCGCCATCGATTCTTCATCCGTGCCGTTGTTCTCTTTCAAGCCACGGAGCAGGATCAATCCTCACTGCCCATCTATTCATTTAGTCCTAAAGCGTAGAATGAACAGGAGCGCACTTAGTTAAGGAGTACGAAACCATGCCAGGATTCGAGAAGCACATCTTCATATGTGGAAATTATAGGATCGCAGGACATCCGAGAGGATGTTGTGATCCGGACAGGGAAGCTGCCTTGCAGAAGCGCTTTAAGAAGAGACTCGCTGAGTTTGGACTCCGCACAACAGTACGGGCTAACCAGGCCGGCTGTCTTGATCAATGTGAGCATGGCCCAAATGTTGTTGTTTATCCTGATGGTGTTTGGTACGGAGGAGTAACGCTTGCAGACGTGGACGAGATTATTGAATCACACATTGTGAACAACATTGTGGTGCAGCGTCTGAGACTGGCGGACTCATGCGTGAACACTGCAAGCTGCGAGCATAAAGCGGCTCGACTAATTGAACGAGGAAGTTCGATGGCAATTGCCGAGGATGCTAAGGTGTTGGATCCGAAATGCTCTACTTAAGCGCGATTTAGGCACGACCATATGCGCTTATAACTTTAGCCGTCATCCATGGAAATGGGTGGCGGCATATTTATGTGTGGAGTTGAAAGTGCGACGGCGTAGGTGTGACGGCGGTGACTTGCCGGTGAGGACGAGTCTGCGAGTGCGATGTTTTCCTGCGTTTACTTTTGAATCTGACTGAACCGGACGCCTGGAGTTGGAAGACCTCATAACTATCATTGTCTTTTCAAATAGATAAGCGATTCGCCTTGAGAATAAAGGTGAGTGTCGTGAACGTTCGTCCGGATCGCCAATTCTCGGCTGAACAGACGCCAGGCGTTGGCACAGTGACCAGAAGAAGCATCACTGGCGAAACTGTCCATAGCTCTTGCGTACCAGAGTCCCAACCCGCGGTGCGTTCGCCAAATAAGTTTGCGTAGGGCTCCAGAATATGACGCACGAAGACGGAACCCTGGGAGCTCATCGCACGCTGCTCTTGCTGCGATCTCCACGTTGCACGTTTCGTGGACATCATGACAGTCTACGGGAATCGAACCTGGGACCTAAATTCCAGTCTTTTCAGTACGGAGGAATGCGCTGTATTATCACGTTATTTGAATCTCTCATGTTTGTAGCACCCGTAACCGACTTGCTTCTTGGTTAGCGCTCAAGCCACGCAACCTGTGAAGCAGTTGTGTAAGCATCTCGAAGAGACGAACGATGACATATAGCGCGCTTGATCTGACTGGCAAAACTGCAGTTGTAATCGGTGGTACATCTGGCATCGGTCGCGCGATTGCGCACGGACTCGCTGAAGCTGGTGCCGACGTTGTCCCCACCTCCCGACGCCCTGAACAAGTTGCAGCCACTGCTCAAGAAATTGAGGACCGCGGCCGGCGTACGCTCCGGCTCACTTCTGACGTTTCAGATTCAACTACACTCGATAATTTGCGAGATCGGACAGTCGCAGCGTTTGGAAAGGTCGACATCCTCGTAAATTGTGCCGGTCGCACGAAGCGCGGTCCTACCATAAATTTCACCGACGAAGACTGGAACGACATTTTTGATATTAATCTCAACGGCACCCTGAGAGCTTGCCGTACCTTCGGCCGACTTATGATCCAGCGCGGTTACGGAAGGATCATCAACATTGCGTCACTCTCAACCTTCGTGGCCTTATTTGAAGTCGCCGCGTACTCAGCGAGTAAAGCAGCAGTCGCATCACTCACCAAGTCTCTGGCCATTGAATGGGCGCCCCACGGTGTCTGTGTCAACGCGATTGCTCCGGGCGTTTTTCGCACAGCGCTCAATCAGAAACTCCTGGATGAAACTGAACGTGGGCGCGAATTCCTTTTGCGCACGCCTATGAAAAGATTCGGCAAAGTAGGGGAGTTGGCGGGCGCTGCTGTTTTTCTCGCTTCAGATGCAGCTAGTTTTGTAACGGGCGAAGTCATTGTTGTGGATGGAGGGTTTTTAGCGAGTGGCGTAAATCAATAATCACACGCACGCCACTGGAAAATCCGTACTTTAAATTGAGCTTGATGAGTGCTTCGTTAACCATCAAACCACGACAGAAATGTCGCTGGGACCTAGTAAGTCTTGGCGAAGTCATGTTGCGCCTCGATCCTGGTGAAGGACGCATTTCGACAACACGCAGCTTTCAGACTTGGGAAGGCGGCGGTGAATACAACGTGGCGCGAGCTCTAAAGCGATGCTTCGGCTTAAATACTGCCATTGTGACAGCGCTTGCCGATAATCCAATCGGACGCTTAATCGAGGATTTGATTTACCAGGGTGGCGTGGACCAATCCCATATTCACTGGATTGAATACGATGGCATCGGGCGCTGGGTGCGCAACGGGTTGAATTTCACAGAACGGGGTTTTGGAATGCGCGCCGCCCTCGGTTGTTCCGATCGTGGTCATACTGCCATTTCACAGGTAAAGCTCGGTGAATTTGATTGGGAACGAATCTTTGGGTCTGAAGGTGCGCGCTGGTTTCACACGGGAGGAATTTTTACTGCTCTTTCCGAAACTACGTGTCTTGTCGCAAAAGAAGCAATGGAAGTTGCGAAGCGACACGGAACGATTATCTCCTATGATCTCAATTATCGGGAGTCGCTTTGGAAATCGATTGGCGGCAAGATGCGAGCGCAGGAAGTCAATCGAGAGCTAGCCCCACTGGTGGATGTAATGATCGGGAACGAAGAGGACTTCACTGCGTGTCTTGGTTTTCCAGTGGAAGGAATCGATGACGGTCATTCGCAACTAGATGTGGAAAACTTCTGTGAGATGATCAAGCGGGCAACGACTGAGTTTCAAAATTTCAAGATTGTCGCGACAACGCTAAGAAACGCAAAGAGTGCGACGATCAACGACTGGGGAGCGGTGTGCTATTCGTTCGGAGAGTTCTTTCAAGCGAGAACTCGTGAGAATCTCGAGATTATAGATCGGGTCGGCGGGGGAGACTCCTTCGCGTCGGGGTTAATC